>JBCBDN010000019.1:0-24569 GCA_038529685.1 Cyanobacteria bacterium J06598_1 | reverse complement strand
TTGCAGCTGGCAACCCAATGAAGACAATGCTGGCATAGACGGTTTTCTAGTCGAGCCCATTAGTGCAGAGGTACTCGACACGCTGAATGAATCTGCGATTACGCAAAAAAGGTGTTTACACCCAGTTTAGATAGTTGGGCCCATTGGAACTCTGTTTTATCTATTTCTTCTGCGTAGATAATTGTTAGAGGCAGTTTTAGAGAAAAATATATTTGCAAAAATTATGTATGGCATAATTTTTTCTTATTGAATATGTTTGGTCAGTGTTAAAAAGCAACTTGTTCAGTAGAAGTGCTGAAAGATAACTTTAAAGAGGCTGAAAATATTCCTTATCCAACTGGAAAATGCTAAGAGCGATACATTACGCGGGTACAGCCTGTGCTGTTCTCGGCGCTACAGCCCGTTTGTGTACGTAGGTGTACGGGTTTGACAGCGCTTGCCCGCTTCAGTAATTTAACGGATATCAAAACGGTAGGTAAGATGCGTTTGCTTTGTATGCAATCCACTTTTACCCTGGGCGATTTTTGTAAGTCCGTGTTAATACTGTAGGAACGCGGATGCTACATAAAGCATTTGTACTAAGGAACTACAGGTGGTGAATTTTTGTCTGAAAAGCTACAATCAGCGAGACTCTGGTAAGAATAGTCAAACTTTACTTGATGAGTGGGTAGTCTTTTGAAGGTCATCTCTTACAAGTAATATGAATGGCTTGCCATTTATGAGTTCAGCATGGATTCAGTAGATTTTCAGAGGCGCATTCATCCCTATCTCCCTATACCAAGCCTAAGGTAAGCATTACTTGCTTCACTATTGTCTTATCGCTTTGGCCAATTGGCCTATCTATCTCTGGGTAGAAAAACCCTCTGATACCCCTTTACGCGATCGCTAGACATCATTCGTTGGTAAAAGTTTGGAGCGCTTTACAGATACTTGAAACAGCTTCTCATCGTGATTTGCACTACGAAGCTGTCTGAGTATTGTTTTTGATCACACACACGAACGTCCCTGATTAATTCATCACTTATTTAAGAAGGAGCAAAGAAACGCGGCATGACTCAATCCTCTAAAGAAGGCACTGAGACTTTAGACCCTAGCGTAGAGGGTGGTAAATCCAAGCGTGCAGTCGCTACGATCGACCTCACAGAGACCGGTAAAACCACCAAGAAAAAAGCCACTAAGAAGACAACGACTAAAACCACTAAAGCTAAAGCGACTAAGTCAAAAACGACTAAGGCTAAAGACGAAAAGGCAACTAAAGCGACTAAAGGTAAAACGACCCGTCGTCGTGCGGCTCAAACTAAGAAGAAGCATTACACAGAAGATTCTATTCGTCTGTACCTGCAGGAAATTGGCCGTATTCGCCTATTGCGTGCTGAGGAAGAGATTGAGCTGGCCCGCAAGATTGCTGACCTGCTGGAGCTAGAGAGAATTTACGACGAAATCGACGATCAGATGGAGGATGAACCCACTGATGCCGATTGGGCAAATGCAGTAGACATGCCTCTACCTGCGTTTCAACGTCGCCTCCACTTGGGTCGGCGAGCCAAAGACAAAATGGTGCAGTCCAACCTGAGACTGGTTGTTTCTATTGCGAAAAAGTACATGAACCGAGGCCTGTCTTTTCAGGACTTGATTCAAGAAGGCAGTTTGGGCCTAATCCGTGCGGCTGAGAAGTTTGACCACGAGAAAGGTTACAAGTTCTCTACGTATGCCACCTGGTGGATTCGTCAGGCGATTACCCGCGCGATCGCTGATCAATCCCGCACTATCCGCCTCCCGGTTCACCTGTACGAGACCATCTCTCGCATTAAGAAGACCACAAAGCTGCTTTCTCAAGAGCTAGGCCGCAAGCCAACTGAAGAGGAAATTGCGACTCGGATGGAAATGACCATCGAGAAGCTCCGCTTTATTGCTAAGTCTGCACAGCTACCGATTTCTTTAGAAACGCCCATTGGTAAAGAAGAAGATTCTCGCCTAGGAGACTTTATCGAGTCTGATGGTGAAACCCCTGAAGATGAGGTTTCTAAGAGCTTGCTGCGTGAAGACTTGGAGAGCGTTTTGAGCACGTTGAGTCCTCGTGAGCGCGATGTATTGCGCCTGCGCTACGGCCTAGATGATGGCAGAATGAAGACGCTCGAAGAGATCGGTCAGATCTTCAATGTGACGCGTGAGCGTATTCGTCAGATTGAGGCGAAGGCATTGCGTAAGCTGCGTCATCCAAATCGTAACAGCGTACTTAAAGAGTACATTCGCTAGACGTCAAAAGCGTATCTGTTGAAGGAAGAGGTTCCCCTTTAAGGCGAGCCTCTTTTTGTTTTTGGCGTCAGTTGCCCGAAAGTAACACCGATAGGTCTGTAACCTTTATTAGTAGGTGTGTATCAAGATGTGTGCCAGAAGGCTGGACAAAGCACTCTCTAGTTGGTACAGTTGTTCTTATTAGTGCGTAGCTGTTAGCCTAAAAAACACGATGGAACCTTTAACTCAAGCTCAGCAAGAGCTTTACGATTGGCTGGTGACTTACATCCGTGAGAACCGTCACTCGCCTTCAATTCGGCAGATGATGCGCGAAATGAAGCTGAAGTCGCCTGCTCCGGTTCAAAGTCGACTAGATCACCTGCGCAAGAAGGGCTATATCGATTGGAATGAAGGTCAGGCCCGCACCATTCGGATTCTGCAAGAAGATCGGGGCGTTCCTATTTTTGGCGCGATCGCAGCCGGCTCTATGGTAGAAGCGTTTACCGATGCGGTAGAGCATTTTGATCCCACGTCAATTAACTTCAAAGGCACTGACTTTGCCCTCCGAGTGCGCGGCGACTCCATGATTGAAGCTTTGATTGACGATGGCGATATCGTCATTATGCGTAAGGTTCAAGACCCTAAGCGGGTTCGTAACGGCACGATCGTCGCTGCGCGAGTAGAGTCGAATACGACGCTAAAGTACTATCACTTCGAGTCAGGCAAAGTCGTGCTGAAACCTGCAAATCCTCGTTTTGAGCCAATGGAATATCCTGCTGAAGAAGTCAGCATTGATGGTGAGCTGATCGGGGTTTGGCGCAACAGAGGTTTGGGCTAACGTTTGAGTAAAGCTTGATGGGGCTCCACTTAAGTCCTTCACTATCGTTTCCTTGATCATCAGCTAGGTTCATCAAATAGGTCGTCGTGGGCACAGCGCAAGGTATACACTTGTTCTCACGGACGACCTATTCGGCGTTTAGGATTAGAGGCTGAGCGATGACGGGCGTAGCTGCACGCGGTTCTGAAAGTGACCGCTTCGAGCGCAAATTTTGGCGGGTGCTGATAATTGGCGCTACCTGTCTATTGTTGCTGGGTGGCTTCGGCTTCGGCTTTTTGAAATCGCTAAGTCCATTGACGCTGTTAAAAAGCGGCGATCGTCCCATTGCAGCGGCCACAACACTCATTCCTGCTAACTCTCCTTTTACTATCTCGTTGCTGACTCGCCCTGACCGGCTAATCGCGCTTCAGCAAGCGATGGTTCGGCCAGAATTACAGGCTTCGGCCCGTCAGGAAGCCCAGCAGGTACAGCAAAACCTGAGCCAGCTCACCGGGCTCGACTATGCCCGCGATATTCAGCCGTGGATGGGTTCTGAAGTCACCTTTGCCTACACCGACTTAGACCTAGACAGAGATGACTCGAACGGACAGCAGCCTGGCTATCTTTTAGTGTTTGAAATTGCGCCAGATGCACAGTTGCAGGCACAGTCTTTTTTACAGTTGTTTTGGCAACAGCAGGCCTTTCTCGGTAATCCTGGACAGGCGACAAACATCAGCGGTGTTCGTGTCCTCTCTAGCCAGCGATCGGGTCAGCCTTCGAATATTACAAACGTGAGCGCGCTAGTCGGTGAGCAGTTTGTTGTTTTTGCCAACGACATTCGGGCGTTGCGCCACGGCCTCCAATCTGCTCAAACTGCCCAAAATCTCGCGCAGAATATTGCCTATCGAGAGCGCGTCGCAGCCCTGCCAGCGCGGCGAATAGGGTTGGCCTATTTAGATACACAATTGCTCAGTCGTGGTGAAAAGCCCGGTGCCTTGAGCTCAAATTTTATTGCGCTCAGCATTGGCTTAACGAAAGACGGAATAACGCTAGATGCTGGTAATTTAACAGGCACCTCTACTGTGGGTGATTCCTCTTCTCTTCCGAATGAACAGACTCTGGATGTGCTGATGTATGCACCTGTAACTACTGAACTGGCGGTGACCGGTCGTGATTTGAGCCAATTTGTGGGCTCCTGGGAAAAAGCTGGCCTATCTAGAGAGTTGTTGCCTCCGTTTTTGGGGGGCGTTGACTCAGCGACTCAGCTATCATCTATTTTCTCTGGTTGGATGCAGTCACAGTACGCCCTGGCAAAAATTAGCGGTGGGCGCGCTAGCGACTGGATTTTGTCAGTAGCGCGAGAGGCTACGCGGCTCGATGAGCTGAACCAAGCTGCGACGAAGGCGGGCTATAGCGTGGTGCCTGTGAGCATTGGCGAAACAGAGGCGGTTGCCTGGACCCGCTTCAAGGCGAGTACGCGGCGGCGCTCATCTGCTAGTGGTTTGGAAACGGAGCTATTAGGGTTGCATCTACAACAAGGTGACATCGAGATTTTTACCAGCTCTCTGGCTGCGATGGAAACGGCACTGGCTGCCCCGAGACGTTCGCTGCTTGACGCTCCTCAATTCGTTCAGGCTATGGCTCCTTTTGAAGCGGCTGATGATGCGGTTGTGTATGCTGACTGGGTTGCGATCGCGCCTGCTGCTGTCAACGCCGTCCCTGCCATCGGCACAATCCAATCGGTGGCTGCCCCTCTGATGCGTCATGTGGGTTCTGTGGCTGCTGCTCTAGAAGGCGAGTCAGTTCATGTTTTTATTCAATTTGCAGATTTAGATTAAAGTCCGTGTCGGTATTTTCTCCCGTAAAGTCTTTGGCCGACCTAGGACCTTTATCCAACTCAGAAAGTTGGCGGACTATCGTTGCTTGTGGCTATGGCCAGCAGCCTACCGTTGAACAAATGCAGCGGTTGCAAGCATGGACGATAGAGAGCCGACAGTTGGAGATATGGCAAATACCTGTGCCGGAAGCAGAGCTGGCTTTAAAGTGTCGACTTCAGCTGTTACAGACCTTTTGCCAGCAGCTGAAGGCAAAGGCGATTCGGTTACCGGTATTGGGCACTTGGGCTGACTGGATTGTGCCCTTGTGGCTTTTATGGCTGCCTTTGGCTCAGCAGCTCGACCGATCTCAGCGTGCTTCGAATACGCCGTTTGTGCAGGGCCTTTTGGGTGGGCAGGGCACTGGAAAAACCACGCTGACTAAAATCGTATGTTTGATCTTGGCGTGTTTGGAGCAGCGAGCTGTGGGCTGCTCGATTGATGATCTGTACTTGAGCTACGAGCAGCGTCAGCAACTGCGGCAGCAGGATCCTCGATTGGTGTGGAGGGGCCCTCCTGGTACTCACGACGTTGAGTTGGGGGTGAAAATGCTAACGACGATCAAGCAAGGGGCCCCAGGACAATCTGTGGCGATCCCTCGGTTTGATAAATCTTTGTATGGGGGGCAGGGCGATCGCATTGCTGCTGAATGGGTGCAATTGCCTTCTATTGTGTTACTCGAAGGTTGGCTAGTCGGTGTTCAGCCGCTGCCTGCCAGCGAAATCAATAGCGCTGACTTCCCCTTTCCCTCACCCATCTTGACAGCAGCAGATAAGCAGTTTTCTCGTGACTGTAACCACCGGCTAGAAAGTTATCAGCAGCTCTGGTCGCTTTTGGATAGCTTGGTCGTGTTGCAACCTGAGGACTATCGCTATTCTTTGCGGTGGCGGCAGTCAGCGGAGCTACAAATGATTGCTCAAGGGAAAATGGGCCTGTCTGTCAGCCAAATTACTGAATTTGTGAATTACTTTTGGAAGGCGCTGCATCCCGAGCTCTTTATTACGCCCCTGGCCTGCCACAAAAACACTCGCCTGGTGGTGACGATCGACTTTGACCATCAAATCAATCATTTGTGTTTGCCCTGACAGAGGCATTCTGAGAGAGTATAGGAAAGCTAAGCAGTGATTTCACTTCACTTGATGAGGCAAAGAGGTAACGAGAGTCGTATGGATACAACGCTCCAAGTATTAACGCCAGTTGGCATTTTAGACGGGACTAAGGCAGAAGAAATCCGCAGTCAGGTCAACGGTGCACTAGAAAATGGTGCGTCAATATTGCTGATGGATTTAAAGGAAACGACGTTTGTGGATAGTTCAGGGTTAGGGACGCTGGTTTCTGTGCTGAAAAAGGTGCGATCGCAAGACTGTGAGATGTACGTATGCTCCATTAATCCGCAGGTCAAAATGCTCTTTGAGCTAACAAGCATGGATCGGGTATTTGAGATATTTGAAGACAGAGCGGCTTTCGAAGCGTCTCGATAGCACCACGTAGCCTGTCAAAAATTGCAAAAAGAAAGGGAGTGGAACAGCAAAAAACGCGTTCCACTCCCTTTCTTTTTGACGTTGCTGCACAGCTAGGTACATAGTGCGCAAGTAGTGCGCAAGCGACGGCTGCGACTTAAAACGGAATATCGTCGAAGTCAGCGGCAGGTGCACTGGGTGTCGCCGCTGCCGCCGTAGCTGCTGGGGCTGCTGTAGGCGTACTGGCTGGAACCGCGCCCTGACCACCCGCAAATCGACCTTCTGCGATTGGGGTGCCGTCTTCAATCGGCGCTGAGAGCATATCGTTGATGGGGCTCACCCGCTGAACGGTCATTTCGGCGCGCTTTTCTTTGAAGCCTTCGGGGCGCTCTAGGGTGTTCATGCCTAGGCGGCCTTCTAGGAGAACGCGATCGCCCGCTCGGTATTTTTCTTGAATTTCTTGCGCCAGATTGCCCCAACCAACGACCTTAATTTGACCAGAGCTATCCCCTTCTCGGAGCCCCGGAAACTTAACTACAAACTCCGCAATGGGTGTTTGATTGTCATGGGTGTAGCGCAGCTGGGGAGCCTGCACAATTTCTGCCATCAAGATGCAGTTATTCATACGCGATTATCTATCCTTATTTCCCTGCTCTGATTCAATAAAGGTTTGTACCTTGTGCCGGTAGGCTCGCAGCTGCTTGTCTACCCAGTCTCGATCGCCGCTATTGGCAAAAACGTGGACTAGCGGCTCTCCTGCATCCGGCAGTATCAGTACCCAATTTTGCCGACTGGCATCGCCTATTATTTTAACGCCATCGACCAGCTCTAAGCTTTCTGCTGAATGGGTTTCTACAAGATAGCGCATGAGCGCCCCCTTAATAGTCCTAGGGCAGCGTAGGGTTTGCGAGCGGTGAGAAATGCGAGGCAGCTCCTCCCAAATTTGGCCGATTGCCCGCTCCTGAATCAGCAGCATTTCAATTAGCTTAGCCACACAAAACATGGCATCGAACCCAGGGTGCAGCTGAGGAAAGATAAAGCCCATGTCGCCACTGCCACCTAACACAACGTTTGGCAGCGCGTGGCAGGTTTCCATCAGGGCCGTAGGATTCGCCTTTGTGCGGACGACTTGGCCATCGTGGCGACGGGCAATTTCTTCAATGGCGCCAGAGGCATGGACGGGCACGACGAGGGTGCCCTGGGGGTGTGCGGTCAAAATGATGTGAGCCATCAGGGCCGTGAGCGCCTCACCACGAATGGGTGAACCCACCTCATCTACCAGGACTAGCTGCTCGCCATTGGCTGAAATTTGCACGCCAAAAGTCGCTTGGAGGGCCTGCACCACCTGACCTAGCTGCCCGAGCATTTGCGCGCGCTCGTCGTTAGAAGGTGGCGTGGGGCTAAGGCTGGCGTTGAGCACCACTGCGTCGCAGCCAAACTTACCTAGCAACTGGGGCAGCACCGCGCCTGAAACTGCGTAGGCATAGTCAATCACGACTTTGGACTTGCTGTTGCGAATAGAGCCCACGTTGAGATGGTTTTCAAAGGCGGTGGTGTAAATGTCGGGCAGGGCGGCGGGTTTGGTGACGGTGCCAATTTCTGGGATTTGCGATCGCCTCAAATCTTCTTTAAAGTACGCGCCCTCAATCTTCTTTTCCTTACTCTTCGCAATGCCAATGCCGTTAGGATCAAAAAACTCAATCAAAATATGGTCATCTCTTTGCGGATGCAGCCGCACATGAATGCCGCCTGCCACCTTCAGCGTCGGCAGCACTGCCCGAGCGATGGGAATAGAAATTGCTTCCAAATTGAGTACATTGATGCCTACAGACATCAGTCCTGCGATCAGCGCCCTAGCTGCCATCCGAGAAATACTGCGCTGGTCGCGAGAGACGCTTACCTGCGATCCCGGCTTTAGCGTGGAGCCAAATGCGGCCCCTAGCTTCACCGCAAACTCAGGGGTGATATCAATATTGGCGAGCCCCGACACCCCACGCTGGCCAAAAAGATTGCGCTGGGCCGTATGCCCCCAGATCAAATTAATATTGAGCGTCGCGCCTGACTCGATAATTTTGCTCGGCCACACCCGCACCCCAGGGCTAATTTGCGCCTCTTCGCCAATCGTAGAGAGCGCCCCAACGACTGCCCCCTCCAATACATGAGCCCTGCGATCAGCTCTCGTGCCCCTCGCAATGACACAGGCTCTCAGGTGAGTATCATCCCCAATCACTGCGCCATTCCAAACAATCGGCCGCTTGAGGTCGGCATCGCTGCCAATGGTGACGTTATCTCCGATCACCGTCCCGGCTTCCAAAACTGCTCTGGGCCCAATGCGACAGTTATTGCCCACTAAAACCGGCGGATAGAGCTGAGCACTGGGTGCAATTGATGTGTTGCTACCCACTCGGATACCTGTTGTGGTTTCAGGGTAGGCATAGTCGATCTGCACTTTTCCCTGCAAAGCATCGTATTGCGCTTCTCGATAGGCGTTTAGATGGCCCACATCGCACCAATAACCTTCTGCGACATAGCCGTACATGGGTGCCTGCTTTGCCAGCAGCAGCGGAAAGAGGTCCTTTGAGAAATCTTGCTCGCAGTCGGGGGGCAGGTAGTCGAGTACAGAGGGCTCCAGTATGTATATTCCTGTGTTTACCGTGTCGGAGAAAACCTCGCTCGTAGAGGGCTTCTCCAAAAAGCGAACAATTCGCCCCTGCCTATCGGTAATCACCACGCCAAACTCTAACGGGTTGGGGACTCGGGTAAGCACTAGCGTCGCTTGTGCCCCTTTTCGCTGATGAAATTCAATTGCCGCACTGAGGTCAAAATCGGTGATGCTATCGCCGCTAATGACGACAAAGGTTTCTGATAGGAGTTCCGACACATTCTTAACGCAGCCAGCGGTTCCGAGGGGCTGATCTTCTTCGACGGCGTAGGTCATCTGCACCCCAAAATCTCGACCGTCTTGAAAGTAGTCGCGCATGACATCGGGCAGATAAAACAGCGTAGCGATAATTTCAGTAATGCTGTGGCGTTTGAGTAAGTTGAGGGTGTGCTCAGCAATCGGGCGGTTGAGCACAGGCACCATCGGTTTAGGCAAATCGCACGTTAGCGGTCTTAGTCTGGTTCCAGAACCCCCGGCCATGATGACTGCTCGCATCGTTGTTCTCCCTTTCTACGTGTTCTAGATATGTGCTGTTTGGGTATTGGCCTAGGCGTTTAGCCTATCGCTATTTTTAACTAGACCTTTCGATTGAAAAGGTTTTTTCAAGGCTATGATGATTCACGAAGAAACGCTGTTCATTTAAAGGCACGACGTATGGAAGCTTTGATTGGCATTATTTTGTTTGCCGTTTACGGAACGGGCGTCTGGAAATTTTGGAGTGGCTTTAACCGCACTAACTTTACAAGCAAAAAGCTTTCTCTGACGCTGCTTTGGCCCGTGTTTTTGATTGCGAATAAAGACTACAGAAAGAACTTTACCAAGGCCATCAAAGGGTCTTAGTTCTATCCGCCGAATGGCCCACTTCGGCAATAAATCTACTGAGTGCCTCTGGAGTGACGGCGAGATGTCCATCCCTTAGGCATAAAAACACGATTACCCACCCATAAAACACCCAAATATAGATGAGTAAATCCAGCGGCCAGTTTTCTCCTATGGGAGACGTTCTCAAGTCTAAGTCTGAGGCTTGGACGCCTGTTATCGCTGCGACGGCTGAGCGCTATGACGCTGAGTATCAGGGTAAAGC
The DNA here is from genome assembly GCA_038529685.1 of Cyanobacteria bacterium J06598_1. Lineage (GTDB taxonomy): Bacteria > Cyanobacteriota > Cyanobacteriia > Phormidesmidales > Phormidesmidaceae > Phormidesmis. The sequence continues at coordinate 14,437 of JBCBDN010000019.1, read as the reverse complement.
GTTTGAGCTACCTGAAGAAGTAGAGGCGATGCCAGTATTTCGCGACTGGGCCGCTGGGTCTTTGGGCGCGCGCATTTCCTCTCCTTTTTGGGAGATTGCCAAGCCTAAAAAAAATCAGCACTGCCTGGACATTGGCTGTGGCTTCAGCTTTTTGATCTATGACTGGAAGATTTGGCAGGCTAGGTTCTACGGTCAAGATATTAGTGCGTTTGCGACCAAAACGATTCATCAGCGCGGGCCCCAGCTCGACTCAAAGCTGTTTCAAGGGGTGAAACAGGGCCCTGCTCACCTGCTAGATTATCCGCCCGAAACTTTCGACATTGTGTTTGCTACAGGCTTTAGCTGCTACTATCCGCTGGACTACTGGCAGGCTGTGATGGAGGCCGTTAAGCCTCTGGTTAAGCCGGGTGGGTTCTTTGTTTTTGATGTAATCGATCCGGAGCAGCCGCTGGCTGAAAACTGGGCCATTTTGGAGACTTATTTGGGTGCGGACGTTTTGCTTGAGCCGCTGGCGAGCTGGCGATCGCTCATTAAAACGGTCGGTGCCAAAGTGATCAAACAGCAAAGCGGCGAGCTGTTTCACCTCTATAAGATTCGCTGGCCGGCGTAAAATTCGCTGGTCATTATAGACAAGCCGATGAAGGTAAACGGGTGAAGGTTGAGCGGTTAAAGCGAACAGATGGAGCGACTGTCAGCGTCTGCGCATATTTGGTTGATTGGCGGTACGAGTGAAAGTGCCCAGCTAGCCGCCGCCCTGTCGGTTCAATCTATTCCATACGTGGTGACTGTGACGACCGAATCAGCCAAACGGCTGTATACACAGATGACTCCTGTATGGGTTGGCAAGCTGACGCCTGAATCTATGCTGGCCTTTTTAGATAGCTGGGGCGTTCGAGGTATTTTGGATGCGTCTCATCCGTTTGCGATCGCTATTTCTCATCAGGCGATCGCCACCGCCTCGGCCCAAAGCCTGCCCTATCTGCGCTACGAACGAGCTGCCTGCCCAAATGAGATCTTAGATGAGAGCTCAAATGAGATCTTAGACGAGAGCTCAGATAACTGCTCAAATGACATTCTGAGGCCCTCAATAATTTCCGTTGACTCGATAGATTCTCTGCTCTCAAGCGATATTTTGAGTCGCCAGCGGGTACTGTTTACCATCGGATATCGACATCTATCAAAATTCTCGTACTTACGACCAAAATCTCAGCTTTTCGCTAGAGTTCTGCCCTCTCCAGCAGCGCTCTCCGGCGCGCGCGCAGCAGGCTTTTCTCCCTCAGAAATTGTGGCATTGCGCCCACCAGTTTCTGAGGCCTTAGAAGCGGCTTTGTGGCAGCAATGGCAGATTACGCGGGTAGTTGCTAAGGCCTCGGGGCAGCCGGGAGGCGAAGCTGCAAAGCGACAGGTTGCGGCCTCACTCGGCATATCGTTGGTCTTGATACAAAGACCCGCTGTGAGTTATCCCAGCCAAACGAACGCTATATCAAGAGCGGTTGAATTTTGTCTCAAAACGCTCAGCGTGTATTAACCTAGCGCTTAAAGCCATATCTTAAATAGTTTAAGTAAGACTACGCTTGCCCTCTCCTTACCGTTGTTAGAATTTGGATTCTAGTTGATTTGTCGGATGTTGGTCTCTCGTTCTAATAAGAAAGCGCTGGGTCAAATGAGCTTTTCAAAAAGAAAGGTGGTCGGTCCCTACTTTTCTCTCCTTGACTATTGCTAAAGAAGTGCTATCGTGATGGCTACTTTTGTTGATTGCTGATCCCCATTCTCTTTAATGCCCCCCTTTCCTATGCAATCTAGGCCGACTTCACCACTCAATCAGCCACCGCAGGGGCGTCGTCAGGGCGTGGCGAGTTCGGCTTTGCCGGGGAGCATACCCAGTGGGCTGCCACCTAGTATGTCTGGGGGAACCTCGGTATATGCGCTCAAAGAGCTGGTGGCGAGGCTACAGCGAGAGCAGTATAAAATTCAAGACTTGCTGGGTTCTTTGGGCTTTGCGCTTCGTAGCCTCAATAACTTAAGTCAGTTCTTAGAGCTGATTCCTATGATTGCTAGTCGGGTCACCGATGCCTCCGGCGGTGCGCTAGTGATGTTTCAGCCCGATGGCCATTTGCGACTAGAGCAGCTGCACTGCGCAGGTGCAGGAGACTGCAAGACTGTGCGAATGGCGCTAGAGATGGCTACCCGTCAGATTGCAGCAGCACCGCCGCATAGTTTGGGCCCAGCAGAGGCGTCTAGTGCGCTTGCCAGCGACACAATGCTGTCGTTAGACCGACAGGCCGGTCGCTACTTAGGCGCAGACTTTCAAATTTTTGGCACCGCTATTATTGTTCAAAATGTAGAGCGGGGTCGGCTGTACGTATTTAGCCAAGAAGGTGACTACACCTGGAACGATACGCGGCAAAAGCTAGTGCGCCTAGTGGCTGACCAGACTGCCGTCGCGATTGAAAATAACGCGCTAACGAATGAACTACGCCATAAAGAAAGGCTTGATAGAGAGCTAGAGCTGGGTGCTGAAATTCAAGCCCAGCTGCTACCGCGTCAGTGCCCCACGATTGAAGGGGTTGACCTAGCAGCAAAGTGCCAGACGGCTAATAAGGTGGGTGGCGACTACTACGACTTTATTCCGACGACTTACGAACAGCTGCGGCAGCCGGACGCCCTTGCTTCACAAGGAAAGCCCTGGAACTTTGCGATTGGCGATGTGATGGGTAAAGGGGTGCCCGCTGGGCTAATGATGACGATGCTGCGCGGCATGTTGCGCGCAGAAGTGCTCAACAGCCATTCTCCAGGGCATTTGCTTCAGCATTTGAACTGGGTAATGCGAACAGATTTGGAGAGCTCCAATCGATTCGTTACATTATTTTGTGCTCAATACGATCCGCGAACGCAGCTTTTGTCCTACGGCAACGCAGCGCACAATCCGCCTTTGCTTTGGCAGGCTTCGACGGGTCAAGTCAAGCGCCTAGATGCAGATGGCATGCTGCTAGGCTTGGATATGGACACACGCTATCAAGAAAATCAGGTACAGCTCCAGCCGGGTGACACCGTTATTTATTACACCGATGGCTTCACTGAAGCTGCCGATCGCAGCGGCCAACGCTTTGACGAAGATAACCTGATTGAATCGTTTAGCTGGGCCTGCCGTAACTTCTCTAGCTCAGATGAGATTTTGAACTATTTGTTTGAAATGCTTCAGCGCTTCGTTGGCAATGACCGAGAAGCTGATGACGACACGACGCTTGTGGTCATGCGGATTACACAGCAGGCCGAATTTAGGCAGCTGCGGGCAGATGGTCTGTGATTCACCTCTGTTAATTAAAGAGCGTGAAACTACTGAAATTGTTGGGTCGTAGACTTTTGCTGGGTATCGTGAAGGGTGCTGAACGCGCTAGCGATGCTAGTTAGAAATGTTTATGGAATCTTCTGTGTTTTACGTGGCTCAGTTAGAGAGCCCGGTCGTTGCAGGAACTCCTGTGATTGCTCAGCAATTTGATCAAGATTTGATCGGTGATACAGGTGTGATGCTGAAGGGCTTTTATGAGTCGGGGCAGCTCTGGGCGATGCTGATTGGCGTGGTGTTGGGATATATGTTCAAATCCTTTACGTCTTACGGCTAATGTCAGCTTCTGGTTAGGATTGCTTGTAAGTCGAAGCGCTTTCGACTAGAGCTGAGCTGCTACTGTATAAAGTGTGATTTTTGAACGTTTTATCTTTAGCAGTAGGAGCCTTTGTACATAGTGGCTACACCGACTCAACCGACCGCTCAACAGGCCGCTCAACAAACTTGGAGCCAAAGGTTTGAATCGGCGCTTCATCCGGTTGTGGCCCAGTTCAATGCAAGCATTGGCTTTGATATTGAGCTGTTGGAGTGTGACCTGACAGGGTCTGTGGCTCATGCCAAGATGCTGGCAAAGGTCGGCATTCTGTCTGAAACGGAGTGCGAGCAGATTGTCTCCGGGCTAGAGACCATTCGGACGGAGTACCGTCGGGGTGAGTTCAATCCGGGTGTGGAAGAAGAAGATGTTCACTTTGCGGTGGAGCATCGTCTGATTGAGCTAGTGGGAGATGGTGGTAAAAAGCTACATACCGCCCGGTCGCGAAACGATCAGGTAGGGACTGATATGCGCCTGTACCTGCGCGCCGAAATTGAACAGATTAGAGCGCAGATTAAGGCATTTCAGCGGGCTATTTTTGAGTTGGCCAGTCAGCACGTAGAGACGCTGATTCCGGGCTATACCCATTTGCAAAGGGCTCAGCCGTTGAGCCTGTCGCATCATCTGCTGGCCTATTTTGAAATGACTCAGCGAGACTGGGAGCGCTTAGGTGACGTGCTGAAGCGGGTGAATATTTCGCCGCTGGGCTGCGGGGCTTTGGCCGGAACGACATTTCCGATTGACCGCGCGTATTCGGCTGAGCTGTTAGGCTTTGATGATATTTATCACAACAGTTTGGATGGGGTGAGCGATCGCGACTTTGCCATAGAATTTGCCAGCGCCGCTAGCATCATTATGGTGCACCTCTCTCGCCTGTCTGAAGAGATTATTTTTTGGGCGTCAGAAGAGTTTCGCTTTGTCACCCTAGGTGATAGCTGCTCTACCGGTTCGAGCATCATGCCGCAGAAAAAGAACCCTGATATTCCTGAACTCGTAAGAGGAAAAACGGGGCGTACCTTTGGCCACTTGCAGGGTCTGCTGGTGATGATGAAGGGCCTACCGCTGGCTTACAACAAAGATTTGCAGGAAGACAAGGAAGCCATTTTTGACACGGTGGCAACGGTGTCTGGTTGCTTAGATGCGATGACTATTCTCCTCCAAGAAGGCATTACCTTTCGCACTGAAAGGTTGAATCAAGCGGTGGCTGAAGACTTCTCTAACGCTACGGATGTGGCGGATTATCTGGCGGCTAAGGGTGTGCCTTTTCGGGAGGCGTACAATCTGGTGGGCAAAGTGGTGAAGACTTCTTTGGCGGCAGGGAAGCTATTGAAAGATTTGAGCTTGGAAGAGTGGCAGGCGCTGCATCCGAAGTTTGAGGCAGATATTTATGAGGCGATCGCACCCGCTCAAGTGGTATCGGCTCGCAATAGCGCAGGTGGCACCGGCTTTGACCAAGTGCGCTCAGCCCTGACGAGAGCAGAGACCCTACTTTCACAAACTGCTTAGCACGCTTTGCTGACTATCTGGTTGACGGGAATTGACAGGTCTGGGAACGCAATCGGTGATACGAATCCATCTGTGTAGGCTGTTTGGGAGGTGTACTGACCTGACTGAGGATGGCGAAAGACGATGAGCGATCGCTGCTTCAAATTGATCACCCAGTACTCTGAAATGTTCACCTCTGCGTAGACTGAACTTTTGAGGTTGAGGTCTTTGGCCAGGGCTGCATCGGAATACTCCATCAGCCAGAAGATTTCCTCTGGATAGGGATGGTGCTTCAGATACTCTACTCCGAGGGGTTTGACGATAGCGACATCGGGTTCGGGTTCAGAGCCATTCGGCAGCGTAATCGGATGAGCCTGTCGAACGAGTGCCCGGTCGCTCAGTGCTTTGACGAGATAGTTGCTAGACACTGTACTGAAATAGGCATGGGGCTTACCTTCGGGTGCCATTTCGACAATGTCTCCTCTGATGAGTTCTACTCGTCTATCGCTTAACACGCCAGAGTCAATCATCTGGTGGTATTCTTCCAAGGACCACTTTGCCGCTGCAACCGTCATGCTGTGCTCTCCTGCCTCCAGACACCTTTGCTCTCAATTGTAGCAGCGCCCTCTATCTCATTTTTCGCCCCGTTTTTTAGATAAGGAAGTCAGACCGATGGCCACGCTCAGCCTTTGCATGATTGTGAAAGACGAGGCGGAAAATCTGCCGCGCTGCTTGGCTAGCGTGAAGGGTTTGGCTGACGAAATTATCGTAATTGACACCGGTTCAGGCGATGCTACTCCTACGATTGCCGAGAAAGCCGGTGCGAAAGTGAACTTTTTGATGTGGAGCGATGACTTTGCAGCGGCGCGCAATGCTTCACTCGATCAGGCAACACAAGATTGGATTTTGGTGCTGGATGCAGACGAGACCCTGACGCCCGCTGGCTACGATTTTGTGCGCTCGGTGAAGGCTGCTGCCAAAATTGGGCAGGTACCTGCGGAAGATTTGCTGCTAGTGACGATGATGCGTCGAGAAATAGGCGCAAACCAATCTCCCTATACGCAGGTTTCACGGCTGTTTCGCAACCTGGCTGCGGTGAAGTACACCCGGCCTTACCACGAGGGTGTAGATGACAGCGTAGAAGCTCTGATGGCGGCTGAAGATCGCTGGCAGGTGGCGCAACTGGGGGCGGTGGCGATTGACCATACGGGGTATGGGGTGAGTGCGATCGCTGCTAAAGACAAGCTCAACCGCGCCCGCCGCATTATGGAAAAGCACCTAGCGGCTTACCCAGAAGATGCGTACACGGCCAACAAGCTCGGCGCGCTGTACACCCAGTGTGACGAGTGGGAGAAGGCATTAGCGCTATTGCAGCAAGCGCTGAAATCTGGCAACTTTGACCCGGCGACCGAGTATGAACTTTACTACCATTTGGGGATTGCGTACCGGCATACCGAAGATGGATTAGCGGCTGCCGAGCAGGCGTATCGTCAGGCGATCGCAGTGCGAGTGGCCGGACTACTAAAACTAGGGGCGCATTTGAACTTGGGGGCTTTGCTGAAGAAAAAGGGAGATTTTGATGGGGCGATCGCTCAGTATGAAGCTGCAGGCCGAATTGACCCGAAGCAGCCCGTTACCTTTTTCAATCTAGGTGTTGTACACCGTGCCAAAGGCTACCTAGAGCCTGCTCAACGCGCTTACGAATACGCCATCTCTCTTGATCCTAACTATGCAGCAGCGCATCAGAATTTAGCGGTGGTGCTCTTTAAGCTGGGCAAGCTGCCAGAGAGCAAGGCTGCTTTTGAGCGAGCGATTAACCTGGTCAAAAGCACAGACCCCATCGAAGCCGAGCGGCTCAGACAGGGTCTAAAAAATCTAAAAATTGACGAAGCGCTCGGTCTATAGCCTCTGTCAAGTCGCCTTATCTACTGGCGATAGCGAGCATCCGACCAAGAGTTACTGTCTGAGACATCTGCGCGCCCATCGCCACTTCTGTGTGAAGATGGACTGCTACGGCTGAGGACTTCGCGCGATTTTTCCCAAGGTTTGCTGCCGCCGTGGGTGCCCGGTTGCCAGAAGGCTTTGTGCTGAGAATCGTCTTTGAGCGCAGGGCGATCGGGATGATCTCGGGGTAGCAGGAGCCGCTTGCACTTATACATGATGTCATCCCAGCTGAGTTCGGGCTGGTTGAGCATATTGCGAAAGGCAGTGAGAATCGTTTCAGACTCGTCGCTTTGACGCACTGATAGGGGTTCAGAAGCCCTTAGCGGATCGACTTGAACAGCGGCGATGCCCTGACGGACAGCCTTGTAGATTTCTTCGGCGTTGGCCTTACCTGCTTTTTCGTACTGCATTTGCCAGCCTTTTTCGCTAGAGGCGTAGAGGGCGGGCAGGCGGTTGAGGGCGTAGGTTTCTACCTCAACGGTTTTGATGTATTCGCGTAGCTTGGTGGGGAGTTTTGCCTTTTGCCTAGCGACCTCTTCCGCGACTAGCCTTTCCATGACGTTGGTGTAGGCTCTATCTGCCTGTGGGGAGGAATTGCTCATAACCTATGAAACCGAATGACAATGGATGCAGGTGCCGCTGATGATAGGGCCTTTCGCTTAAGTTACCCATTGAGTTTGGTTAGTAGAACACATTGAGGGGGTGGAGCCGTAGGTTCGGACGTCGTCATGATTTTGCATTTTTGATTATTTTGAAGGCTTGTCATAGGTAGATGTCAGGGCGTAAAAGAGGTAGCTCGACAGATGCTGTGGATATGAAGCGAGTCGAAAACAGAAACGCCCTGACCGAGCAAAAATTCGGTCAGGGCGTTTCTGGCGACTATAGCTGAGAATTACGCAGTCACAAGCTCAGCGGGCAATCGCTTGAAGGCTAGTCGCTCATTCTCCACATCGACGAAGATGGTGTCTCCGGGGAGAAACTCGCTGCGTAGTATTGCCTTTGCTAGCTTGGTTTCTACCTCGCGCTGAATGGCTCGCTTGAGTGGACGCGCGCCGTAGGTAGGGTCGTAGCCGATGTCTGCAACGAAGTCTAAGGCGGCGTCGGAGAGTTTGAGCGTGAGCTTTTTCTCTTCGAGGCGTTGCTCTAGTCGCTTGATTTGGATTTTGACGATGTCGCGGAGCTGAGACTTCATCAGGGCGTGGAAGATGATGATTTCATCGATGCGGTTGAGAAACTCGGGGCGGAATTGGCCGCGCAGGGCTTCTGTGACGCGCGATCGCATTTCATCGTACTGAGTGTCATCCCCGGCAATATCCAAGATGTACTGCGAGCCGATATTGCTGGTCATGATGATGATGGAATTGGTGAAGTCCACCGTGCGACCCTGCGAGTCGGTAATGCGGCCATCGTCTAACACCTGCAAGAGAATGTTGAACACATCAGGGTGTGCTTTCTCAATTTCATCGAACAAGATGACGGAGAAAGGACGGCGACGAACGGCTTCGGTGAGCTGGCCGCCTTCGTCGTAGCCGACATAGCCGGGAGGCGCGCCGACTAAGCGCGAGACAGCGTGCTTCTCCATGTACTCAGACATGTCGATGCGGACCATCGCGTCTGATGTGTCGAATAGGTAGCTGGCTAGGGCTTTGGCGAGTTCGGTTTTACCGACGCCAGTGGGGCCGAGGAAGATGAAGCTAGCCATCGGCCGGTCGGGGTCGGCTAGGCCAGCGCGCGATCGCTGAATAGAATCAGCCACTGCCGTTACCGCTTCGTCTTGCCCAATTACCCGCTCATGCAGCTCATCTTCAAGGTTCAGCAGCTTCTGCATCTCCGATTCCACCAGCTTACTGAGCGGAATGCCGGTCCATTTAGAGATGATTTCTGCAATGTCTGACTCGGTCACTTCTTCGCGCAGCAACGTTTTCCCATTGGTTTGTGTATCGCTGATTGCCTGCTCAGCGTCAGCGAGTTCCTTTTGTAGGGAGGGCAGCTTGCCGTATTTCAGCTCAGCGGCTTTGTTGAGTTCAGCCGCTCGCTCAGCTTGTTCAATCTCTACATTTAGCCGATCGATTTCTTCTTTGATCGTCTGCACTTTCCCAATGGTGTCTTTTTCAGACTGCCACTGAGCGCTGAGTTCGGCTTGGCCTTCTTTGAGGTTGGCCAATTCTTTTTCCAGCTTGGTCAAGCGGTCAATAGAGGCTGGATCGCTCTCCTTTTGCAAGGAGAGGCGCTCCATTTCCATCTGAAGAATGCGGCGATCTACTTCGTCTAGCTCTTCAGGTTTGGAGGTAATTTCCATTTTGAGCTTGGCGGCGGCTTCATCGACGAGGTCAATGGCTTTGTCTGGTAGGAAGCGATCGCTAATATACCGAGTAGATAGCGCTGCTGCCGCTACTAGCGCGCCGTCCGCAATTTTGACCCCGTGATGTACTTCGTAGCGCTCTTTCAGGCCCCGAAGAATAGATACTGTGTCTTGCACAGAAGGCTGATCGACATACACTTGCTGGAAACGGCGCTCTAGGGCGGCGTCTTTTTCAATATGCTGCCGGTATTCATCGAGCGTAGTCGCGCCAATACAGCGAAGCTCACCGCGAGCCAGCATCGGCTTGAGTAAGTTGCCCGCGTCCATCGCGCCTTGAGAAGCCCCTGCGCCTACTACCGTATGGATTTCGTCAATAAAGAGGACGACTTGACCCGCTGAGTCGGTGACTTCTTTGAGCACGGCTTTGAGGCGTTCTTCAAACTCGCCTCGGTATTTGGCCCCGGCAATCAGTGCGCCCATGTCTAGTGAAATCAGCGTGCGGTCTTGAAGGGACTGGGGGACGTCACCTCTGACGATGCGCTGGGCAAGTCCTTCTGCGATCGCAGTTTTACCCACACCGGGTTCACCAATCAGCACCGGATTGTTTTTCGTGCGGCGCGACAAAATCTGAATGGTACGGCGAATTTCGTCGTCTCGGCCAATCACCGGGTCGAGCCGACCTTCTCGGGCATAGGCCGTGAGATCTCGTCCGTACTTTTCTAATGATTCGTACTTACCTTCGGGGTTCTGGTCAGTCACTTTCTGGTGTCCTCTAATCTGCGTAATAGCTGTTTTAAGATCTTTTTCAGTGACGCCAAGATCTTTAAATAGGGTTTGGCCGAATCGCTTGTCTTTGGTGTAAGCGAGTACCAAGTGCTCAATAGAAATGTAGTCATCTTCAAAAGACTTGCGATGGCTATCCGCTTGGTCTAGCAGCTGACTGGCCGGGTTGCTGATGTAAATAGACTCACTGGTCCCTTTAATCGTCGGCTGCTTTTTGATAAAGGCCGCTGTGCGGTCTCGTAGAGTGCCAGCGGGCACGCCGACTTTTTCAAAAATGCGAGATGCTAACCCTTCCTGCTCCAGCAGTGCCAGCATCAAATGCTCCGGTTCTAGCTGCTGATGGCTAGATCGCTGGACAATTTCAATGGCGCTGTTGAGTGCGCTTTGAACTTTCTCCGTGAATTTATTGGGATCGTTGATTTGCACGGACCTTTCCTCAGAACAGTGATGACAATAGCGATGGCAAAACACTGTGACTGACTTGAAGTAGATATGCACGTCATCAAACACTTTTTATCAAGACCCATCGAAGGGATCTATCTATAATCAGTGATGACAATTCAGCCGCTGTGTATTGACCCTATTGTAAGAAGATTGAGAATATTCAAGATTCGGTGTTTACGGTCAAAAGAGGTAGGTATAGCCGTCCTTTTTGTCTTATTTGTGACCAGCGACGCTCTGCTTGGTTGGTTCTAGCTAAAAACTGTAGGACTGAAAGGTGGGGAACTGGAAACCGTGGAACTGAAGCGATCGCCCCTGCGTCTCAAAGAGGTATAGACCCGAAAGGCTACCCTTTTTGTCGAGCCTCTAAGTTGAGTATCTAAGTCGAGCCTCTAAGTTGAGCATCTATCCGTGTTAAGTGACGTACTGAAGCCGATTGCAACGCGCAGACGCCCTAGCCAGCGCCGTCATGTTTTGTCTCAAGGGATCAAGCAAAGCCTCACCGCCCTGATCGCCTTTGTCGTAGCTGCTGGCCTGCTGAATCAAATCATTCCAAGCCCGATGATTCCGGCCAATGTTGTTTTTGTTAGCCCAAAATACGCGTACTATCAGGCCCAAAAAGATAAGTACAATACCCTATTTTTTGGCTCTAGCCGGGTGTACAACCAAATTTCGCCCGAAGCCTTCGACGCTTCGGCAGGCGCGGCAGGGCTAGCCGTCAAAAGCTACAACTTTGGCGTCCCGGCTATGCGAGCCCTAGACAGTACGGTGCTTTTGGAAGCGGTGCTACGCGACCCGCCTGAAAATCTCAAGTGGGTTTTCTTTGAGACGATTTTGGACAAAGGCTATGAGCCTATTCCTAATGCCCGCACTCAGCGAGCAATGTATTGGCATACCTGGGAGAACACGCAGCTCGCAGCTCGCTACATTGCAACTTCGGAGGTGTCTGCTGCCAATAAAGCGGTGCTGATGACCAGTCATTTTTTGCCTGCGCTCTACCACCAGCTGAACGTGGGCCGATTGTTCAATCAGGTGCTGCCCAGTGAATTTTCGGCAGAGGAGCAGGCAACGGCTGAGCGCTTTACAGCGGCCCAAGGTTTTGCGCCTTTGATAGACGAATCCTCGCCAAAGCGACAGGCTTTCTTAAACGACCAAGCTGGGTATGCATCGGGTGTTGATCGCTTAGTGCAAACGGTTGCTGATGGGTTAGCGCCAGAGGCGACGCTAGCTGCGAATAAAACTATGCTGCTCGCCCGGATAACGGCGGCCATTCAGGCGGCAGGTGCAGAGCCTATTTTTATAGAGCCGCCTTCACTCGATTTGGATCGAGATTTTCGGGTGGCGCAGCAGCAAGGCGAAATTGAGACCCTGCTCGCTTACAAAGACCCACAAAAATTTCCGCAGCTGTATGGGCCAGAGCACCGTTTCGATGCAGACCACCTCAATGAGGCCGCTTCGATTGAGTTCTCCAAGCTGATGGCCCAAGATTTTGCTCAGGCAGTTCAGTCCAACCCATGATTTTTACAGAGTTCAGATTTTTAATCTTCTTTGCATTTGTTTTCGGCGCCTACTGGTCTCTAAAGCACAACAGCTGGCGCAAGGCGTTGATTTTGCTGAGCAGCTATCTGTTTTATGGCGCGTGGGACTGGCGGTTTTTGTCGCTGATTATAGGCTCTACGCTAGTGGATTACGTCGTGGGTTTGAATCTGATAAAGCCAGGTATATCTCCCAAGGCTAGGCGCGGATGGCTCATGTTGAGCTTGGGCGTGAACTTGGGTGCGCTCGCGTTCTTTAAGTACGCCAACTTCTTTGTGGAGTCGGCGGTGGGGCTGTTCGGTTGGTTAGGGCTGCCCGCTAATTCGGTGACGCTGAGTATTGTGCTGCCGGTGGGGATTAGCTTTTACACATTTCAGACGCTGAGCTATTCGTTAGATATTTACGCAGGCAAACTGGCGCCGAAAAAAAGCCTGTTGGATTTGGCAACGTTTGTGGCCTTTTTTCCACAGCTGGTGGCTGGCCCGATTGTGCGAGCGGCTGACTTTTTGCCGCAGCTAGATAGCCTGCGGATGTTTAGTCAGGTAAATGTGCGTTCTTGCTTGACGTTATTCTTGGTGGGCTTTTTTAAGAAGGCCTGTGTCTCGGATAATTTGGCGCCAGTGGTGGACCGATATTTTTCTGATCCGGCTGCGTTTGACGCGGTGAGTGGCTGGATTGGGGTGCTGAGCTACACCACGCAAATCTATTGCGATTTTTCCGGCTATTCCAATATGGCGATCGCCTGCGCTGGCCTACTGGGCTACCAGCTCTGCGAGAATTTTAACTTTCCGTACTTTGCCAGCAGTATTACTGACTTTTGGCGACGTTGGCACATTAGCCTATCGACTTGGCTGAAGGACTATCTCTATATTCCACTGGGCGGTAACCGGGGCGGGCAGTGGTTTACCTATCGCAATTTGATGCTGACGATGGTGCTCGGTGGGCTGTGGCACGGGGCGGCTTGGACGTTTGTAGTTTGGGGGGCGCTGCACGGAGGGGCGCTGATTGTGCATAAGGAGTGGCGTAAGTTTGCGCGGCAGATTCCGGCGCTGAGCCGACCTTCTGCGAGTTTGGGCTCGGTGATTTCGGTGGCGAGTGTAGCGCTGACGTTTTACTGGGTGTGCATTGCGTGGGTGTTTTTTCGGGCGGATAGCTTTGGGTCGGCGCTGACGGTGCTGAGAGCTTTTGTAGGATTGCGATCGCCGGGTACTGAGCAGCTGAGCTTTGGGCTCTTAGGTGTGCTGTTCGTACTCGCGTGCATTCACTGGATGGTCTCGCAAAACGTGCTCACCCGAGCGATTGAAAAGCTGCCTAGCCAGCTGTATGCGGTGGCCTATGGGTTTGCAGCAGCGTTAATTTTGACCCTGGTACCGGTGGGCTACACGCCATTTATCTACTTTCAGTTTTAAGGCGCTGTCCTATTCGGCTTGAATTGATTGCATGATAAGGCTATACAAAAGTGGAATGCATTCGGACCTGCGTGGACAAAAGAGCCCTCTCGAAAAGAATATACGCGACCTATCAGCAGCAGCGACCGATTGAGCGAATTTGGCGAACGCTCTCACCGGTTGAGTTCTTTCGCTTTTTGGGCTACATCAACTGGCTAACGGTGCGCCGAGTAATCCGCACCACGTTTCGTCAGCGGCTGCCGAGTCTAGCTTCTGAGATGGCCTACAACTGGATGCTGGGTTTGTTTCCAGGCATTTTGGCTTTTTTGACGGCGATTGGTCTGTTTCGTCCGCTGAAGCAAACCTTTGCAAACTTGGCCGGTCAGCTCACGGAGGTTGCGCCTGTAGGGGTGCCAGAGCTGATTTATGGGTTCGAGAAGGTGGTGACGGAAAACCAGAGCCGAGGCTTGTTTTCGGTGAGCTTTTTGTTTGCGCTGTGGGCGTCGGCAGGGGCGATGAGTGCGGCGATGCGATCGCTCGACCAAATGCACCAAATTCCAGTGCGGCGAAGGCGGCCCTTTTGGAAAGCTCGCCTGGTTTCTATTACCTTGACCCTAGGCACGATTGCCCTGTTAATTATCGCGTCTTCACTGGTGTTTGTGAGCGATTGGGTCGTGCAGCAGCTAGTCGATCGGAGTCAGGGCGATATTGGTTTTTGGGTATCGGAAGCCTGGGGGCTCTTTCGTTGGCCGCTGGCTTTGAGCATTATGTCTGCGGCCTTTGCCTTTATTTATCGGTATGGGCCTAGCCGCTGGACCCCTGGAAAACCGCTATTGCCAGGGGCTTTGCTAGCAGCGCTGTCTTGGGCTGTGATCTCTGGGCTGTTTCGCCTGTATGTG
>JBCBDN010000018.1:0-24977 GCA_038529685.1 Cyanobacteria bacterium J06598_1 | reverse complement strand
CCAGCCAAGTCCATAGCCTAAGGTGCTCTACCTTTATTTGTTGTTGGCTTTTTTAAAGGCGAGGAAGTAAAAGCCAATTCAACGTTGCCTTTACTATTGAGTAGCTTACATTTTCATACAAATGAAAACACTACAGTACCCTAAAGTACCAAGCTCGTCCTAAATTGTAACGACCATCCTGTTAGTTTGGCTATCCGTTATAGCAACTGTGTTCAACAACAAAGGTAGCATTTCCCCGAAAGTTTACCTACAGAACCTTCAAGCGTGGCCTATGGACTTGGCTGGCACTTCGAGCCCCCAAGACTGACAATGAGCTGACAGTAAGTTGGCAGTATTTAGAATCATTTTTTCAGACTTTCATTTCTATCACCTTGTGTAATTATATGCAGTCGTTTTAGCGGTGGATATAACCACTGTTATTCATCGCACTTTTTATAACCGACTCTTGAACTTTTCAAGTTAGATATTAGAGGCTATGGCTGATAAAAACCCGCCGTTAAAGGGGAAAGCACTACTCCAGAGATTCAATGAGCTGGCCCATTTGTCCAAGAGGGAACGGGCGCAGGGCTGTGGTTACTACACCCTGACTAAGGACAATCAGATCAGAGCCAACCTAGCGGATTTTTACGATGCGCTGCTAGAGGCAAGGGGCATTTCTCTTAGCCCTGAAGGGGCAAAAGATGGGCGGGGTCGAGAACCCACCTATCGGGTTAGCGTGCATAAAAATGGGCAGATCGTGATTGGCTCTACCTACACCCAAGAAATGGGACTGAAACCTGGTGATGAGTTTATGATTAAGCTTGGCTACAAGCACATTCGCTTGGAGCAACTGAATGACGGTGGGAATCAAGCAGTAGATGAAACACCAAAGTAAGACAAACCTTACGTTGCTTGAGCACGCTTTTTATCGCAATTCAATCGTGAAAGCCTCAGCAACTATTGTCGATTTTCTACATTTAGAAAACTCAATAGATTAAGTCAGAAGCACCGTTTTAATCAATGTAATGAGCGTAATTGGATTAAGCGGAGAGAATCGGGTCAATGGACCAACCGGTAGAGAACGAGCAATGTTGACTTGGGTCAGCTGCACCTGCCAATGGTTACAAATTTGAGCCTGATTGCTCCAGCGAACGACGGTAGTCAGATGCTCTAAGGTCGCTAGAGCCAAAACGATACGAGGCGGATCATGGGGAGACGCAGGCCCTGTGGCAGCGAATCGTTTATGCAAGGTGTCCAAGATGTTGGTGAGCTGACCGCTACTGCCGCCGATAAAAACCCGATGCGGCAGAGGAAGGCTAGTAAAGGCGTCAGGTGCTTTTCCTTGAACAACGGTGATAGGCGCGATCGCTAATCTTTCTGCATTGCTGGCAATCAGCGCTGCTCCCATCGCGGTCTTTTCAATCGCGTATATATGAGACTGGGGGCATAACCGGCTGAGCTCCACGCTGACCGAGCCTGTGCCTGCACCAATATCCCAAATGACCGAATGATCGAGTGGTGCGATCGCCCCTAGCACCAGCAGTCGAATCTCTCGCTTGGTAATCAGTAAAGGCCGGTCTTCATAGCCCTGAAAAGCTGAATCTGGCAGACCGATCAGCGGTAGGTTCTGAACAGGGGCTTGGGTGGGTTGGGATTCATCGTCAGACTGGCGTAATAACACAACGACATTGAGCGCCGAAAACGCTCGAATGGGCACCTCGGTCGCAGGATATTCGCTAAGCTGCTCACCTTCGCCACCTAAGTTTTCAGCGACCCAAAGCCGGTAGCTGATGGGTAGCTCCAGTGCATGGATGATTTTTGAGATTGCAGACGGGGTTAGGGTGCCATCGGTCAGCACTGCAATTTTGCGATCGCCGCGCTTCAGAGCCCTCGTCAATAACGCCTCGCCTCGCCCATGGACGCTGACGAGCGTGGCATCTTGCCAAGGTACTTTGAGTCGGCTAAATGCGAGTTGCATTGAACTGACTTGGGGATAGAACGCAAGCTGCTCGGCAGGAAAAGTGGATAGCAGCAAACGGCCAATGCCGAAAAATAGGGGGTCGCCGGTCGCGAGGATGACAACCCGAAGAGCAGGGTCGGAGGTTAAGCGCGATCGCAGCTTATCAAACACCTGCGAAAAATTGCCCAATACCCAAGTCTCAACAGACTCAGCCTCAACCTTATCTACAACTGTATCTATGAGTCGCTGAGCACCTATCAATAGCTGAGCAGATTTCACAACGGCCAACACAGCAGCTGATAGGCTACTTGTCCCCGATAAACCAACGCCCACCACATGAATCACTGTAGCGCTCATGACGGTAGCGCTCATGACGGTAGCGCTCATGACGGTAGCGCTCATGACGGTAGCGCTCGTGACGGTAGCGCTCGTGACTG
Organism: Cyanobacteria bacterium J06598_1; assembly: GCA_038529685.1. Taxonomy (GTDB): domain Bacteria; phylum Cyanobacteriota; class Cyanobacteriia; order Phormidesmidales; family Phormidesmidaceae; genus Phormidesmis. Next base: position 22,601 of record JBCBDN010000018.1, on the reverse strand, counting down.
TTGCCACGTCCAAATCATCAGCGCGTTCAAAATCGCTGCGGCCACAGCAGAACCGCCCTTACGGCCAGAGACCAGAATGTGCGGCACCGAGAGCGCCGCGAGTGCCTGCTTGGATTCCACCACATTGATAAAACCAACTGGGGCCCCAACGACGAGCGCAGGCTGAACCTGTTCGGAGGCAATCGCCTCACAGAGCGTCAGTAAAGCCGTGGGTGCATTGCCTACAGCTATAATCGCCCCTGAATACTGTTTCAAACACTGGCGCATTCCCGCCGCGCTCCGAGTCTGATTAGGCGGGAGTTGTGTGGGAGCTTGCTGCACAGCCGCAACCACAGAAGAGCCCCACGTGCGGTCTACAACGGTGCGAATGCCTGCGGCAACCATTGAGACATCGGTCACAATCGGAGCCGATTGTGACAACGCGGTCGCTGCTGCCATGATTGGATTAGATGAAAACTGCAACAGCTGCCTAAATTCAAAATCAGCGGTGGTATGAATCACCCGTCGAACAATGGCATACTCAGCCGGGGAAAATCTGTGAGTGCCTATTTCCTGATCTATTTGAGCAAAGCTGGCCAGCGTAATCTCGTGCTCCAGGTAGTCGGGCATAAAAGCTAATTGTTCTCCTGACGATAGTGTTGCTCTTCTAAGTACACGTCACCCGCATCGATTTCACCGACCACGATCGGTTCGTAACGCAAGATGCCTTCCACGGTCGCGGTAGCACCGATTGTGGGTTCAGACTGCTCTGTGAGTATCCAAAGACGCCCTGTATCGTCAGTAACCTCATAGAGCCAACCATCCAAAATCGCAACGCGCTGGCTGACCGTCCCAGAAACAGCAACCGTATCTTCTGAGCGGTCGGCCACGAGTGAATCAATCGCCACAACAGAGGGTGCCAAAAGCCGAATAGAAGGCATTTGCAGGGTAGGCACATCGCGCGCAGCCTCAGGCGAGTCAGGACTCGTTTCTGTTACCGTCGCACAGCCATTTGCTGTAAGCGATGCAGCTACAGCCACCCCACAGAGCGTCCATCGCTGTCGAGAGATATGGGCAATAAACCTATCCGATTGCAACATTTTCATAGAGAGCTTCTTAACGGTGATTTGTAATGGCGATTTGGAGCGGTGATTCTAGGTGCTTTTTTCTACATCGCTTTGGTAATCTGGTTTTAGCGCTTAAGCAATCCGTGCCCAACTTTCGTCATCAACTAAGTCTTTAGCACCTTTTAATATCAAAATTACTTGCTATAAGAGTACCCGCCCACTCAGACCTTCTCTTAAATCGACGTTGCGGTTAGCTTGTATCCTCATAAGACGTGCGATTGCACCTCAAGCCAGTCATTTCAAGTCAGTAGCGCATCGTAACATTATGACCCAGATTCTTGACGGCAAAGCGCTGGCAAAACAGATGCAGGCTAGCCGAGTGGCCGACATCAAAATGTGGAAAGACCGATTGGGTCGGCCACCCGGATTAGCCGTACTGATGGTGGGCGATAATCCAGCGAGCGCAGCCTACGTCCGCAATAAGGAAAGAGCTTGCGATCGCATGGGCATCGCCTCACTCGGCAAACACCTACCTGCCGATACATCACAAGAAACGGTAGCCGCCGAGATTGTAGCCCTCAATCAAAATCCAAACGTCGACGGCATTTTAGTTCAGCTCCCACTGCCAGAACATTTGGATTCAACCCGGCTATTGGCACTCATTGACCCCGATAAAGACGCCGATGGACTACACCCGATTAATCTGGGGCGCTTGGTAAGAGGGGAGCCGGGCCTGCGCAGCTGTACCCCCGCAGGCATTATGCGGCTGATGGCCGAGTACAGCATTCCGCTAGTGGGCAAACGGGCCGTGGTCCTCGGTCGAAGTATTTTGGTGGGCAAACCGATTGGGATGATGCTGCTAGCAGCAAACGCGACCCCGACCTTTGCTCACTCCAAAACGGAAAATTTAGCAGAACTAACCCGCTCAGCCGATATTCTAATAGCAGCGGTGGGCGTGCCCAAACTAATTGGGAAAGACATGGTAAAGCCGGGTGCCACGGTGATTGATGTTGGGATTAACCGAGTGAGCGATTCTAGCAATGATCAGGCTAGCAGTGGCAAATCTCGACTCGTGGGAGATGTTGACTTTGAGCAGGTGGAGCCCGTAGCTGGGGCCATTACCCCTGTGCCGGGAGGGATTGGACCGATGACGGTCACGATGCTGTTAGAGAATACGATTGTTAGCTACTGCGATCGCATGAAAATAGAGCGTTCATCGTAGCCGAGCTCACTAACTTCGTCGTAGATGAGCCAGTAAACATAGGCCCAACCAACATAGACAACGCCTTTTTGAGTTCTTTTTTTAAGTTCCTTTTTGAGTTCCATGGTGACTACAAATCTCGATACCTCTAGTGCCTTCAATCTTCAACGCTATCTGGGCGATCGCGGCGCGCAGGTTGAAGCAGCTCTCGATCGGTCCTTGCCAGTCGTTTATCCTGAGAAAATTTATGAGGCGATGCGCTACTCGCTGATGGCAGGCGGGAAACGGCTCAGGCCGATTTTATGTTTGGCGACCTGCGAGCTGATGGGGGCAGACAGCGCGATTGCCATGCCCACGGCCTGCGCGCTAGAGATGGTGCACACCATGTCGCTGATTCACGACGACCTGCCCGCTATGGACAACGATGACTATCGTCGTGGCAAACTCACCAACCACAAGGTATACGGAGACGACGTGGCGGTGCTGGCAGGCGATGCGCTGCTGACCTACGCCTTTGAATACATCGCAACCCAAACGAAGGGTGCAGGGCCGGGGCAGATACTTGAAGTCATTGCCAGACTTGGAAAAGCAGTTGGCGCAGCCGGACTGGTAGGCGGTCAGATTGTGGACTTGGCCTCGGAAGGGACGCTCGTAGATGAAAAGACACTGACCTTTATTCATATGCACAAAACGGCTGCGCTGCTAGAGGTCTCTGTGACGGCGGGCGCAATACTGGCGGGCGCAAAGACACCCATGGTCGATCGGCTCAGCCGCTACGCTCAGAAGATTGGATTGGCCTTTCAAATTGTGGACGATATTTTGGATATCACCTCCACCCCCGAAGCGCTGGGCAAGTCGGTGGGGAAAGATATCGCCGCTCAAAAAGCGACCTATCCGAGCCTATGGGGCTTAGAAGAGTCGCAGCGTAAGGCCGATCAGCTGGTGGCAGAAGCGATCGCAGAGCTGGCGGAATTTGATAGTGAGCGATCGCAGCCCTTGATTGCGATCGCCAAGTTCATTACCGCCCGCACCCACTAGGTCTTCTCGCCCTCAGGAAAAACCAGAGGAAAACCAGAGGAAAACCCAGAAGGTAGCCTCAGACCAATCAACAACAGTACTCACTTCACTTATTTGCCGACCTCAAATCAATGCAGGACTTTAGCGAAATCTTTCAAAATCACGTGCTGTGGGTGGCTCTTGTCGCCTGCATTACGGCCCAAGTACTCAAGCTGGTCTTTGAATTTATCCAGCATCGCTCTATAAACCCCAAAGTACTTGTCGAGACAGGCGGCATGCCGAGTGCCCACTCAGCGCTCGTTACCGCACTCGCCTGCGGGGTCGGCCAAACTATCGGCTGGGGGACACCGGCTTTTGCGGTAACTTCTGTCTTTGCGGTGATTGTAATGTATGACGCCGCAGGGGTGCGTCAGGCCGCTGGTAAACAGGCCAAAATTCTCAATCAAATCTTGGACGAACTCTTTCAAGAAGACTCAAAGTTCGACGAAGACAGACTCAAAGAGCTGCTTGGCCATACGCCAGTGCAGGTAATTGTTGGGTCCGCACTAGGCGTAATAATTGCTTGGCTATCTGCGCCCGTAGGACTGAACTAAAAAAGCTGAAGAGCACCAGCCAAAACAGGCATGCTGAAATAGCACAGTACCCGCTAATCAAGGCGTAACATCTGCCGAGAGCCTGACGACCTGCTCAGCATTCACGACCACAGCCGCCAGCTGCGCATTGCTCAATCGCTGTAGCGTTTCGCTAGCACTGGCCGCATCCGTTGTGTAACCAGCTAGCAAGTAAGGTCGCTGCTGATAAACGGCCATACCTACTGGGCGTACCAGCTGACCGACGGCAGTTGCAACTTCCGGACGACTGCCATAGTCCACCAAAATTGCATAGCCAGGACCCAGCAAGCGGGGCTGGTAGGCCGATGAACTATTTCCACTGACGGCAACAGCCGTTCCATTCCCGACTGCGGGGCGAGAGACAAAGCTCTCAAAGCCTTTCTCTGAAGCCATGTAGCTGGCCCAAGCGTTAGCCGTCTCTAAGCTGGTAAAGCCACCGGCTCGCACCAAAACCTCATCGGTATACTGACAAATCAACACCGAACTTTCGACGGGCAAGGTAGACGCAATTTCAGCTCGCTCAGCCTCTGTTTTGCCGCGCACCAGCAGTAGATATTCATCAGCAGCGGGCGGTGGGCAAACCGGTAAGGCTGACTGGGCTACCGCACTTTGCATAGAAATTTGAGAGATTTGAGAGATTTGAGCAATCGGCTGAGGAGCCAAACTACTCGCGGTACCTACCAGGAAAACAGCCAAAAACAAACGACGAACAAAGAGCATGCTTATTTCAGGAATACTTTATTTCAGGCGTACAAAAAACTTCAACAAGGTAGGTACACTGACCAGCCCACAGTCTAGCCCACTGGCCAGCTCACAGTTAGGAAACGGCCTCTAGAGAAGCAAGTGGGTCAGGAATAGTCGCCGTAGGCGATTCAAACTCACCAATAGCCACATACTCAAAGCGCAGCTTGAGCCAGGTTACAAATGTTTTATCCGTCGAAATAATCGCCACAGACGGCTGAGGGCACTTCGCTTTTACGGTTGCTAGCTCAGGTGCATCCAAAAATGCAGGCTGCTTGACCACCCAAAAGTCGACTTCTCTTTCTTCAGATTTATAGCGGCGGTAGCGTTCTTGGAGCACTTCATCTAGAGGCTCTTCTTCCAGCAAAAACCGCTGACTGGCCGCCACGTAGTAATAAGTCGTCATTGTTATCTCAGAGATTTTGCCTAGGGTTTGATCATAGGGCGAATCAAAGCGATCGCTCCCATGCGACTCCTTGAACAGAGTATCCTATGACGCTAGCCGATTAAAAATCGATCCGACCAGAAGAAGACCCCGTCCGAGTAAACTCAGGCTCAGGCGCATACATGTAGGGTTCTTCCACAACATCTTCATCGGCTGAAGCCACTTGGTCTAGGCTCAAGCTAGCAGCATTAACAATGGCGCCTAGCAAGCGAACATCGTCGCTTAGCTCTAGCTCTTCCAAAGCAGTTTCAAGGACGGCTTTTTCGGTAATTCCGGGTCTGGCTACCAGAATAATGCCATCGGTCTGCGCCTCTAGAAGCAAGGCATCGTCACAGCGAGTCAGCGATGGCGTGTCCAAAATCACCATGTCAAAGCGCGAGCGAGCGTCTTTGAGGAATCGCTGCATTTCACTCGATTCGAGGAGCACGGCTGGCTGACGCTGAGGCCCTGGAGAAGGACAAACATAAAGGTTCTCAATCTGCGAGACCATCTGTAGGCTATTACCTACCTGACCGCTGTAGTAGCGCAAAGGCTCCAATACTGACTGAGGGTCAATGCCGAGGCCCAAAATTTCAGCTTTGGACCGAGAGCGTAAGTCCGCTTCAATTAGCAGGGTGCGGCGGCCAGCTCTAGCCGATGCGATCGCAACGTTATACGCATTAATACTCTTCCCCTCCTGAGACCGGGTACTGGTCATCACAACCATTCGAGGCCCGATAGAACTGTCCTCAGTGCCTACCAGACGCAGCCGACTCAGCAAACGTTCATAGCTACCGTGATACACAGAATCTGGCTGTACGAGCACCGGTACCGACCGAGCACTGCGTGTCTTCATCGCCGGAATAATACCTAGCAAGGGCACTTCTTGATCTTGCAGGGTGCCTTCTAGCTCCTCAGAAGTGCGGACCGTACCGTCTAGCATATCGAGCAAATACACCACACCGCCGCCAACAATTAGGCCCGTCAGCGCACCTGCCAGCAGCACCATAATAGGCTCAGGCCGTTCCGGGTCGCTGACTATTGTAGAAGGTGGACTCGCTACTGACAGACTGCTGACCGTTTCCGCCGTCGCGACTTGAGCGTCGATTAGGCTGCTTTGCAAGCGCTCATAAAATGATTGGCGTGAAGCTACCTCAGAAGCCAGCCGATTTCGCTCTAGCTGCTTGTTTGGCAAGCTGGAGTACTGCTGCTGCAAGTTGTTAGACGACGCAGCAATCACCTGCTGCTGGCTGATAATTGCGTCACGCTGCGCATCCAAGTTGACCAGCTGATTCGCCAAAGCGGCCCGCGCAGGGTCAAGGTTTGACTGGGCTCCACTGGGAATTGGGGCAACCGTACCATCGCCACCGAGTACTGCGTTTGAGCGCTGATTAAGCAGCGCCTGATAAGCCACCAAATTGTCGCCTAGATCTTGCATCGCTGGGTGAGTATCTCGCAATCCCTGACTACGCTGAAGCGCCATAGCGGTCTCAGTCTCAGAAATCTGTACTCTCAGCTGGGCAATCAATGGGTCTGCGCTGAGTGCGGAGGACGCATAGGCTTGGTCGGGATTCATTCCTAGCTGAGACTGAATACTCCGCATTTGGGATTCGATCCCTGCAAGCGCAATCTGGTTGGTTCGCAGCTGCTGCTGACCACCCGTAATCGAGCTGAGCAGGCTGCCATCTGTAGCGGCAAAAATGGCAGGCCCTTCAGTACGGTCGTAGCGCTCCAGCGTCTGCTCTGCTTCACGTAGCTCCGCTTCAATTTCAGGCAAGCGCTCATTCAAATCATTCGTAATCGCCTCCAAGCGAGTCCGGTTGATGTCTTGACTGAGCAATATCATGGCATCGAACATCTGAGTGAGTACTTCACTCGTGACATCAGGATCGTCACCGGCAAAGCGCACCACCACCCTAGACCCCGTTGCCTCAGAGCCCCCGGTATCAGACGCATCCTCTACAGCGATTCGAGTGCTAGCCCTTAGCTCTTCGGGCGTGTAGCTAATGCCTTCAGAAGCCAGCTGAGCCGACAAAAACTCCAGAAGATCGTCGGAGAGCAACAAATCCTCATCGATAATGCCTAGGCCCTGCGTTTGGACCTGAGCAGACGTAGCCGAAAATGCTACCAGCGGCAAGTTATCTACCAGGACACCTTCTGAGTAGTACTCCGTTGGCGGCTCAGGCTGAAAGGCCACCACGCTAGACGATCCTAAAATGAACAGGAAAGTAAACAAACCTGGCCACTTATAGCGGTTTAGCGCAAGTAGGTAACGTTTTAGGAAGGGGGATGCCATGGCACTTTAGGGATATCGGTGAAGGAAAGACTTACAGGAAGGGTCAGAAAGAATCTACAGGCCGGTTCAAGATTAAAGGCTCGCTAATTGTTGTTGTTATTGAAAAACCCGTCTTGAAGGAAATCATTGAAGAAGTTGGAGAATCCGATCACGTCGCGGAAGGGACGGGTAACGGTTTGCAGCGCGAAGGAGAGCCGGCCGATAAGGTTACGACCGACCACAATGACATCGCTATCTTGCAGCGGTGGATTTTGGGTGATGTCGCCTAGGATGGCAGATTTGGCGTCGATACTGACTGTGACGGCTCGGCCCGTTTCAGGGTCATAGCGAATCAGCGCCACATCGCCTAAGTTGGCGTTGTCAGGATTGACGCCTAGTAGCGTCACCGCGTCCAGAAAAGAGCTACCGTTATTGAGGTTGAGGGTACCCACGCCACCGCGTCCTCCTGCATAGTTCAAGAATCGAACGTTAATAACAGGCTGAGCAAGGGTTGAGCGAGCCACCAGGTAACTGTCGTATTCGTCGAGCTGGCTGGGGTCTAATTCTGGAATCACCACCACATCGCCGTCTTCTAATCGGACGTTGGGAAGCGGACTGCCTTCTTTGAGCGGGGTGAAGAGATCGACGTTGACCGTATTCTCGACAACGCTGCCGTCCCGACGAATCTGCCGCTGCACTTGAATATCTCGGAGGTCAGAGGTGCGGGTGGCGCCACCTGCTGTAAGCAGGGCGGTTGCTACGCTGGGGTCGGCAAGTGGGTAAAAACCTGGGCGCTGAACAGCCCCCAAGATAGTGACTTCTACGCCGCGTTGGGCCACTAGCGTAATCGCCACGTCTCGGTTTTCACGAATGACCACGTACTGGTTATACACACCTCGGAGTCTAGCTTCGGCTTCGGCTAGGGTGAGCCCTTCAAACGGAACCGCGCCCTGCAAAGGCACAATAATATTGCCCTGTAAGTCGAGAGTGGCCTGAAAGCTCAGGTCAGGGTAACGCTGAACGCTGACGAAAATGCTGTCTCCGGGGCCTAGATGGTAACCGTCAAAAGCGGCTGGGTTCACCGCTGCACCCGGAACCGTTAGCGGCGGCTCGAAGCGGGGGCCCGGGGTAGGCGGCAAGCTAGGAACTTGGTTTACACCCCCCGGAATCACCTGAGTCGGAACAGGCACAGCAACCGGCAGCTGAGGCTGAATATCTGGGACAGCAGGCGCTGATTCTGACTCGCTAGGGGGCAGGCTAGGCAACGCATCTTGCGCCTGCACAGAGCCGGCAGCTGAAACCCAACCAGTCAAAATCAAACTGGAGATAAAAAGGCAAGATTTAAGCGAGCCAGTGGTGGTGGGGAAACCGTTATTCATAACCGCTCGAAAAAGAAAATAATTAATTAATGACAGTCGGGTTGACGGTAACCGTAACTTTATCCTATGGGGCCATACAAAATATAGTGCCGAAAAATGAACCACAGGGCATCTTCACGCCTTTACTGGCCAGACAAGATATTCAAACAACATAGGCGTTCCTAGGAACTTATCAACGATTGAGGCCGTCCTTAAGGTGCAAATAGTGGGAGGTGCAAATAAGGGGCAAATCAGTCATTCGGCTAACGAAATAGCTTGATCCTCCAGAGACGTTGCTATTATCTCAGGAAAAACGGTCCGCAAAAGCTCAGATTGAACTGCTCGACTCAACGCGATCGCTCTATCTCGATGCCGGACAATGTCACCCAGCGGCTCAATGGGCAGCCACAGACTCACCGCTACCCAAGGCAGTCGTTGACGCTGCGACCACTGCGCTTTTTGGTCAGCCCAGAACCACCAAGCGGGAGAAGCACTGCCGCCAATAGGACTGGCGTACCACTGTACAATCGCGTAGGTTTGGTCCTGACTCCATGCACGGAAGAAATCGGTCTTAATCCGGATAGTTTCGCTATTGTGAGGCGCATCTTTAAGGCGGCTACCCGCAGAAGGGCCGCTTTTAGGATTGGCTGCGATCGCAATCGACAACCGCTGCCGTGAATCCGTTTGCCAACGCTGAGATCCTTCCACATCTAGCCACTCGACTTCAGGCTGATCGGCCTCCCAAACCTGAGGGCGCAGCAGTAAGAAAATGGTGTAGGGGTCAGCCGCTAATTTGGCAGTTGAATCCGTCGCCTCACCAGCAGCTTCACCAGCAGACTCACTGGCAGACGATTCCTCAAGCGACAGCTGCTGAATCGACCAGGTATCTCCACCGATTTTGCTTTTGATTTGCTCGTCTGTCTGCCAGCCAGGTAGCGTAATCCCCTCCTCGCGAATAGCCTGCAACGCAGACTGATTGGGCACCTTAAGCGGTGTTGACCACGGCCAGCTAGAGGCATATCGAGGCAGCGCACTCACTGCCACAAACAGGGCCAAAACGGCAATCACAAACCAGGCCACAGTTAACTTTTTGGTCAGAGATCTAGGCATTACAGGAGAGGACACAAATCCCAAGGTCTGCTTTCCGCAAACGAACTAAATGGTCGACGAACACTCAAAGGTTTGGAGAAGGTTAGAAATAGTCTTGACGGGGGGACTTAGGCGGCTTGGGCGTACCCGCAGGTAGCTCTGGGGTGCCCGTGGGCTCTGCTGTCCCGCCTGTGCCAGCGCCTACCACGCTTAAAGAGGTCGGCACATACCGCTCCAGTAGCTGAATAAGCACTATCAGCATGCCGAGCATCGCAGCTGAGTACAGATCGCCGCCCCAGCTGTCGTGTAGCCATTCAAACGCGGCGGTCATTTGCGCCCCGTGAAAGAAGGTGAGAGCCGTGTTGCGAATGATATTGCCCAGCACGCTGACGAACAGGATGCCAACAAAAAATAGGCTGGTTCTCAGCCTGGAGCGGTTGAGCCCAGTCCAATAGGTCAAAATCAAACCCATGTAGAAGCTGGTGAACAGCATTTTGAGACCGGCGCAGTGCGGGGCGACTTCAACCAGCTGATCGTTCACAAATAAATAGATGCCGTCGACGTAAACGTTGACATCGAACTGGAGCAAAATGAATCCGGCCACGGCAGCAATGAAGCTTTGGAGCGGCAATACATACGGCTCGATCAGGTAGGGCAGCTGGGTGGGCGTCGCAAGTAGAACAAGCACCCAGGGAAAGGCGTACAGACGAAAGCCTTTAAGGCCCTTGAGCGCGAGCAGCAAACCGGCGAGCAGCAGCGGAAACGAAAGATTCATCACGTCGAGCAGGCCAGTGCTATAAAACACCATAGCCAGCAGCATGATGGGAAAGGCAAGCCAGTGGGGGCGGCTTAGGAGCTGTTGCCAGCGCGATCGCTGCTCCCAAACTAAGTAAGCCGCAAACGGAATTCCCAGCAAGCCATGACTGAAGTACTCGTGCTGAATGCTGATGCTTTTATTGAGCCAGCCATCGACCCAATACCAGAGCAAAGGTACATACAAAATAGCCATCAGGCCTAGGATGACCCCTTCGAGCGGGATTTGAGGTTTGGCTTTGGAGGTCAGCATCTTTAATAAAGAAGGGGTAAGCGGATAACTCGGCTAATCTATGGACTCGACTAATCTACGGAAAGTGCTTTTTGGGTGGAGCTAGATTTGACGACTGAGGCGATCGCACTCACCACCCGGTCGATCTGCGCTGTCGTCAGACCGGGATACATCGGCAGCGACAAAATCTCCTGACTCAACGTCTCTGAGCAGGGAAAGTCACCCGGCTGATGGCCCAAGGATTGAAACGCTGGCTGCAAGTGACAAGGCGTAGGGTAGTGAATGCCGGTTTGGATATTTTGAGCATTGAGCTCTAGCTGAATCACTGTGCGATCAACGGGGCAATCAGTGGTGATACGCACCACATAGAGGTGATACACGTGGCCCTGGCCGCTGACATTTTTCATCGGCACAATGCCGCTGACAATGCCTTGGTCGGCGAGGGACTGTAGCGACTGGTCGTAGTAGGCCGCTAACCGATTGCGATCGCGATTCCACTCAGCCAATCGAGGCAGCTTGAGCTGCAACACACCGGCCTGTAACGTATCCAACCGGCTATTGGTGCCGCCCGGATCGGCATGAAAGTATTTGCGGATGGCGCCATAGTTGCGCAGCGATCGCACCGTCTGAGCCACCGTTTCCACTGGTGTCACCAGCATGCCGCCATCGCCGATGGCCCCCAAATTTTTGCTGGGGTAAAAGCTAAACGCCGCCCCTAGTCCTAGCGACCCAGCAACTTGACCTTCTCGCTCGGCCAGGTGCGCTTGAGCGGCATCTTCAAAAATAATCAAGTCATGTCGTTCGGCCAGCGATCGCAGCCCCGTTGGCGACACCATTTGGCCGTAAAGATGCACCGGCACCACTGCCCGCGTCTTATCGGTCACCGCCGCTTCGGCTTGGGCCAAATCCATCAGCGCCGTCTCAGGGTCACAGTCTACAAACACAGGGGTAGCCCCGGATTGCACAATGCCAATCAGGGTGGCGATAAACGTATTGGCTGGCAAAATAACTTCATCGCCGGGGCTAATGCCGCAGGCTCGCAAGCCCAGGGTGATCGCATCTGTCCCACAGCCCACACCAACCCCGTGCTCACGCCCGCAAGCCTCAGCAAAGGTCGCCTCAAAGTCAGCCACCGCCTGACCTAAAATGTAGTCGCCTTTACTCAACACCTGTTCAACCACAGCCAAAATATCAGACTGAATGGGGCGGTGCTGCAAAGACAAATCAACAAACGGAATCAGCTGATCAGGCGCTAGGAAAGAGTCCATAAAACGAGCGTCAGTTAAAAGTGAAGGAAGCGGGTCAAGCGCATGATCAGGAACGAACGCTCCCATCAGTGTGGCTTGATTTATCCCCCAGCAAGGGCGCTGGGGATGAATTCTCTGTAAAACTTGCCTAAATTACTTCAACAGGTTTTGATTAGATAGCTCAATAGTGCCCGCTTCAGCCAAACTCATTACAGCGCTGCGCTAAAGACCTCTCCAGCAACGTTTGGAGCACGCTCGTCAGACCCAAGCCATTCACGCCCTTGGCGATTAGCATCGATGGATTTTCAGACAGCCCTGCAAGCGCTGCTCACCCAAACCCTGCCCCAGCATGAAACCGACGCTACTTTCCTAGGAAGATTACGACGGGGATATCCGCCTGTACCCGGTCAGGTCACGTCGCTGCTGCTGGCACTCAAAGTGGTCCATAGCGGGCTAAAAGGCGATGTGGCGCTCAATCGAGAGCTGGCTCATGCGCTGTTTTTAGCGACTTACGAAAGTCGAAATTTGTTTGAGTCAGGGCGAGCAGCCGGAACGAACTGGCCACCGCTACTGGACGAGGATTTGGAGCGGATTGCGATCGCCGCCTACAAAATATTCATCGACGCCCCCACAGCAGAAGGTCGGTAGGAAGACCTTTGCCGAAAGCTCGTCACAAAAATCAGTAGCCAACAGAGCCCGTTAGGACTAGAGTACAAACAACAAAAAGTTCTCCTAATAAAAAAGGCTAGACCACGAAACAACCGACTCAAAGCAGACACTTGGAATCCTGACAGATGTCATCTCGCTTAGATCTAGCAACGAAGTCTCGCTTTGTACTCGGCATCGGGCTCTTGAGTATCGGGCTCGTATGGCTGCTAAAACTACTCTGGCCAGTGCTCATTTTGGTCGGTATTAGTGCGGGCCTATACACCTTTTGGCACCACCAGCAAAAAGACCTACGCGCCTACGAGCGCCGTCAGGCAAGGATGACAGAAAAATTCTACAGTTTGCTACAGCAGCACCAAGGGCGAATAAGTGCTTTAGAATTTGCGATGCATACCCGCATCAATCCGCATGAGTCACAGCGATTTTTGCACGGACAGGCTCAGGATTTTGGGGCCTTTTTTGAACGCACTCGAAACGGCGACATCATCTACATCTTTAACTTAGCAGTCGTGTACAGTCTGCAACCGAGCTACGCACCCGAGGTGTACCCGCTGACGACGCCTGCTGAGATAGCGTGGGCTTACGCCGAGCGGGCCCACGCCGAAAAAGCAGCCCAAAGTGCCCATGCTCAAAGTGCCTACGCTCAAAACGCCTACGCTCAAAACGCCTATAAGCAGAAACTGCGGTTACCGGCAGGCGAAGCACCCGGCTGGCAAGCAAACAAACCAACCTCCGATCAAACCTTACAGACCGTTCGAGGCCGAGCCAACGCCACACCACATCACATCAAAACCATTGATGTGTCGGCCATTAATGAATAGAGTTCGCAGCTCAAAACAGGCCAAAAAGACAGCCGTTTAAGAAAAAGGGCTTTACAAAGCGACCTCAGTTCCTGAGCATAGGAAAGGTTTAAAGACGCAAACGTAGGAGATATCAGCTCAGTGGAACAAAGTTTTATCATGATCAAGCCCGACGGTGTACAGCGGGGCCTCGTGGGTGACATCATCAGCCGATTTGAGACTAAAGGGTTTAAGCTCGTGGGGCTCAAGCAAATGTCCGTATCGAGAGATCTGGCTGAAGCGCACTACGCCGTTCACAAAGAGCGTCCTTTCTTCAAAAGCCTAGTGGACTACATTATTTCTGCACCTGTGGTCGCAATGGTGTGGGAAGGCGAGGGCGTTATTGCCTCAGCTCGTAAGCTCATCGGTGCTACCAACCCGCTAGAGTCTGAGCCTGGGACTATCCGTGGCGACTACGGCATTACCATTGGCCGCAACATCATTCACGGCTCGGATGCGCCTGAAACAGCCGCTAGCGAAATCAAGCTGTGGTTTGACGGCGACCTCTGTCAGTGGGAATCTGCCATGCAGCCCTGGCTATACGAGTAGGCTCATTCGCATGAGGCGTAAGCCCCAGCACATTGACTAGCTGAAACACATAAAAGTCCCGCTTCAATCACTGCCTTCAAACAGTTCATTGAAGCGGGACTTTTTTAGTCCAACCGGTTGCGCTACGCAGAATCCAACCTATCGATAGATGTATAGAACGCTCTGTTTTCCTTATAAATAAAGCATCCATTTATAAAAACAAAAGCCTCAAAAACTTATGAGAGTCCCTTCAGAAATTACCTATCGCGGTGTTAATAAAACAGCCGCGCTAGAAACCCTAATCAGCGAAAAAATTACCAAGCTCGAACAGTTCTACCGTGAGATCAGCAGCTGTCATCTCGCTGTAGAGAAGGTACATGACCACCCTGAAAGTGGCTCACCCTACCGCGTTCGCATTGACATTACCGTACCCGAAGACCGCGAAATCGTCGTCGATAAAAGCCCAGACCAGGGCGTTCAGTACACATCGCTAGAAGCCGTCATCCGCGATGCCTTTGATGTGGCCAATCGTCAGCTCAAAGAGCTCAACGAACAGCAGCACAACCACATGAAGACACACGTACCGGGCAAAAAGGAAATTATGCTCGATCAGCTAGAAGCAGAAGTTGCTGTTAAAGCGCCTGCCGCTGACCCGTCTGCGAATTAAGCCCAACTCCTTTAGGGGTAAGATCACACGTCACTATAAACTTGAGTAGAGAGGCAGTGATCTTACCTAGGGCTTTATATGAAAATTTTATTTGTGGCTGCTGAAGCCGCACCCCTCGCGAAAGTTGGAGGCATGGGCGATGTCGTCGGCACATTGCCTAAAATTTTGCGAGAAATGGGCCACGACGTGCGGGTCATGATGCCCTACTACGGATCGCTGATCGGCAGGGTAGAGATTCCTGAGGAGCCGATTTGGTGGGGCTATGCCATGTTCAACTCCTTTGCGATATACGAAACCAAGCTGCCAGGGAGCGATGTGCCGCTCTACCTCATGGGTCATCCGTGCTTCGACCCCGATTACGTGTACGGCGGGCCAGACGAAGACTGGCGATTTACCTTTTTCTCTAATGGCGCGGCTGAGTTTGCCTGGAACCATTGGAAGCCCAATATTATTCACTGCCACGACTGGCACACCGGCATGATTCCGGTATGGATGCGCGAAACCTCCGATATCGGCACGGTCTTTACGATTCATAACTTGGCCTACCAAGGCCCGTGGCGCTGGTGGCTAGAGAAAAACGCCTGGTGCCCTTGGTACATGCACGGCCACAATGTGATGGCCGCAGCTGTTCAGTTTGCCGATCGGGTGAATACGGTATCACCGACCTATGCAAAACAAATTCAAACAGCTGAGTATGGCGAAAAATTAGAAGGGCTACTCGCCTATGAAAGCGGTAAGCTCAGCGGCATTGTCAATGGCATTGACCTCGAGTCTTTTGACCCGGCAACAGATAAAAAAATTGAGCATAACTATTCGGCCACCACGTTAGATAAGCGAGCGAAAAACAAAGCGGTCATCCAAAAAGAAATGGGCCTGGCGGTGGAGCCTGAAAAGTTTTTGATTGGATTGGTGAGCCGGCTGGTGGAGCAAAAAGGGATTGATTTGCTGCTGCAAACGATGGACCGCTTTTTGGCCTATTCCAATGCGCAGTTTGTGGTGCTGGGGACGGGCGATCGCTACTACGAAAATCAGCTGTGGGAACTGGCCGCCCGCTATCCTGGTAGAGCCTCGGCCTACATTATGTATAGCGATGCGATCGCCCGCAGAATCTACGCAGGCTGCGACGCCTTCCTCATGCCTTCCCGGTTTGAGCCCTGCGGCATCAGTCAAATGATCTCCATGCGCTACGGTTGCGTCCCCATTGTGCGGCGAACCGGTGGCCTGGTAGATACGGTGAGCCACAACGACCCCATTGAGCAAGCGGGCACAGGCTACTGCTTCGACCGCTACGAAGCACTCGATTTGTTCACTAGCATGGTGCGCGCTTCAGAGGCTTATCGATTCAAGCCCCAGTGGGCAGCGCTGCAAACGCGCGGGATGGACACAAGCTTTAGTTGGGAGCAGTCAGCCGTAGAATACATTGGGCTCTACAGCGACATTATGGATTTACCGGTGGACAGTCAGCTGCCGGTAAAGTACGGCGGCACCGTCGAAATCTAGGTCATGGCATAGACAACAAAAAGCCCCTGCTCATAACGAACGGGGGCTTTTCATGATTTGTTCAAACGGGCCCGACGAGATTCGAACTCGCAACTTCCGCCGTGACAGGGCGGTGCTCTAACCAATTGAACTACGGGCCCTTGAATCGAAAGAAGCGGTTGCTCCCTCCTCTCAAGGCGATCTCTATTGTGCTGATTTGGTGCTCCTTTGTCAAACAAATGAACAAACAAATTTGGAGCGCTGTCTTTATCTAGTATCAGCACCAGCAACGTTAAGCTGTGTAAAGCCTCTCAGCAGTAGATTTAGGGCTGTTTTGGCGGGTCTTTGCCGTTTTTGGCTAAAAAAGCACGCTTAGATCTCGGTATATTTGCGGATTTTCTTTTTCTCTTCGGAATAAAGAACTGGATAACCGAAACGAAGCTCAGCTAAATCGGGGCATTCAGCCTTGCAGGCGAAGCATCTGCTCTTTAAAACGCTAGTTGAGCTTTGTAGGCGCGTCTGAGGAATCAAGGTCGCACAGCCCTGCTTCTTTCACAGTCAAGATAGGTCCCCCGTAGCAGTTCATTTGCATTTGATGGCACAGGCCATCACTGACCGGCCTTTTCCTGAACCGGCAGTTCGACAGGCGATCGCACCTCATCTCACAGTGAGTACCTTCACAAAGCTGCATCACTAAAACAGGTCCGCATCGTAAACCCAGCAAATGCACTGAAAATCCGTCACTTAATTCTGCGGGCGATTGTTCAAAACCAGCAAGGCAAAGTATCTCAAACTTGAATAAATAGAGGCCACCGTTGGCCTTAGCGTATCGTCACTGCTCTGTAGTGAGGTCACACCTTGCAGCGCGATCGCTAAGACCAAACCAAAAGGCCATTGCGCAGCGATAAAAAGTCAGCTGGGTTGAATGGTGGCGACTATTTTCTATCAAGTGCTTGAAAAGTGAACATTCAGCAAAGCTTCGTAGAACCTCACTCGAAGCTCACTGACTTGACCGTGTCTGACGCAGGTTTGGCGGTAGTAAACACCGTAAGAAATCTGCATATGGCTAAGCTACAAGTTACGCAATCTCATTCAGTTAATTCAAATATTCTGGCGCTGCGAATAGAAACGGGCAAAATCACGCGCGGCACGCAAGTCGCTTACACAGCGCAGCCTGGAGACAAAGTATCTGACAAAGACTACGTCCGCCGAGACGGCAAAAATATTGGCCGTCTGCTAGAAAACGGCAAAATGATTCGCCTCTTCGATCAGTTTAGCGGAGCTGACTTAGATGAAAAATGGGCAACCAACCCGGCCAACTTCAAAATCAATGGCACTACACCTAAAAATGTATTTATCAAAAGCAAGGTCGGTGACTCAGCAAGGGTAGGTCCCTTCGACTTTGAGTATCCGATGGAGCACACGGTATATCTCGAAATGCCGGAGGCCATGAGTAAGGGCCAAAGCTATCAGGTAGATTTTCAGGGCGACGAACTAGCAGACATAAACTTTACCTATTCACCGGAAACGGTCCGGAGTGAGGCGGTGCATGTCTCTCACCTGGGCTTTAATCCAAAGGATCCATCCAAAATAGCTTTTCTCTCCACCTGGATGGGGAAGCAAGGTCAAGGACTGTCCTATGAGCCTGGGCAAAAGTTCTGGCTAATAGATGACAACGGCAAAAAGGTATTTGAAGGTGAAATTGAGCTATCTAAGGCCAACGGGCAGCCCGAAGACTTCTTAAAGGGCAGCAACTACAGCGGAACAGACGTTTACGTTGCGGACTTTAGCGAGTTTGAAAAAACGGGTAGCTACAAAGTAGCCGTCGAAGATGTCGGCACCTCTTTTGACTTCAAAATCGGCAACAACACCTGGGAAGATGCCTTTCAGACTTCGATGGAAGGTCTGTTTGTACATCGCAGCGGCATCGCCAAAACTAAAGAATTCTCTGACTACACCGCGCCGCGCAACTTCAGTCCCAAAGACGGCGTCAAGGTATATCAGTCCACTGCGCAGTTCCGCTATACCGACATTGCTATTGGCGATCAGCCCACGTTTGAAGTGCTAAAAGCAGGCGCTACTGACGAAGTCCTTGACTTTGCCTGGGGCGGTTGGGCCGACGCTGGCGACTGGGACAGAAATACCAACCACCTCAGCGTCTCTAGAGACTTGCTGGAACTCGGGGAAATGTTCCCTGAGTATTTCATGGGCGTAGATCTGACCATTCCAGAATCTGGAAATAACATCGCTGATGTAATTGACGAAGCGCTGTGGGGTGTGGATTTCTTTCAGCGGATGCAGCGCGAAGATGGCGGTGTTCGCGGAGGAATCGAGTCAGAGAAGCACCCCAAAAGTCTGGAGGCCAGCTGGCAGGAGTCATGGAAGGTGATGGCCTATGCGCCAGATGCCTGGACCAGCTATCAGTTTGCTGGGGTCGCCGCACGGGCCGCTAACCTGATTAAAGACATTGACCCAGCACGGGCCAAAGGCTACGAAGAGAGTGCCATTAAGGCGATGGAGTGGGCGGAAAAAGAGCAGTCTCTCCGTCCAGACAATGAATGGCGCACCAAAAGCCATCGCAATTTAGCAGCAGCAGAACTGTATCGGACCACAGGCGCTAGCAAGTGGCACGATATCTTTTTGGCAGATACTGCCTTCACCCAGCCAGTTAAAAACACCGTTAAGTGGAATCAGTTTGACCATAGCGATGCGGCCTTCGTATACGCCCAGACCAACCACCCCGATGTCAATAAGACCGTTCAGGCCAATGCCAAAGACGCGATCTTAAAAACAGGTGATTTTCATCTAGACGCCACGAACAAGGCAGCGTTCAGATGGAGTAAGAACCCCTATGTGAAAATTGGCTTTGGCGCTAACGACGGATTTGCTGACCGGGTAGAGATTACGCGGGCTCACTTTTTAAGCCAAGACGAAAAGTACCTGAAAGGGGCGATTGACGGCGCTCAGTTCCAAGGGGGTGCCAACCCAGATAACGTTAGCTACACCACAGGCATCGGCCCGCGCGATCCTGACAACGTCCTGTTTGAAGACGGCATCTCTATGGGCGTTGAGCCGCCTAAAGGCATCTCCATCTACGGACCGGTAGACCTTAAGCGCAGTGACCACTGGGCCTTGGATTTATTCCGCGACAAAGCCTCTACTCAGCCAGAAGACTGGCCCACCGCAGAAGGTTTCTTTGATGTCGCTCGGTATGTGGCGGGTGCGGAGTACACAGTGACTGAAACGATTGCACCGACGGCTTATTCCTGGGGATATTTGGCAGCAAACAATGCGACAAATTCGCCTGGTCAGCCACCAGTGACACCGCCCACGACACCGCCCGTCGAGCCACCCGTCGAGCCGCCCACGACACCGCCAGTGACACCGCCCACGACACCACCGGTTGAGCCACCGATCGAACCGCCCGTTGAGCCACCTACAACACCGCCGACTACGCCACCAGGCACTGGAGAACCCACGGCTTCATTTAAGTACGAAGCTGAATCATTAAAGCTAGACGGCTTCCGCCGCAAAGGTGAACTCAAGGGAGTCGCTTCTGGCAATAAGTACATTTCTCTTGGCGGGTCTGCGACTGACTTGGGGTCAGCCAATGGCGTTTTCAAGGGACCAGCGGGTACTTACAAAGTATCTGTTAGCTACTTTGACGAGTCAGACGGTCATGCAAGGGCGAGCTTTAGCATTGGAGGGCAGAAAAAGTACTTCAAATTCAAGCAAGAGCTGGGCAGTGACAAACCAAGCGCTGAAAACCAAACCACCAAGATGACCCACCCGTCCGTGGTGCTAGAACCGGGCGACACGTTTGAGCTATCGGCCCGGCGCAATGGCGGTGAACAGGGCTCAATCGACTACATCGTGTTCGACCAGCTCGATGCCACACCACAGTCTGCGGTGGAAGGTGTCGAAGATCTGATGATTGACCTCACACAGGTTGATTTTGATCAGAACGGCCAAATCGATGACCAGGTGAATGTCATGTTTGAAACGTCGTCTAAAGCCTGGTTCGACAACACGGTGGGCTTTTATGTAGTGGATGATGAGCGGGGTGCCATTACCGACCCGATTTCTGGAGAGACGACGCTGCCAGGAGAAGAGGGCTATCGTCAGAAGGCGATCGCCAACCGCCTCACCGACCTCGACATGACTCGCGAGAGCGGTACGCTCACAACTACCCTCGAAGCGGGCCAAATTCTTGCGCCGTTTTTGGTGGCGAACGATACGCCAGATGGGGCCCTTGCCCGTACCCAGCGCAATATGAAGAACACCTACTTCGCCTTCGAAGAGGCCAACATGGACGGGGTAGCTCATATTCGCACTGGCGTAGGCGACGATGGGGAGAAAACCTTCGGCTTTGAAGACCACTGGAATGGTGGAAACCAAAGCTTTAACGATGTCATCGTTAAAACGGAGGTCACTGCGGCTATCTAGGTAGCTTTCCGCTAGCTAGGTCGGCAGAGCGTCTTCGCTAACCCAAGATATTCTGCTGACCCACAACCGTTCAGTTAACTTGATAAGTTTCTAACCACAGTCTGTAGCTCTTTTTTAGCGCTATGGGCTTTTTATTGCCAAAAAGGCTGAGCGAAGTTGACGAGCCAATCTTTGACGCGGTAGGTGGCTTCGCAGTCATCTTCGTTGTAGCGGAGGATGGTGTCAAGATGAGTGCGATCGCCCGAGTTCAGCCAGTCGTCATACCAACAAATCGACTGTGCTCCGTTGGCATCTTCATCGCGCCATTCAAACCCCATCCACCGAGCCAAATGCTTCAGCGCATAGCTCTCTACCGGCAGCGCCACCGTATCTACAATGCGCTTATGAATATCCACAA
Organism: Cyanobacteria bacterium J06598_1; assembly: GCA_038529685.1. Taxonomy (GTDB): domain Bacteria; phylum Cyanobacteriota; class Cyanobacteriia; order Phormidesmidales; family Phormidesmidaceae; genus Phormidesmis. Next base: position 1,525 of record JBCBDN010000018.1, on the reverse strand, counting down.
ATCTTGTCAGCAGCTGATCAATATCAACACCGTTGCTGCCGTATAGCTGTCCTAACCGAGCCACCGTTTGCGCCTCGTAAGGGCAAAAGTGATACACCGGTGCATCGGGATAGCTATCTACCAAAGCCAAAAATTCAAACCAAGCCTGCGCCTCATCTGCGGGCGCTTCTGCAACCAGTGCGTGAAAGTTCTTTTCTTGACTATGGCTATCCACCACCAGGACACCATGCAGATAAATCAAATCTTTGTCTGGCGCTGCTTCAATATCGAAATACAGTTCAATATCAGTCGTCGGCACCTGATCAGGCTCTAGTGGAAAGTAGCCGGTATGCAAACGCGGCACGGCGATGTTCCTAGCCGTAGCCTGAGCCTGGTAAATCAGATTTTTGCTGATGTGGTGTTCGGTGCCTAGGGCATCGGTCAGCCGAGTAGAATCTACCTTTGCAAGCGCTTCGGCAGTCGTGAGCCCGAGGGCAACGAGGGTGGGGTAGCGAGGCAGCGTCACGCCAGGAAGTAGGGACAAATGGTCAGTAGCTTTAGCTTCGGCGTAACAATGACTCAGCCAAGGACACAGGCTACAGCGATTACGAGAGATAAATACTTCAGGTGCTTCAGCAGCGCTCATTACGCTATGCCCATCGTCAAGAGCATCCTGGAGCTTGGGCACATAGCGCTCTAAATTGACGCTGTACTGTCTTTCCTTCAGAAAAAGGCCAGCCGTTTCGGGCCAGACGCCTTGAATTTCGGCCAGGAGATAGGCGTTGAAAGCGGCCACGAGCTGATATTCGGGTTTTGGCTTTTTGCCGAGTTTTACGTTGTAAGGCACGTAGTACCAGTCGCCCAGCCAAGAGTTACCAGACTGCTTAACCAGTAAGTCTGGCTCGGTGCGGTAAAAGGTATCACCTGGGCCTTGCACCATCAGAACGCCGCGATGAATAGCGTCTGCACCTTCGCACATGAGTCGGTAAGTGGCGTCTGCACCCGCTTCCCAATCGTACTTAGGATAGTCAGGACGGCTGAGCGGCGCGAACTGATCTAGGATGCTTTGCCGGTGGTCGGCGCTGTCTTGGCGAAGTTTGGTGAAGTAGTCGCTGGGCGGATCTTTAAGCGTCGAGTCGCCGTAGGTATCGAGGTAGGTGCGGCGGGCACAGCGGCGATATTGAAACAGCATGTGATCTGTAAACCACACTCTTTTGGGCGCCGCAGACGGAACAGGAAACGGTGTGCTGAGAAGAGGGGAATCGCGCCGCACTGTTGACAAAACTGCCAGGGCCGGAAACTACCCTGCTAGCGTAGCGTATTTAGGAACCGGGCGTGATGCTTAGCCTCAACCCTAACTGGGCCCGAACCTAGCTCAACCCTAGGCCAAATCTCAGAGCAATTCCGGCCTTCTGCTTCAGCATCTTCGTCATGATTAAGTCCATCCTCCTCGTCTTCCTCTTCCTCGTAGTCATCATCATCGTCGAAAGTGTCTTCATCTTCGGGAGGTTAGTGCTCAATTATTTCTTAGTTGGCTGCTTGGATT
>JBCBDN010000017.1:4976-25448 GCA_038529685.1 Cyanobacteria bacterium J06598_1 | reverse complement strand
CTTTTGCCGAAATGGCCAGGGTCATGGAAGGGGTAACCCTACTGATACGGGAGGCAAGCTTCATGGGCAATAGCAGGGACCAACGCCTGCATAGGATGGGTAAAGAAATGGTTAATACAATACCGTAGATCGATTTCGCGATTTCGCGAGCGCCAAATGGTTCAATTTATCCAATTTTTCGGATATTTTTATATCTGCAAATAGGCCGTTTCTTTTAGGGGTCTATTGCTTCTGGCATGCTCGCTTGAAGCGCCCTCAGATTGTTTGCAATGGTGAGTGTGTCGGGATGCGCCTCTCCGAGCGTTTGCTCAGCAATTCGGAGCGATCGCTGATAAAAGACAATCGCGGTGGACGTATCTCCTTGTGTCTCATAAATACCGGCCAGATTGCTGAGACTGACAGCAACGGCGGGATGGTTTTCGCTTAGGGTGGTTTCGCGAATAATTAGCGCCCGTTCGTGCAGTGCGATCGCCAAATCATAGCTTTCGAGCGCGCGGTGAGCTTCGGCTGTGTTGTTCAAGCTGGTGGCCACATCTGGATGGCTAGGGCCTAAGGCGGTTTCCCAGATTTCCAAGGCGCGCTCATGCAGTGAAAGGGCTGTTTCGTAGTCACCTTCGAGGCGGTACAGCTCGCCTAGGTTGTTGAGGCTGTTGGCGACATTGGGATGGGTCTGGCCGAGGGTCTTTTCTTGTAGTGCGATCGCCTGCTCGTAGTGCAAGCGAGCTGCGGCATAGTCACCCCGAACTTGCTGTAGGGCACCTAGGTTGTTCAGACTGGTGGCCACATCTGGATGATTTTCTCCCAGGGCCGATGTCCGGATAGTGAGGGCTCTTTCGTATAGCGGCAGCGCGGTGTCGTAGTCGCCCTGTATGCGATATAAATCGGCTAGGTTATTGAGCTCAATGGCAACGTTGGGATGATCGGCCCCGAGGCTTGTTTCGTAAATAGAGAGCGTCCGGTCATAAAGGACGCGGGCGGCTGGGTAGTTGCCCTGGCGTTTGTAGATGCTAGCGAGATTGTTGAGCGTTGTGGCAATACCAAGATTGTTTTCACCTAGGGCCTGTTCATAAATGGCGAGCGATCGCCTGTACAGGATGAGTGCCGTTTCGTAGTTCCCGAGACTTTTGTAAATACTCGCGAGACTCTCCATGCTGAAGGCGATGTCGGGGTGATCTTCGTCTAGGTGAGCTGCTCGAATGGTGAGGGCGCGATCGCTAATCGGCAGCGCTTCGCTGTAATTTCCCTGCTCCTGATAAAGCAGTGCAAGGTTGCTAAGACTGTTTGCAACTTCGAGGTGGTCGGGGCCTAGCACTGACGTTTCTAATTCAATCACTTCTAGCATCAGCTCTGTGGCTGCGGCGTAGCGGCCCTGCTGATAGTACGCCGCCGCACGAGTGCTGAGCTGCTGAGCCCGCTCTAAGCTGTCGGCTAGGTTGGCCGTCTGCTTTTGGGCTGGTCGTGCCTCGGCGGTGTTTATTGGCTGTGTATGGGATGGAGCTGCGTGCGCCTGCTCAAGTGGTACTGCTAGCGCAACTGAGTTTGCTGTCAGAAGTCGTCCTAAGCCAAGGGCGAATAGGCCGAAAAATAACAGGTGCGCTGGTCTCATCAATTCATACTTTGCCGTCTTCTTACTTTTACGGGCTTTTGTGTCCCTATCCGTGTGACTACTGTCAGCGATGTACAAATTTTTATGATTTTTCTGGATGAGTGCGCTTCAGTTTGTTTGCTGTATTTCGGTTGCTGTATTTCGGTTGCTTTAGTGCGTTAGCTTCAGGTCATTACAAGGAGAAGCTACAGCTTGCCGGATCGGAATCTCTACACAGAATTCTGTATTCTGTCCGGGCAGTGAATAGCACCTCATGCGGCCACTGTGACGGTCCACAATAATCTGGTAGCTAATTGAAAGGCCGAGTCCCGTGCCAGATCCGACTGGCTTGGTTGTGAAAAAAGGATCAAAAAGCCTATCTCGAATCTCGTAGGGAATGTTGGGACCATTGTTGCAAATGCGCACAGAAATATAGTCATCCGGCAACCGCTCGGTATGAATCTCGATTCTCGGTTGGATGGCTGCGTCGGCGGTTCTCATCTCTGCGACAGCATCTAATGCATTGGCCAAAATATTCATAAATACTTGGTTTAGCTGCCCTGCATAGCATTCTACTAACGGGAGATCGCCATAAATTTGTACAAGATCTACTTTGGTGACCTCTTCATTTTGCTTAAATCGATGTTTGAGGATGAGCAGCGTGCTTTCAATGCCCTCGTGAATGTTGACCTCTTTCATTTCAGCTTCGTCTAAGCGGGAGAAGATTCTGAGAGAAAGAACAATCTCTTTGATGCGGTTAACGCCTAGTCTCATTGAGCCCTGCGTTTTGGCCAAATCTTCGAGCAAAAAATCGAGATCTATTTCATCGATTCTTTCTTGAATTTCAGGCGTTGGCTGAGGATAGCACTCTATGTACAGCTCTAACAAATCAATAATTTCTTCTACGTAGCTTTGTACATGGCTGATGTTGCCGCTTACAAAATTGACAGGATTGTTGATCTCATGAGCAATCCCCGCTACTAGCTGACCGAGCCCGGACATTTTTTCAGTTTGTACGAGTTGGGTTTGGGTTTCTTTGAGATCTGCGATCGCAGTGGCTAACCGATGTGTTTTCTCTCTCAGCTTGGTCTGTGAATTTTGCAGGGCCTTTTCTGCTTGCTTACGCTCCGTGATATCTCGAACAATCGCCACGACCTGATTGTCCAAAAACGGCAGCACCCGAGCCTCATAAAATCTTTCTGCTGACTCTTCTGCGTTGGTTAGCTGGTGAAAAATGCTGACTTCTAGCACCTTGTGTGCGTCTAACGACGCGATGGCATCGGCAAACTTTTGGCTGACCTCTGCGGGCAAAAATCTATTGAGGGGTTTACCAATCACTGCCGCTGATGATAGGTAAGCCGTTTGGGATGTTCCAGGCTTGTAGTCCAAAATCATGCTCTGCTTATCGAGGCGCAAAAAGGTGTCTGGAATCGCTGCTCTCATCTGAGAGTTGAGCGCCAGCAGCTCCTGAGAGTTCTGTTGAACAATGTGCTCTAGTCGATATCGATCGGTATCCGCCTGTTCGTAGGCGCTATTGACGGCTGCCAAAAAATCAGCCCAGCCTTCAGGCATGTCAGCGGTTCCGACCGCTGATACTTCTGCTAATGTCTTTTCAGATACTTTGAGGTGACGCTTCAACTGACGCTCTAGCAAACGGTGCATGGCTTCTGGTGATATAGACTTCGCCTGACCCTTTGGCGATGCTTTTAATGTGCCCATCTGAGGCTATGCGTCCTGATCTGAGTACATCTGCGGACAGCGTGAAAATTGCTCACTCAGCAGGTAAGGAGTGGCCAAGCTCGGTTTAAGATGGGTGGACTTTTGCGATGGTCATGCCACTCCTCGAGAGTATCGCCTATGAATTTCTTTTCTTTTGCCAGTCAGCCAGCCGTTTGGATTGAACTCTGGTCAGCGATTGAATCAGCTGGCGAGGGTTTGAGGGCTAATGGCGCTTGCTCTGAGCGGTTAGATGGCTGGTCTCTGGCCGGTCGTGACCCCCAGGTGCTGGCTCGCATGATGCCGCTGATGAAGTGGTTTTATGATTATTACTACCGCGTCAGTACGGATGGCTGGCACCACATTCCAACAGACGAACCCGTGATGTTTGTGGGATCTCACAATGGGGGCTTGGCAGCGCCGGATATGCATATGATGCTGTTTGATTGGTGCGATCGCTTCGGCCTAGAAAGACCGCTGTACGGACTGATGAGCCCAAAAGTTTGGGACGCGGTGCCAGCTGTTGCCCGCACCGCTGCTCAAATGGGTGCGGTGCGCGCTCATCCCAAAATGGCTATCGCCGCGCTGAACCAGAAGGCCAATATTGCGGTTTATCCTGGCGGCATTCAAGATGTGTTTCGTCCTTATACTCAGCGCCACCGCATTTACTTTCACGGGCGAAAAGGCTTCATTAAGCTGGCGTTGAAAAAAGGGGTTCCCATCGTGCCGATGATTTCTTATGGGGCGCACTCTACGTTTGTAGTACTAGGCGATATGTATCCACAGATGAAGGTGCTGCATGAGATGGGATTGCCTTGGGCGCTAAACGTGGACCCGGAGGCTTTCCCGATATATTTAGGCTTGCCTTGGGGCCTCGCCTTTGGACCACTGCCACATATTCCACCCCCGGTTAAAATTCATACGCGCATTTGCGAGCCGATTCACTTTGAGCGGACGGGGGCTGAGGCGGTGCGGGACGGTGCCTACGTAGAGGATTGTTTTCAGCGGGTGAAAGTTCAGATGCAGCGATCGCTCAATTGTCTGGTGGCAGAGTGCCAGAACTGAATGCCAGACCCTGAGATGAATGTGCAATCTTTATTGCGATGGCCCGGAAGGGGTGCGATCGCCTGTGTAGGATACGACATAGCCGATACTAGCCACCGCTGGGCTGCCTTTGAGTATGAAACTTGCGCTGACTCCGTTTCTAATCACCACCTTGATTTCAACGACTCTACCTTTCAGCTCAGCTATCGTGAATCCCTGCGGGTTCGTAGCCCAAGCCGCTCGTTCGCGTGGCGCAGACGGGACAGATGGTCGCGACGGTAGAGAAGGCCGCGACGGTGCGGCTGGCTCGGACAGAACCCTCAGAGCGACAGAAGGCCCGACGACGATCAACATTCAAGGCAAGGACGGTACAGACGGCACCGATGGTACGAATGCAACAAATGCACGGTGCAATTTCTTTCACACAGAGCCTGAGTACGATCTGGAAGCTGCTGATGGTGGCAACGGTGGCAACGGCGGACGCGGCGGTGATGGCGGCGACGGCGGACGGTTAACGGTATATTACCAAGACCCTATTCAGCTAAGAAATATTGCAGTGGATGCAGGCGGAGGCGAAGGCGGCCGAGGCGGTCGCGGTGGGTTGGGTACTCCAGGCTGTGATTGCTATCCGGAAGACTGGTCTGTAACGACCTGCGAAGACGGTAACTGCGAGAGTGAGGCGTATGAATGCAGACCCGGAACAGATGGCCGCTACGGTAGAGATGGCGGAGATGGTGAAACGGGCAAAATGGGTGTGGCTTGGCTAGTAAAACAGTCGGAAACACTGTTGCCAGATAATCCGGAAGAGGTGAGGGCGATCGCAGATTTTCCTAATACGCCAGTCTCGCTTTCTCGAAACCTCTGGGAAACCCGCACAGGCGCTTTAAATGTATTCTCTCCGGGGTCTGTTATCAGTGACGAATACCAGGAATATACGGGCAGAGTAGAACAACAATTTCAGCTGGAGTGGGCTGCTGAGCGCCCGCCCTCGGATCTCTCTGGCACGGTTGATATTGCCATTGATGAACAAGGCTCTGTTCAGGTAGAGCCAGTAGAAGAATTGTGGATCGACAGTACGCTTTCTACCGAAGGCGACTTAACGACCTACCGAGTCAACGGTGCGATTGTTGCTTCTGAAGCAACTCGGCTTGCTCTAGGTCGCAATACAGGCAGTGGCGACCAGCTCACACTCAACATTCTCGATCTGGCCGGTGCCTCTGATCTGGTCGATACGCGCTTTTCTCTGCGCTACCGTACCAATACAGGCGATCGCCGCCCGCTCTACGTTACCCGCTACGAAGACGAAATCCCCAGCGAACTCATCACCCGAGAATACAACCGATTCACCCTCCCAGTTGGCCAGCTCCCAATTCGCAGCGAATACTTACGGGCAGGCACAGATGCCACCGTTGAACTGGTCGTTACGCGTTCCTATGTCGGCAACAGCGCCCAGCAAACGCTCAACTGGAATGGGCGATTGTAGCGTTCAACCACCTTAGCTTTCGGTTCTCAATCACGCTGAATATGAATTTCTTTGCGCAACCGTTTCTACGCAATAGTTACTTCATCGGAGAGATAAACATCTTGGATGAGATGAAAGAGTTTTACCCCTTCTTTGAAGTCTTTTTGAAAGGTTTTTCGGCCTGAGATCAGCCCGCAGCCGCCTGCTCTTTTGTTGATGATGGCGGTACGAATTGCCTGGGCAAAGTCATTGTCTCCTGAAGAGCCGCCTGAGTTGATCAGTCCGGCTCTCCCCGCGTAGCAGTTGAGCACCTGGTAGCGAGTGAGATCGATTGGATGATTGCTTGATAGCTCGGTGTAAACTTTCTCGTTTGTTCTACCGTAGGACTTGCCGATGGCATCTGCTACAGCTTTGTAGCCACCATTGTTTTCAGGAAGCTTTTGTTTGATGATGTCGGCTTCAATAGTGACACCGATATGGTTTGCTTGGCCGGTAAGGTCGGCAGCGAGGTGATAGTCTTTGTCTTGTTTGAATGCGTCGTTACGTAGGTAGCACCACAGAATAGTGGCCATGCCTAGCTCATGGGCGCGGGCGAAGGCTTTGCTGACCTCTTGAATTTGCCGAGTGGATTCTGTTGATCCAAAGTAGATGGTAGCCCCGACTGCAACAGCGCCTAGGTTCCACGCTTGATCAACAGATGCGTACAGAGTTTGGTCATATTCTTTGGGGTAGCTGAGCAGCTCGTTGTGGTTGAGCTTGAGAATAAAGGGAATTCGGTGGGCGTATTTGCGAGACATCATGCCGAGGACGCCGAGTGTCGTGGCGACTGCGTTACAGCCGCCGGAGATGGCGAGGTTGATGATGTTTTCAGGGTCGAAGTAGATGGGGTTGGGGGCAAAAGAAGCGGCGGCGGAATGCTCAATGCCTTGGTCGACCGGCAAGATGGAGAGATAGCCAGTGTTGGCGAGGCGGCCATGACTGTAGAGCTGTTGGAGGCTGCGTAGGACTTGCGGGCTGCGATCGCTTTGCGCAAAGATCCGATTCACCCAGTCTGGCCCTGGTAAATGCAGCTGGCTTTTGTCTATTTTGGCTTGGTGAGTGAGTAAGTCATCAGCTTCTTTACCTAACCAATCAGTAAAGCGAGTGGCGTTTGTTTGTGTGGACGCTGCTACCATAATTATTACCTTCCAAAGCACTAGCAGAGCGCTAGACTGCTGATGTGTCGAGTTACGCTCAAAGGTTAGCGCGATGCATATAGCGATGCATTAGCCTATGGTTAGAATATGTCCACCGAGCTGAGAGAATCGTATCCGTGGCTGATGCCGTTAAATTAATTTATGGTCGCATAGCCTCCAGAAGAGACTTTCATGAGTGGAGAAGCTTAGTATATGAGTGAACCCGTGCGCGAAGTTTACATTGCTTTGGCAAGTGTGCGAGTTGCAGAACAAGCTGAGTTCTACCGCAAGTTTCTAAAGGTGACTCCTCGTCCTGAAACCGCCAAGTATGCTGAATTTCAACTACCAGGACTGAGGTTAGCCATTTTTGAACCGAAGCCGGAGAGCCGTTCAGAATTTGCAGCTACCGGTGCTGGGCCAATGAGTTTTTGTGTGGAGGTGGATGATTTACCGCGAGCGATCGCTCATCTCACAACACTGGGCTATCCGCCACCTGGAGAAATCATTCACGCTTCCCACGGTCAAGAAATCTACGCCTACGACCCCGACGGCAATCGGCTGATTTTGCACCAGTCCAGTAAGGTCGACGCTTGATTAATCGCCTGATGTGTTTTTCATGGCTTTGAGCTTCTGCGTGGCCTGTCGAAAGCCCAAAACAACAAAGATATTTGAGAGTGTCAGAAAGAACTCAGCGCTGCCATGTAGCCAGTCTACATTTGCCAGTTCTTCGCCGTAGGCTTGCTTCGCATATAGCCCAGCTGGAATCGTGACGGCAACAAAAACAAGCAGCACATAAAATCCAATGAGGGCGAGCTTTGGCGTTTGCTTACTCTTGGTGAGAAACCACAGAAAGCCGAGATAGGGAAACAAAGACAGTGCGAAAAGAGACTCTTTGTTCATTTGAGTGCACCTGCGTTCTGAGCCGTAGCACCCGTCGCGGTATCAGATGAAATACGTTTTGACTGTTGCCAAATCCACCAGGCTGAAAGACAAACGGTGCAGTTCCCAACAACAGTCATAGCCGCTTGTAGCGTGACAAGCCAGCCTAGCGAAACGGCATTATCAAAAAAATGCCAGGTGCAGGCGCACATGGCGCTAACTAGGGCCGGCAGCATGGCAAAAGACATCGTTCGCCAAGCTTTGTAGCCACTGGCCTCGGCATATTGCCAAATGAATGCGATCGCTGCGATCCATTCAATCACGCTAGAAACATGAACTATCCAGGTAGGAATTGAGAGAGCGTGCATAGCCTATTGCGGTTACAAATTACGTCCACGGCAAATGTCCTAATGCGTCAGGATGTTTGCAATACCTTATATTCTAAAGACCTACCAGCAGCCGCTAACCAAACGGCAAGAAAACTATGCGAGCGGTTTTATGTGGCTATTACGGCATGGGCAATGGTGGCGATGAGGCCTTGCTAGCGTCGCTGCTGCAAATGCTGCCTAGCCACGTAACGCCAGTTGTGCTCTCTGGCAATCCACAGGAGACGTGCGATCGCCACAACATTCAATCCGCCGTCCCGCGCAAATCTTTTGGCGCAGTATTCAAGGCCCTACGAAGTGCCGATGCTTTTATTTGGGGGGGCGGTAGCCTCATGCAAGATGCCAGCAGCGCGCTCAATCCGGTGTACTACGGCGGGCTGATGCTGCTAGCTCAGCTGATGGGCCTCAAGACAATTGCCTGGAGCCAGGGCATTGGGCCTTTGAACAACGGATTTAGCCGGTGGCTGACGAAGCTGGCTTTGGCAAAGTGTGATGGGGTGAGTGTGCGCGATCGCCATTCTGCCATGCTGCTCACCCAGTGGGACCGCACTTGCCTGATGGCTCCCGACCCAGTGTGGGCATTAGAGTCTGAACCTGTAAAAGGCCTTTGGGAGCTACCTGCACCGCGAGTGGCCGTGGCGCTACGTCCGCATAAGCATTTGAGTGAAGCAAGACTGGAAATGATTGCGATCGCCCTCGACAGATTCCAGCAGGCAACCGGCGCCTGTTTACTGTTGGTGCCTTTTCAGCCGGTGAAAGATTTGGCGATCGCCGAGCACATTGCCACCTACCTCAGCGGCCCTCACCGTATCTATAGTATTGCCCCCCCAAAAACGCTAAAAGGACTTTTTCGAGGCGTTGAGATGACCATCGGCATGCGTTTTCACGCCCTGGTGATGTCTGCAGCTGAAGGTGCCCAATGCTTTGCCATCAGCTACGACCCCAAAGTAGATGCACTGGCTGAGCAACTAGCGATTCCTGGTTGGGACTTATCTCCCACGCCAGCGACCTTACCCAGAATGCCTGACGATGCTGGCGCGCTCTGCAAAACTTGGCTATCGCACTTTGCCAACAGCGAAGGCTTCACGCCTGACCAAACCCACGCCCGCACTGACCAAGCCCTCATGCACAAAGACCTCCTGCACGAGATTTTGCGATCTAGCGCTACCTAGTGTCTTGTGTGACCTCGCCAGACTCAAAAGTCACCGGAGCATCTAGCTTTTTCCCTGATGTCTCGCTGCTTTTCTCCGTTTTAATACGGATACTTTCATCAAAGATAGTCGTTATTTACACGGAACTTATAGAATTTTCTTGTTTTGATTGAGTGAAAGCTAATTTTCTGTGCTACTACATTAAGGAACTAATCGCTAAGCCCATCTAGCCGCTCAAGATAGTAGTATGGACCCCGTTCGCCCGTCTCTTGCCGATAGCGCCCCTGAAGAACAAATGACACCTGAGTCACTAAAGCCTGAATCTGTTGAACCTGCCGCATCAGATATGACCTTGTCCAACGGGGCAGAGGATGCTTGGGAATCCGTGGACTTGCCCGGTACAGTTTTAGACTCTGAGGTGAACTCAGTTGATGCAACAGCTCTCAAAGCGACTTCTGTTACAGAATCTGCGGGGTTTGAAGCGGGCCGTGAGAAAGAGCTACTGACGCTGATCCACGACTTGAATGACTGCAACGATGTGTTGCTTGCTCGAGTTTCTCATTTAGAAAGTGCACTCGATGAGTCCCACGGGACGCTTCACAGCGAACGAACAGCTGCTAAGGCTGCGCAAAACAAAACGATAGAACAGGCCAGAGAGCAGGTCAGTGCGCAGCAAAATTCTGCGCAGCAGATGGCTCAAACGGCACAGCAGCAGGTCGCTAGTGTGGTGGCTCAGCTAGAAGCGGCCGAACAGGGCCTGCAGCGTCAGCAGTTGATCAATGAAACGCTGCTTGCGGAGCTAGGCAATGCTCAAGAGCGGGTGGCCCAGCTAGAACATGACTGTGCACTCAGCGCGCAGCAGCATGCCGAAGAAGCTCAAGTCAGGGTCAAAGCTGAAACGACGATTCGAGACTTGCGATCGCGCTTACAGCGTCAGCAGCGCTACACCCTACAGTTCAAGGCCGCCTTAGAAAAATCCCTCACCGTCACCGCTCGTTCTGCGAATACGCGCAGTAGCCAACCCACGTTACACCCGACTGCGCAGCCGATCTCTTCTTCTGGGTTTGCGGCCTCTCCATTTGCCTCTGTGACAGACAGTCAAACCAGCGCCCAGACGGCAGGCGGTGTCACTATGCCAAAAGCCCAGCGCATTATGCCCTGGGCTGGTTCAGCAACCGCTGCTTTTGAGGGTATCGATCCCCATCTTGAAAGCCTTATTCGCGGTGCTAGCCAGCCTTCTGGTTCTCCAGAGAACTCGTCATGGCCTGCGGAGTTGGTTCACGCGGCTGATGACTTAGTGGTAGAGACGCCAACCGAGATATCTGCTGAGGAGATATCTGCTGAGACAGTTAACGGGGATGCTGAATCGCAGCTCTGGCGAGATTTAGAAAGAGTGGTAGAGCATCCTCCAGAAGCGGATGCTCTAAAGCCAAAGAGTGAACCGCTTAATGCAGACTTAGAGACCGCAGACTTGGATACTTTGGACGCAGAGACTGTAGATTCAAATGATTTGAGTTCATCGACTGTAAGCGCAGTTCCTATCGATGCCACGACCGATGCCAATCACGAGCTAGCGCCTGCTGTCGCTGAAGCTGAGCCCGGAGTCGGGCCCAAGTTCAATTGGCAGCAGCCCGATGCCGATGCCGCTACGTCAGCCTCTACTGCGCTTGAGAAAACGGTCTCTGATATTCCTTCTGTTGTGATTGACCCATACACTGTGCCAGCGGGTCAGCAACCCGCAGAAGAAGTGACCTTGACAGAGCCTTCTCCTTGGGGGGCGCCTCCGAAACCAGCAGTTGCTGCTTCAGACACAAAAGGTGAGAACATCGCAGATGATGACCGTTCACTGGACAGTTCATCAGATAGCCCGTTCAAAAATGAAGAGCTGGGCATTTCTCCAGCTGTGAACCCACTACTGCGGACCCAAAAGAAGGTTGGCTCCCTTGCTTCGGTTCAACTACCAACCTTTGAGACAGCTAAAGCGGGTAGCTTTAAGCGATAGACACCCTTATAAAGGGCTAAAAAACAAAAGGCTAAAAAAAGGAGGTGCTCAGCTATGAGCACCTCCTTTTTGCATGTGATTGGTTCACTCTCTCCGTGCCTGCTATACAGGCGTAGATTTAGTGAGGAGAGTCGCTATCGCCCATTGCCATTTGGATGACTGTAGGCTGTCCGCTGTCCATGTGGTGTTTGTTCGCCCATTCGCTGATTAGCTGGTCAAGCTCATCAAAAGCGGCTTCGCGATGTTCGAGGGGAATGTTCAATTCCTCAAGGATTCGTCGGGTACCAGGTTTGGTGTCGGCCCACTCTCGCATCAGCTTGAAGTAGCGAGCGGTATCTTCCATCATGGTGTAGGTTCTTTCTTCCTCTCCGACCGGAGAGTAAGATGCCCGTGTCAGGGCATAGAAAGGCATTCCACCAATTGGAGAATCTATCCGAGCAACGGTGCCAGCATAAATTAGGCGACGGCGAATGTGCTCAGAGAGCGCATCGCTAAGCGCCATCTTTCGATTGTCTGGCAGGTTTTCTTGAGAGCGTGCGTGTAGAAACTCAATGAGTTCCATAAACTGGAAGCCATTGAGAACTTGCGCATTGGGCAACGAATCCGGCAGGTTCGCTGTTTTGAGCTTTTCTTCTACCTGGCGCTTCTCGGTGCTGCTGAGGTTAGTGCCAGGGACCCGATAGGTTCCGGCTTGCCAAGGGTAGCGCTGTAGCCAAACGTAGGGTAGCTGAATTAAATATCCAGGCTCTTGGGAGCCCAGCATTTTGAGGATTCTACCTTCGGTGAGCGCCGCCTGCATTTCTTCGACGATAACCTTCACCCGTTTTGGCTCGATGTGGTGAAGATGACCGGTCATGCGCAGGTTTTTGCCTTGCTCTACATAGGTGGTGTAGATGGCGCACTTAGCAGCGGTCGCGGCGGCGTCTAAAAAAGCTCCATGTCGATGGCCTCCGGTACACATAGCGCTAAACGCTAGGTACATCATGATTTCATCAATGGCGCTGGGTTCTAGCTTTTTGACTAAGTCGGTGTTGCTGGTCATTAATAAACTCAATTAAGCGAGAATGCTTAATATATAGAATGCACAGAAAACAAACAGAAGACAACATTATCTCCGTTTGAATACTTGTTTTCGGGTATAAGGTGATACATAGGTGCTACGCAGACCACTGGCAAACACCTTGAGTGAGTCAAAGTATTTGCACTAATGCCTGTGGTTTAGCACATATTTTACACCTACAGGCAGACGTTCTTTAGTAAGCACGTTCCACATTTTCAACAGGTCTACTGACTTTTGCAAAAATGCGGCCGGTTGCTTTGGCATAGGTAAGCGTCGGCGCTAGTAATAATGGTGTGGGCTATAGCAGGGAGGGCCTAACCCGTCCGCTTCCTCGATGTGACACGAGATCTTTTCCTCTGGACGCGCTGTTACTAGACGTAGGGTCTGAAGATGCACGCTCTAGAGAGGACGAGTCGTCTTGGGAAGAGAGCTCGTCTGAGTAGTCGCCTTGAGCGGATGATTGCTGATTGAGGTCAGGCTGCTCAGGGTCACCTTCTAACCTGCCGCTGCCACGGTAGGAAATATCGATGGTTTCGCTGCCGTACGGGTCTAAAAACTCTGCCGCCGGATCTGAAGCGTGAGGCATCGCGGGATGCAGCAGGGCTCCGATGGCGCAGGTGCTGGCTAAAAAGCCTCCGAGCAAGTAGTGAGAAGAAGTCAGCATGGTTGCTAAGTGATTTCCAAGTCGTTATTCACTGTTACGTTATTTGGTGTGTGAAGTCAGGAAGATCTATGTGAAGAGTTGACTTAGTTATACGGCCTCCAAACCGCTGCACAGTAGCCATTTTCCTGCTGAATTCCATATACCTAGAACGTTGACTGACTGGTTATCGGGAAAATGAGAAAGTGCGTCCGTAATTTCCGATCTGACGGTGAGTAAAGTGATGCAATTAGGTAGATTCTTGACCGTATTTTGATGAAGTTTGTATTGATTTCCTTTATTCTTTCTGAGTTTACCTTTGATGGAAATTAGGGAGGTGGTTGCCGATTTACGTAGGTGAACTGAATTTTGGGCAGAAATTTCAGTAGAAACTTTATGCTTTTTTGGGTCGGATGGCAGCGGATGGTAACCGCTTTTTGGATATTGATTGGGGTGAGTGAGATAAAATTCCTGGACATTTTGCCAGTGGGGATGGTCTGGTGGCAGGTTGAAGAGGGGAATAACGGCGGCAGGCGCCCTCGGATCTGTGATTAGGGCGTTTTGGAGCGATCGCACCTCCAATCCCCTCGGCTCACACCCTTTCTCTACACACAGTGCGGCCGACATTCCGGCAGCTTGGCCAATCCCGAGGACCACGGGCTGTAGTCGGGTTGCGCCATTAGCAATATGCGAGACCGATATGTTTTTTTCGCAGACGAGCAGTCCGTTTACGGTCGCTGGTACTAGCGCGCGGTAGGGAATGGTGAAGGGGGTGCCGGTCCAGCGCCCGCCCCAGTGGATGGCTTTGGGCGCAAGCGGCATTTCAAAGCCGGGGTAGTGATGATCGTTTGGGTAGTTGCCGAGTACGATGGTGTCTGTTCCCCCAGCCTCTGTCACCGGCAACGCTGCGGTTTGCGCTTGGGCCCCTGGTAAGATGTCGCGTTCGCTGACGGTGGTGAGCCCCACTAGTCGCCTGCTCTCGCGATAGTAGGGCATGAGCGCAAAGCCGCCGCCCGGAGAATTTGCGGTTTTGGGGAAGATGTCTTGGGCGATGCCGTAGCGATCGCTAATATTCGCTTGAATATAGTGTGCAAAGGCCTGAGAGTGCTGCTGCGCTTCTTGGCCGTACTGCGCTCTAGCCTCCTTGGATTCGACCAGGCGCGACAGATTTACGCCATAGTCATTTCCTTTGTGAGGCCAGTTGATCATAAAAAGATCGTCTGGCAGTCGCCCATAGTTCAGGCACATTTCCCCGGCAGGGGTTTCGTCATCGCCATAGTTCGCCCAGGCCTCTGAAAAAAGCGATTCATATTCCGCGTCTCTATATTCTCTATATATAGAGGGCCGTTCAATTTTGGGTGCGCCTTGGCTGCCGTAATCCTTCATGATGACAACCCAGGTGGGGGACTGCACCGGATAGCGCTGGGTGATTTCGTACAGTGGATCGGCTGGGTCGGTGAGGGAAACGGGGGCGCTGGGTTCATTCCAAACGTCTTGGGTTTCCCATCCCCAACGAAAAGGGATGTCTCCTAAGGCGAGCAAATCACCTAACTCTGTGCCGTCTAGGGTGATTTTGGCCGTTACCGACACCTGCTCAAACTGAACGCCCGTAATGCGATCGCCTTCTCGTAAAATCTTTTTAGGACGTTGCCCAGCAATCCACTGGAGATTGGGCAGCGCGCTAGCCCAGTCTGCGAAGACCTGTGCACCAACAGCTGGGTTGTAGGTGAAAAAACTAACCCATCCATGCCCCAGCCCTTCTGGGTGTCTTTGTCGAAGTTCCTTTAAGAACTCTCCCCAAATCCCAGTCTGAAACGCAGCGAGCTCGTTACCGTCTGGAGCTGAGACGCCTGCTGAGGTGAGCATACCCCCTAGCCAAGGAAGTTCTGATACGAGGACAACGCGGGTGCCGTTTTTTTGGCCATATCTGGCGGCTTGGATGGCGGCAGCCGTTCCCCCCGCTCCGCCTCCGACAACTAGAATATCTGCCGCAATGTTGTCCATGTCTGTCTTTTTGGTAAATGTTCTCTAGACTACTGTCTAGAGGTAGGGCGTAACATCTTCTCCCACGTCGTCTGCCAGATAGGTAAGGGCTCTAAATCGTAAGCCTACAAGCTGCTCGTAGAGCGGATTGATTTTGCACATGGGCGGAATGTGAACAACCTTTTTACCAAAGAGTTTCACGTCTCGCTCAAAGGGACATTGGGAAGGTACTAGCTTACACACAAACCGGGCTAGCCGAGGATCTTCTACGCTGAGCTGGTCTAGCCACTGGCGCGCTGGTTTTAACGGATCTAGTTTTTTCTCGTTGGTGTCGCTGGGCGGGGCAAGCGGACTGTTGGCGGCAGTGGCTTCTTCTGCTTTGGCAGCGGCAGCGAGCTGGGTGGAGGTAAGTTTTTCGAGGGTGGCGCGCAGGGTGGCTAGGGCATCGGGTTCGGGTGCGATCGCCTCTGCAAATGCCATAATCTGACTGTTTTCTGCTTCAGAATATGTCCCGTCGGAGAGGGCCACCATCACGGCCATCCGCAGAAAATTTTGGGCAGCGGCGTCACTGAGCTCTAGAGCCAATAGAGCAGCAGGCTCAATTGGCTCTAACGTTTCAATATCAGTATCCGGCGCGAATTCTGAGCCCACCATGGTGTGGATCATTTCTTTTTCTTCGTCATCAAAGTGGCCGTCTGCCCAGGCTACTGTCAGCAGTCCGCGCAGCCAGACCTCAATTTGCTTGGTGGTGTAGGGTGCTTTTGAAGTCGCAACTGTCATAGTAAATTTTGAAGGGTTTGGTTGATTGGATTTAGGATTGCGGGCCGATAAATATCGGCATGTCAACTTCAACACGCTTTGCTATGCCCTCAGCGTTTTGTGTGGCTAGAGTTGTAATTGGTTCATGGTGTCTAACGCTGGTGTCTAACGCTGAGGGCAAGAAGATATATATCAAAGATAATGCTGAGGGTCTTCACCCTTTTTGAATAGCAGATGTTGGCGAAGAAGCGATGTATTTTGTGAACTTCTTAGGATAGTTGTGCAGCGGGTTTGTGAGCGTGCGATCGCCTACGACTTCTGCTTATCAAAAGAGTCTCGCCATTCAGACCCTGTTTTGCCGGTCATCACCCACAAAATAGACCTAGCCCCGTCTCTGACTTCTCTCACCATCGATTCGGGTCTTTCGGGCAAGTGCTCGGTCGGGATGGCGACGGGCTTAAAGTTAATACCGCGACTGCCCAGCACAATCTGCGCGATGACACTGGCTCGGCGCATGTGATAGTCGGAGGTGAGGAGGTAAACCTGCTCAATGTTTCTGGTCTCTAACTCATCGACGAGGGTGGTGAAATTAGTGACGGTATCGACGGCCTGGTAGTCCAAATGCCACTGCTCGTTGGGTACCTGCGCTTCATCGAATACCCACTGTGCGTATTCGGGGTTGCTGCCAGAGGAGACCCAGATTTCTACCGTGGGATGAGTTTTAGCAAACTGAGCGGCGTAGCGTTCTCGCTCGGGTGAGCCGCCGAGTACTAGGGCTACAGAGGGCGTTAAAAACTGCTGCTGATAGCGAACGTAGGCGAGGCTAGCGAGCAGCGTCGCGAGTGAGAAAAAAGTGGTCCATAGCAGAACAGTCATTGCAGATTTCACTAGACCTGTCGTGCGTTTGGAGTGAGATAGGGCGCGTGTGTTGTGAGCGCAGGCGATCGCTGATGAGGGCGCTTGCTTTGTCGGCACTTGTTTAAGCGGCATCGGTTGAGTGTGCAGGGATAGGGCCCAGCCAATAAAGAAAGCGCAGCAATAGATTCGCTCCAGAGATCATAAATCAGTTTTTGCCTTGAAGGACTAAATTCCTTATCAAGTTAACTTCTTGCAATTTGTCATGTTGGTAATCTGCTCTGTTTCGGAGACTGTGAGCGTAAGGCCCAGATATAGCAAAGCGCGGATGCATAACGCCAAGGCGAGGCAAGGCCAACGCACTTTGCTATGCGCTCTATATAGTGAGGGTTATAACTGTTCGTAGTGTCTAAAGCTAAGTGCGGAAGACTATATATCACCCTCTTATATAGTCGAATATAGTCGAAAGCAGCTAGTTAAAAGCAGCCAGCAATACCTTAAAGGTTACCCGCTGCTCTTTGTGACTTATCAAGTTTTGTTGACTAACTGTTTGACCCGCTGACCAGTCAGTTGATTGGCTATGCCTCTACCATGTGCTGCTCTAGGCTATCGGCTTCCTTGATCTGCACTTCTGCGAGCATTGCCCGTAGTCCGTCACCTTCAATCACTTCTTCAGCCAGCAGCAATTTGGAGATTTTCTCTAGCAGCTCACGGTTGTTGCGCAGGATGGTCAGCGCTCGCTGATGGGCTGATTCCACGATGCTTTTGACTTCCTCGTCAATGGCTTTAGCGGTTTCGTCGCTTACTAGACGGCGAGCGTTAGGGGTGGCGCCGTTGTCTAGGAAGGTGTTTTGCTTGCTGCGATCATAGGCTAGCGGACCGAGCACTTCGCTCATGCCGTAGCTGGTGACCATTTGCTCAGCCACATCGGTTGCCTTTTGGAGGTCGTTAGCTGCGCCCGTGGTAATAGAGCCAAAGATGACTTCTTCGGCAGATCTGCCGCCAAGCATGGTAGCGATTTGGCCCTTTAGCTCAGCTTCGTCTCGCAAGAAGCGATCTTCTGTAGGGAGCTGTAGGGTGTATCCAAGGGCCGCCATGCCGCGAGGCACGATGGAGATTTTCTCGACTTGGTCGGATCCGGGCATTGCCGCGCCGACAATGGCGTGACCGACTTCGTGATAAGCGACGATTTCCTTTTCTTTGTCGTTGAGCACGCGGCTGCGCTTTTCCAATCCTGCGATGACGCGTTCGATGGCTTCAGCAAAGTCGGCTTGGATGACGGCTTCGCGGTGATTGCGAGCGGCGAGCAGGGCGGCTTCGTTTACGAGGTTGGCGAGATCTGCACCGGCAAATCCGGGGGTTCGCGTTGCGATCACATTCAAATCCACCTCATCTGACAGCTTCACCTCCGTTGCATGAATTTCCAAAATTGCTTTCCGCCCTTTCAAATCGGGCCGGTCCACCAGCACCTGACGGTCAAATCGACCGGGGCGCAGCAAGGCAGGGTCCAACGTTTCAGGGCGGTTAGTTGCGGCCAGCACAATGATTGTGTCTTCCCCTGCGCCGAAGCCATCCATTTCAGCGAGCAGCTGGTTTAGCGTTTGCTCACGCTCATCGTTGCCACCGTAAAAGCCCCCCGAGGCCCGCGATTTTCCGATAGCGTCCAGCTCATCAATAAAAATGATGCAAGGAGCCTGCTTTTTGGCCTGCTCAAACAGGTCACGCACGCGAGAAGAACCCACGCCCACAAACATCTCAATAAACTCCGAGCCAGAAATACTAAAGAAAGAAACGCCCGCCTCTCCCGCCACGGCTTTGGCGAGCAGCGTCTTACCGGTACCCGGTGGGCCAACTAGCAGCACCCCTTTGGGAATACGCGCCCCCAAGTCGGTGAAGCGCTTGGAGTTTTGTAAGAAGTCAACAATTTCGACCAGCTCAGTTTTGGCTTCGTCTACGCCTGCGACATCTGCAAATGTTGTTTTAGTATCTTCATCTTCAACGTAAACCTTGGCCTTGCTTTTCCCAATAGAGAACACGCCGCCTTGGCCGCCCTGACTGCGTCTGAGAAAAATGCCCCAAATTCCCACAAAAATCAGCGGCGGAATCACCCAACCCAGCAGGCTTGTAAGCCACTGGTTTGTAGGCGGTGGCGTGGCCGAAAACTCTACGCCGTTTTCTTGCAGCATAGTTGGCAAGTTCAGGTCGAATACTGGGTTGGTGGTGTACACCGCGCCGCCGGGTTCTAGCTGGTAGCTAATGTTTTTTTCGCCAACGGAGGCATTGGCTACCTCATGAGCTTTTACCTGGCTAATAAAAGTGCTGTAGGGAACCTTTTCCTGTGCTTGGCCAAATGACTGGGGTAAAAAAGTGCTGATCAGCAGCACTGCGCTGAGGATTAAAAATACCCAGTTAGTCGTCTTTTTCTTTGACGGCTTCTGATCCTTAATGGGCATGGCGTTACTCTCTTGTGTTGCTCAGATACGTCTTTTTCAATACACATATCGTAACAAGGTGAGTAGAGGGAGGCGATCTCTCCGGTGGGGTGATTGCCGTAATCTGCTGAATGCGTATGCACTGCTGGGCATCCCTGAATATTGGATTGCATATTTTAGGGGGCTGGGTGGGATTGCTTTCATCGGGTAAGCCAAAGCAGCCAACTTTTATCGTGTGTCAGCTGGAGGGCGATGAATATCAGCAGCAACAATATCGGATAGGTGAAACGATCTCCTCATCTCTCTTTCCAGATTTGCAGTTTCGGCTAGACGATGTTTTGACAC
Organism: Cyanobacteria bacterium J06598_1; assembly: GCA_038529685.1. GTDB lineage: Bacteria > Cyanobacteriota > Cyanobacteriia > Phormidesmidales > Phormidesmidaceae > Phormidesmis. The sequence goes on along the minus strand of JBCBDN010000017.1, from coordinate 5,974 downwards.
GAAAAGTTCAGACCTTTCGGCACCCTAGTAAAACTGTGTCTCGTTCAATGTCTCAGAAAGGTATTCTCACAGCATCTAAGATAATTTGAGACATTTCTCAATCATTCAGCCGCTTCAGTGCAAACTTTCCTCGTTCTGAGACGGACGGAGAAGGGTCGCTAGCAAGCATTTTTGCGATGGGTACAACATCGGCACGAAGACTGTCAGTCTCGATAAATAGTGCGTTCCCAGCAACTCTCCGCACTAAAGCAGATCTATCTGTGGCCGCCGCTTCCAATAATTTGAGAAAAGGGCGATCTACCTGTATGTCCCTTTTCTCAATGACGGGCATGTACCTACCTTTACACCAGTGTTTGTCTATCCACATCCACTGGTAACCCTCTATCCAGGCCACATATCCGTCTAGTTGACTTTTATAAGCCTTGGCTCTGACAGCTGGCTGAACCGCTTTTGTAGAGATATCAGTTAGAAATCTATCGAAAGCAGGTTGTCGCCCGACTTGTCTGAGAACGGCTGGCGCTGGGCCTATAGGTGCTGTAATGATTTTCTCGCTCAACCATCGCGGGATGGCCTGATAACCAAGGATATCGACTATTACTTCCTTATCTTTCGTTTGTAGGCGACCCCATGTATCCAAGTGAGGTAGAACGCCCCAGAGTGCTTCAAGTACATGCTCCAGCTCAGTTCTCTTTACAACTACCGAAATACACTCACGCGCGGCTGTTCTGACCTCTGGAACCCAATCGTTGAGGCGGCGCAAAAGAATAGCGAAGAGAAAGCTATTAGGTGCCCCATCCTTCATAGCCCGCAATGCACGCTCACGTTGGTATCCGTTACTGTTACAACAATCCACCCAAGGAATCAGGGGCCGCTCACGACGACTCTGAAATAAGTTCAGTGGAAAGCCCCGAGACCGCTGCGGTGATGTCCAAACTTCACTGCGAATGACTCTCTCCCAGTAATCTAATCGAGAGACAGACAACTGCGAAGTCACCTGG
>JBCBDN010000017.1:0-4966 GCA_038529685.1 Cyanobacteria bacterium J06598_1 | reverse complement strand
GACTTCGCAGTTGTCTGTCTCTCGATTAGATTACTGGGAGAGAGTCATTCGCAGTGAAGTCACCTGGTCAAATTCTGAGAATGCTGACACTATTTGATGGCCAGCTTCAGCGGCTTGAAGTAGGTCACGTACCGCAACTGATATTGAGCTGTTGTATCCTTGCCAATTTTTACTTTCCACAGCTTACAAGCATCTACCTCTATCGCTTAAGAGCTATTTTGCCTCTCAAGCAGTATCGTCTATCACAACACACCTGGCTACGCGATCGCATCAAGGTCTTTGCGTAGGTTTGGAGCAACCTGCCGGTAGTAGGTGGAGCGAGAGCAGCCTACTTGCTCACAGATTTCATTGATAGTCAGCTCACCTGCTTTGGCTAGTGCGATCGCAACTTTCACCTGGCTCTTATCCAGTGACTTCGGACAACCACCCATCCGACCACGCGCACGAGCGGCCGCTAATCCTGCCATCGTGCGTGCCCAAGTCAGACTTCGCTCGTACTCTGCCATCGCACCGATTACGGAAAACACCATCTTTCCTGATGCGGTAGAGGTGTCAGAGCCATCCTGGATGCTGGCGAAGTTCGCACCTCGATCTTTCAATTTTTGTCAATTCATATTTAACGCTTTACATATTTAACGCTCTATAGAAACAATTAAATATGAGTAAATGCATATTGGTTTTATTTTATTTTTTCGAGCTAGCATATTTATACATTAGCCAGCATTGATTCTGATACGCAATCTGCTTCACTTAGTCGGTAAGCGCTTCGCAAGACGATTCATTGCTCGCTCACTTAGTATAGATTAAAGAGACTTTTAAGGTGCCTGTTGTTCCAGTGTTTGTGAGGGCTGGTTCGTCACCTTTATTCTGAGCTTATCGGTTGGTTTTAGAAAAGAATAGATTGTTGTTACTAGGCAATCTCCTTTTCATAGGCTAGCAAGTTTATAGGCTAGAAAGGGCAAAGGTCGCAGCCTGTAGAGAGCCTATGTTGGCTCAAGCAATGTGATGTTTGAAAATATTTTCTTGTAATTGAGTCTCTGTCCTGGACTCTGCCAACAGTGTTCCGTACACCGGCGAACAGAATTGCTGATTTTTCTGAATGCCAACATCACTTTTCCGTGCATTTTTCCGTGCATTAGTGAGAGATATTTGTCATGCTTGCAAGAAAAGAGAAAAGTCAATCATTACCCTCATCATCACATGAGATTGTTGTTTCTGAGCTAGTCGCGCGTTTAGGTAGCAATTTAGAAAATGGCTTGAGCGCCGAAGCTGTTGTGAAGCGCTATGAGACCGGTGGCTGGAATGAACTTCCCGTTCAGCCCGGAAAGCCCGCTTGGCTTCAGTTTCTGCTGCAGTTTAACCAGCCGCTGCTGTATATTTTGCTGATTGCAGGCGCGGTTAAAGCCTTTTTGGGGTCTTGGACAAATGCAGGCGTAATTTGGGGCGTGACAGTGCTCAACGCCGTTATTGGCTATGTTCAAGAAGCCAAAGCCGAAAATGCGATCGCTTCACTCGCTCAAGCTGTCACCACCGAAGCCACCGTGCTACGCGACGGGCAAACGCTGCAAGTGCCTTCGCGAGATCTGGTTTTAGGTGATATCGTACTGCTCACATCGGGCGATAAAGTCCCCGCCGACCTCAGACTTTTCAAAGTAAGAGACCTGCAAATAGATGAATCGGCGCTAACCGGAGAATCTTTGCCTATTGAAAAAGCGATTCATCCTCTCCCTCCAGAAACGCCCCTGGCAGAACGGTTGAATATGGCCTATGCCGGTAGCTTTGTCACCTTTGGGCAAGGCAGAGGCGTTGTGGTCGCAACGGCAGAAGCTACGGAAGTAGGCCAGATCTCTCAGTCGATGAACCTTGGCGTCAATTTGAGTACCCCGCTCACCCGCAAGTTTGCGAAGTTCAGCCGTCTGTTGCTCTACGCCATTTTGACGCTAGCGGCGCTTACGTTTGCTATTGGACTCGGGCAAGGCGAATCTTGGGACTATCTGTTTGAGGCGGTAGTAGCGCTGGCGGTCAGCGCCATCCCAGAAGGCTTGCCGGCGGTGGTAACCATCACCCTCGCGATTGGCGTTAACCGCATGGCACAGCGCAACGCCATCGTCCGCAAGCTGCCCGCCGTTGAAGCGCTCGGCAGTACCACGGTCATTTGCTCCGATAAAACCGGGACGCTGACGGAAAATCAGATGACTGTGCAGGCAATTTATGCAGGCGGACAGCACTATCGCGTGAGCGGCAGTGGCTACAGCCCCCACGGAGAGATTGTTCTTTTGCAGGGCAAGATGGCGTGTGGAAAAGAGAACTTATTTGAGGGCGAGCTGTCGATTGCGCTGAAAGAATGCCTAACGGCTGGGGTCCTGTGCAACGACGCTCAGCTTAACCATGATGACGAGCAATGGTCTGTTGTTGGCGATCCGACCGAGGGAGCCTTGCTCGCTGCAGCGGTTAAGGCTGATTTGACCCAGGTTGGGCTGACCACCCAAAAGCCGCGCCTAGATTCGATTCCGTTTGCGTCTCAATATCAGTACATGGCGACTTTGCACGATGCTACGTTTCGGGTGATTTATGTCAAAGGCTCTGTTGAAGCCATTTTGAGCCGATGCGGGCAGCTGCTGACGGCCCAAGGGGAAGAGATCGCTTTGGACCGTGAGGCGATCGAACAGGCGACGGAGATGATGACGGCCAAAGCGATGAGAGTGTTGGCCTTTGCTTATAAGCGGGTAGGTGCTCACACCCATGCGATCGCACATGATGACATTGAGACAGATCTGGTGTTTCTTGGCTTGCAGGGCATGATCGACCCGCCACGGCCAGAGGCGATCGCAGCTGTTCAAGCCTGCCAAAACGCAGGCATTCGGATCAAGATGATTACCGGCGATCATATTTCTACAGCGCGGGCGATCGCCCGCCGCATGAATATTCAAACAACTAATGAGGTTGTCGCCTTTGAAGGTCGCAAATTAGTCTCCCTGTCAGACGATAAGCTGACAAGCGTCGTTGAAGCAGGAGATGTATTTGCCAGGGTTGCCCCAGCCCAAAAGCTACGAATCGTAGAAGCGCTACAGGCAAAAGGAGAGATTGTCGCGATGACCGGGGACGGTGTGAACGATGCGCCCGCCCTGAAGCAAGCAGACATTGGCATCGCGATGGGCAAAGGGGGGACTGAAGTGGCCAGAGAAGCCGCCGATATGCTGCTGACAGATGATAATTTTGCCTCTATTGAGCGGGCGGTGGAAGAAGGTCGCACGGTCTATCAAAATTTGAGAAAGGCGATCGCCTTTCTGCTGCCGGTTAATGGCGGCGAATCTATGACCATTCTCATCAGCGTTTTGCTGGCTAGAGCGTTACCTATTCTCTCTTTGCAGGTGCTTTGGCTCAACATGATTAATTCTTTGACAATGACGGTGCCGCTGGCATTTGAGCCCAAATCAAAAGGTTCCATGCAGCAGCCTCCCCGCAACCCAAAAGAGCCGCTGATTACAAAGCAGTTGCTCAAACGCATTCTGTTGGTTTCTATGTTCAACTGGATTCTTATTTTCGGCATGTTTGAATGGGCAGGCGCAACCTTTGGCAGCACGGTGGTAGCCCGGACGATGGCGATTCAGGCGTTAGTGGCAGCTCGAATTGTTTATTTGCTTAGTCTTAGTCAGTTGGGGGAAGAACTGGTGAGCTGGCTACGCAATCGGTCGACAGCTGTGACGAATACACCCTTTTTGCTCTGGGGAATTGGGGGTGCGATCGCCCTACAAGTGGCCTTTAGCCAGTGGCCTGTGATGAATGCGCTGTTTGAAACCGCCCCGCTGACAGGCGGGCAATGGTTGGTCTGTTTACTGCCGATGCTGCCGATGATACCCTTTGCCATTTTGGTGAACCGAGTTGATCCACGGCGTTGAGTGCGATCGCCTGTTTGGATGAATAGATGCAACACATGAAAAATACCTCTAGAGATGACAACCCAAATGATTAAAAAGATTCTCATCGCTCTAGACTATGGTGATACCTGCCAGGATGTTTTTGAGCAAGCAATAAGCTTGGCACAGGCGACGCAATCTACGTTGAAACTGCTGAACGTTTTAGCCTTTGAACGAGACAACAATTTGTCTTTTTCTCCCTATTCCGATCAGGATTGGAGAACTTATCAGGCACAATATAAGGATCTAGAAACCGGTAGCTCAAAGCTGTTAGAAGGGTGCATCTCACTTTTGCAGTGAGCAAAAGTACTCAAGGTTTATTTGGTGTAGCCTCCGCTATGCTGAAAATACTCAAATGATGCTTATGCCCCGAGATGCCAATGGACGCTACCACTGCTGAACAAATCAGAACTCACGCCCGAGCGATCGCCAAATTGCTTTATCAAGAAACCGAATCAAATGCACCGCAGTCACTAGAGACGTTTGGTGGCATTGAGGTCGCGGTACGCGACCACCTACTGGAGCACGTTGGCCCAGAGATAGGGGAGTTTTTTGTCAAAGCACAAGCGAGTGCAGAGGCGGGCGCAGCCGTAAGATTAAAAGCATCATCGGCGACATCAAGATCCCAACAAAAGCAGCCAAAGAACTAGGCGTTAAGGGTCATAGCCGACTTGGTCCGGCATTAGAGAACTGTTGTTTATTGTTGAGTGCGAATGAGTCATACGAGCGGGCAGAAGAAGATCTTCGAGTGTTAACGGGATGCTCAGTGAGTCACAGTACCCATCAGCGCCTGGTACACCGTCAAGAGATAGAATTAACGCCAGCAACGCAAACTGTAGAAGAATTGAGCGTAGATGGTGGCACAATTCGAGTCAGGACACCCCAGGGAAAAGCCTGTGAATGGCGCGACTACAAAGCGGTCAAACTGCACGAGCAGTCAATAGGTGCGAGCTACAAAGACAACAAGCAACTGGGTGCATCTCACTTATGCACGATAAGAATGACTGCTCACTTATGATGAATGCCCCCTGCTAAGAGCGTCATCTTTG
>JBCBDN010000016.1:0-25829 GCA_038529685.1 Cyanobacteria bacterium J06598_1 | reverse complement strand
CTGCTCATGGATACTCCTCCTTGGAGTTCTAATCATAAAAGATCGACCGAAGCCGACAATCGGCCAAAGGTAACAAACCCGCCTGACCACTTATACACACCTAGTATTGGCCAAAAATACCGTACGTCAGCAAATATGTGAGAACACTAGGTGCATTTTTTAGCGTGCGATTTTAGGCGCACGATTTTCTAAGCTCAGGCGAATCGAACGCCCCAGCAAATACTCAGTTTTAGCGAGGAGAGACGGTAATCTCTTCTTTCTTGGCAAACATTTCGCCTGAAGTCATTTCCTTCAGCGCGAGCAAAGGCCAAGCAGCAGCGCCCAATGAGCACTTAATCGCTAGCGGTACATCGATTACAATCTCTTTTTCTTCAGGAGACTTCTCACTACGAACCGCGATGACGTAGGAGCGTCCTGCCCAGCCAATCCAACCGGTAATTAGCAAAAATAGTGCGCTTGGGATCAAAAATTCACCCGCATGGCTCAAATCACCATCCACAATCAGATGGGGGAGTCCTTCGGGGCCACACAGAAGGCTGGTGTTGGCGTAGAACTCAAAACGAGCTTTGGCAGACTCTGTAGTCGCTGCATCTGCACGTTTTTGGAAGGCGGCTGACTCGTTGCAAGGCGTGAGGCCCGCTACGTTGTCACCTGCAATTCCTGCGGCAGCCGGAGCGGCAAACCCCAAGGAAAGACAGAGAACTAAAGCCAGAGCAAACAACCGTCGCATATTAGGTTTCCTCTCTCGTTACTAGGAAGCGTAGGTAATTCTATAGTTATGAGATATCGCACTGTTTTATCTCTCCTGAAAAGATTAAAATCCAGAGATCAAAAATCTTTTTCAGAAAGAATATTTATAGGCGGGATCCATAGGCATAGCCCAGCTTGTAGGCAATCATACTCCTCGCCTGTGAACCCCGTAAAGAAAGCACCGCAAGGCTTTACATCCCGATACAATTATCAACACACTCTGTTATATCCTGCCGCTATGACCGCTACAGATTCCTCTCTTTCACCCGTTAACCGCGCTGTTGGCAATGACGATTCCACTCAAAAGTCGTCTCTTTTATCTGGGCGGCCAACCGTGCTGGCGCCCACCGTACTGGCCGTAGAAACCAGCTGCGATGAAACAGCCGTGGCGGTGGTGCGTGGGCGAACGGTGCTCAGCAGTATTGTGGCATCACAAATCGAGATTCATCGGCAGTACGGCGGGGTGGTGCCAGAAGTCGCTTCTCGCGAGCATGTGAGTGCGGTTGGTGTGGCGATCGCACAGGCACTTACTGAATCTGGGTTGGACTGGGATGGGATAGATGCGATCGCGGCCACCTGTGCCCCCGGCCTGGTCGGCGCCCTCATGGTTGGCATCACCGCCGCCAAAACGCTCGCAATGGTGCACCAAAAACCCTTCCTCGGCGTCCACCATCTAGAAGGCCACATCTACGCCTCTTACCTCAGCGACCCGCAACTGCGACCGCCTTTCTTATGCTTGCTAGTATCCGGTGGGCATACCAGCTTTGTGCACGTGCGCGGTCCTGGCGACTACGCCATTTTGGGTAAAACTCGCGACGATGCCGCAGGCGAAGCCTTTGACAAAGTGGCCCGGCTGCTGAACCTCGGCTATCCTGGCGGCCCCATCATCGACAAACTCGCTCAGCAAGGTAACCCGAAAGCCTTTCCGCTACCAGAGGGCAAAATCTCGTTGCCGGGAGGCGGCTATCATCCTTACGACGCCAGCTTCAGCGGGCTAAAGACAGCCGTCCTTAGGCTCACCGATAAGCTAAAAGCCGAAGCCGAGGTCAATAACACGGACCTGCCGGTAGCTGATGTTGCAGCTAGCTTTCAGTCCACAGTCGTAAAAGCATTAATCAAACGAGTGATTGCTTGTGTGGAAGATTATGACCTGCAGACGGTGGCTGTAGGCGGTGGCGTAGCAGCCAATAGCGAACTGCGATCGCGTCTCCAATCCACAGCCGAAGCCCACCCTTTCAAGGTCCTTTTCCCACCTATGGCCTATTGCACCGATAATGCCGCCATGATCGCCTGCGCCGCTGCCGAAAATTTTTCCCAGGGATTGAGATCGCCCCTCACCCTAGGCGCTCAGTCAAAACTTCCCATCACCGACACCGCCGAACTCTACGGTTAAACACTGGGGTTGAACACTGGGGGTTAAACACTAGATGCAGCAGACGCCATCACGTTCAAAATCACAGCCGCCACCGATTCTGTCTGCTCTATCATGGCCATATGCCCACAATTCGCAATTTCAGAGACGGATTCATGCGCTTCACCACTCTCTTTAAAGTGAGGGTGAAAGCTTGCCAAATAGCGAACGTACCGAGGCGGCATAATCGTATCTTCAGTGGCGGTGATGAAGTGCACCGGCTGAGTAATTTGCCCCATCACCTGCGGCAATAAATGCACTTCTTGCTCAGAGGTTGTCTCTAGCAGAGAGCCTTCTGCCGCTTGGCGCTCCGCGCGAATAAAGTCTTTAATGCGCTGCTGACCCCACTTAATTTCTAGAGGTTGCTTCACCATTAAGTACGAGAACAGCCTAGGCAACAAGGGCACTTTGGTCAGCCAATCTGGCCGAAATTTCACCATCTGCCGCCCTGCAGAGCGAAACTTCTCAAATTCCTTAGGGATGTAAATACCGCCACCCGCATTGATACAAATCACGCCCTTGATTTGCTCAGGAAACAGATACGCCGCCCACAGCGCTACGCTACCGCCAAGCGAGTGGCCAAGAACCCAAGCTCGATCGATTTTCAACTCGCTGAGCAGCGTTGCTAAGTCCTGCGCATACGCCGCCAAACTATAGGATGACGCCTGATAGGGACCCGCTGTGGCAAGGTCCGTCTCTAGTAGCGTTCTACCCATCGGAATCTGAACCTGTCGTCGAGTCATCGCGCGATCGCCCACCGCCACGTCAGAATCGCCAAACCCTCTCAAATCATAGGTTAGGCATCGATAACGAGTAGATAGAATCTCTACTAGCGGCTGCCAATAGGCCTGACTCAGCAGCCAGCCATGCACAAAGACCAACGTGGGCGCACCATCACCTGATAGCACAGGCGTCTCTGTCTGATTCGTTGTCCGGTTGTCGGTAATCTCATAGGCATGAGACACCCCGGTAATATTCACTTTCAGCATACTGAATATGCTAGCGCTCTTGGCTATTCTAAAGCTACCTCTAGCCTCTCGCACTTGGCGCTTATTGGGCGCTTATTGGGCGCTTATTGGGCGCTTATTGGGCGCTTATTGATCGAGCAGTCTGGCTCGCACACCCGCCGCAATTTTCTGGCCCAAATACTCTGGAATCACGCCCTCATTGGGCCCCAGCAAATACAAAATCAGCCGCGTTCGGCCCCGCCACACCAGCAAGTTCGCATTCACTACCAGCAAGTCTTCCTGCCAAATGGTGTACATCACCTTATAAAAAAGCCCTGGCTGGTTATCCGCCTCAATCAGCAGAGCTGGCAGGTGAAAAACCGGATCGACATAGAACTCAGTTTCGACCTGGGCGAGCCCTTCATCCAGGTTAAACTCCACAGTCAGCATATCCTCCACTTCATAGCGGCCTGCCAGCGCTTCTCTGACAGCTCGCTGTACATTCTCGGTGGTTTTGGGCGTCAGTTCTTTGCCGCCTCTAGAAACCACTAGCTTGGCAAACACCAGCATCGGCGGATAAATTTGGCCATACAGACTCAGGCTATGAATAGTGAGGCCATAGGCTGCTAGCACTCCAAAAATATCGCTCAGCAAAAAAGACTGGTTGCGGTAGGCGAACTGTAGCGTCGTGCGATCGCCCTCCGAATACATTTCAATCACCGCTTTTTCGGTGCGAAATAGCTGATAGGCTAACCGCAAATTTTGCAGCTGAATGTCGCTACCGACAAACTGCTCATAAAACTGAGGAAACGCTCGATTGAATCGCTTGAGCAAGTCCACTGTTGAAGGGTCTAAACCGATTGCCATAGAAGGGCCGACGCTGATTGAAAGGCTACCGCAAAGCAAGGATGCACTTTACTTTGCACGTCGAGTTGCCGGTTGTTTAACGATTGTCAGCCATTAAAAGTGTCCTAAGCAACTCGACAAAAGTTATAGGAGTGGTCCTAGGTTGCCCGAATTGCATTAGGTTTATTAGGTTTTATGAGGTTACTTTGATATATTTGCTGTGCCTTGGAATAAGGGCAGTCGCTGCTTGAACGGGGCTGCCAAGCGATATACTGCTAATACCGCTTTGTTCACCACGATAAAAGTTACTAACTTCTTTGCCTGCATGGGTTTTTGGAAAAGCTTGTTCACTACCGCTGACGTTGCTTCCCCTTCCCAGAAAGCGAACACTGGCGGCTACATCGCAGAAGCTAAAGGGACAGACGAAAACACCCGCATTTTCTTCAGCACCGACCGCACTATTGACCTCTACGAGCTAGAAGAACTTTGCGACGCTGTCGGCTGGTCTCGCAGGCCCATTCGCAAAGTGCGAAAAGCCATCCAAAACAGCTTCCTTGTCATCACTATGTGGGAGCAAAGGGGAAACCGCCGCCGCCTGATTGGCTTTTCACGTGCCACCTCCGATCACGCCTTCAATGCCACCATTTGGGATGTTGTGGTCCATCCCGATTCTCAAGGCAAGGGCCTGGGCCGCGCCCTGATGAATCAACTGATAAAAAAGTTGCGCAGCGAAGATATCAGTAACGTCACGCTCTTTGCCGATCCTGACGTGGTGAACTTTTACAAACAGCTCGGTTTCATGCCAGACCCTGAAGGCATTAAAGGCATGTTCTGGTACCCAGACTAGGCATGTTCTGGCACCCAGACTAGGTATTCAGACAGCTGGCCTAAACTGGGCACTCAAATCAGAACACCTTATTAAAGCCGCCACATCTTCTCCAGAATGTTCTCAGATCAGATAGCTTTTGAACCTTCGCAAGCGTCCACAAAATTTGACTGCCAAGTTAGCGCGAATCACCGACTGCGACAGCTAGAGATGGATGACGCCAGTGAGCTGTTTTCTCTAGTCGATACCAATCGCACGTATCTCAGGCGCTGGCTCTCTTGGCTCAACACCACTGAAACCATCGACGATACTCGGCATTTTATTCGCCAAACCCAAAAACGCGCGCAAGACCGGCAAGGGTTCGCGGCAGCTGTGATACACAAAGGAAATATTGTGGGGGTAGCAGGGCTCAATGGCATTAGTTGGAGCGATCGCAGCAGCAGCATCGGCTACTGGATCGCAGAACCCTACCAGGGAAAAGGTCTGATCACCCGCTCGTGCAGGGCCATCCTCGATCACGCTTTCCAAGATCGTTCTCTCAACAGAATTGCCATCCTTTGCGCCAGCCAAAACGTTCGTAGTCAGGCGATCCCTCAGCGGCTAGGATTCACTCACGAAGGCCGGCTCCGCCAAGCCCAGTGGCTGTACGACCACTTCGTCGACCACGAAGTTTATTCCATCCTGAGTCACGAGTGGAAACGACAACCTTGAACGCGCTGGCCTAACGCATTGTTTTCGCCTGTTGGATCCAGGTAGCCACTTGAGCAGTATCTGGAGCCAAATCTGCTCGGTTCAGTAGCTGCACCTGTAGGCGACGGAGAAGAGGATGCAGTCTCTGCACGCTCATGCCAGCTAGCTGCTGCGGAGTACTAACCCCGGCATGCAGCAAAAGCCCACAGTGCTGGCAGCCTACCCCCGGAATTCTGGCCAAGTTAGCTAAGGCTGTCCACTTATTAATGTATTTAATATTGGTGTTGAGCCGAGCAGAAAGCTGCTGCCTTTGCGGCAAGCTATTGCCCTGACGCAATAGGTCAAAAGTCGTCGCAATGTCGCAATTGTTGAGGGCCGCTACTTGAGCGCTGGTGAGCCCTGGAAGTGATTCGATCGGGTGGTTAACGGACTTAGTCAAAGGCATTTTGGTCAAAGGCATTTTGGTCAAAGGCATTTTGTGAGTGGCCTTGGGTAGACGGGCAGCGCTTGCAGTCGTTAATCAAAAGTACTTGATGGGAAACCTGAAAAAGATACCAATACGAAAGACAAAAGGTGCAAGCTCAACAACCCATGTTACTATGGGGGCCGGGATGTAGCGCAGCTTGGTAGCGCGCCTGCTTTGGGAGCAGGATGTCGCAGGTTCGAATCCTGTCATCCCGATTGCCGCTGTTCGATGCTTTTCAATTAAAAGCGCGAACGGCTTTTTGTTTGTCCATTGTTATGGGTCAAAGCCCATTGTCCGTCAGCGAAGGTCTGTCAACGAAGGTCTGTCAGCGAAGCTTACTGGCAAAGCCAAGCGCTTCATGGGTGTCTCTCTCAGGGCTTTTTAGGTCTAAATATCAACCACAGGTCAATTTATTAATTGTCCACCGTCGCTTGAGAGCAGCTAAGTTATGCACCCATGATGAGCAAGATTGCTTTTTTTGTTACATTTACGTATTGCCAACCATCGGAGGATCTATGAAATCTTTTATTCGCCGCGCCTTGGCGTTGGGTGCCATTGGCTCTAGCCTACTGGGCGCAACCCTCATGGCTCCCAGTGCTGCTTTGGCGCTCACTCAGGAGCAGGTCGCTGAAAAGCTATCGAGTGTTCCTGTCTTTGTATTGGGTAACGAAAGCGGCCTCATCTTAATTTCTAGTTCCGAAGAAGGTCAGCCCGCAGAACCTAGTCTCTACGTCTTTATGACTGAGCAAGATGCTGAGACTTTTTTGAGCCGGGCCAACGAAGCAAACCCGGAGTTTGCCCCCAATGCGCAGATTGGTTTGACCAACCTGGAGAAGCTTTATCAAGAAACCCAAGCTGAAGAAGAGTTGCAGCTCGTGTATGTGCCTGAGCAAGACGAAGCGACTGAGGCAGCTGCCTTGGGTACAGGCTATCAGGGCGGCGTTCCACTGTTTTTTGCAAGCGGAGAAGATGGTTCACCGCTCCCGATGCAGCAAAACAATGGCGAGACGGTTTTCCCTATGTTTTTCTCAAGAGCAGATCTAGAATCGCTTTTGGCTGACCTAGGCGAGAGCAATCCCGAAGCATTGGCGGCCATCAGTGTTGGTGTGTTGCCTCTAGAGGCCATGCTCATTGAACTCGAAACGAACGATGATGAATCGCTCAATCAAATTCGCTTGCTGCCTGATTCTGAAACCATCAACGCGATTCAGTCTCAAAGCGCGCCTGCTGCTGCGCCCGCTGCGCCTGCAGAGAGCGAATAGTACTGTTGGATTAACTTCCTAGTTTGCCAAAGACGATGGCTCAGCAAACTCAAAATGTTCAGCAGCAGAAGAGCCCGACTCGTGATTTCTACGAGTCGGGCTCTTCCTTGGTTAGTTCTAGAACCTTTACCTAGCAGGCGTCTTTGCTACCGAAGACGACACCGATAGTTTTGAGGATAAGGACCATATCACCCCAGAGAGACCACTCTGACTGGTAGGCCATATCCATCTCAACCACTTGCTCAAAATCTTTGATGCTAGAGCGGCCGCTGGTTTGCCATTTGCCGGTCATGCCTGGCTTCACCGCAAGGCGTCTCCAGTGATGGGGCTTATATTCAGCGACTTCGTTAAGCACAGGGGGGCGCGTACCCACGAGGCTCATGTCGCCCTTGAGAACATTCCAAAACTGAGGCAATTCGTCTAAGCTAGTGCGTCTCAAAAACTTGCCGATCGCTGTAATGCGAGGGTCGTCTTCGTTTTTGAAGATTAATCCTTCTGCTTCGTTTGTCACGGTGTGCTTGAGGGCTTCCGCATCTGTCACCATTGAACGAAACTTCCAGATGCGGAAAGTGCGACCTCTATAGCCGTAGCGAGTTTGGCCAAAGAAGAGGGGGCCGCCGTCTTTTTTGATGGCGATCGCAATCGGCAAGAAGGCAACAGCCACAATACCAAGCCCGACCAGCGCGCCCAAAATATCAACCGAGCGCTTTAGCACACTCGTAGCAGCAGGTAATGGCTGACCCCAGTCAAACGTTTTAGCCGTCAGCGCTACCTGGCGAGCAGCCGTTGCTTTTTGCTTGTCTTCTGCGGAGGGCTTAAAGACAGCACTTTTACGCTTGAGAGGGAGAGTGACCATGATGAAACGGTTATTTCGTAAGTGATCGATTTGGCAGCCTTAGCATGTTCGCTGCGTAAGGCCATCATATGAATACTCACTTTGTTCTAGGTAGTTTCCGGGGGTGGCTTGTTCTAATCTTTTGATTATTCGTTCGTCGTATGAAGCTAGTGAACGTTCACATCAAAAAATCCTGGTCTTTGTTCATAGCTTGTACGTAGGGTGCCTAAAGTTACACGCTTGCCTCGTAGTGAAATATACGGTCTTTTCGTTATGAGGCCAGGAAATATGTGATGTTGATCGGGCCAAATGGCAAACGCTACATCCGCTCAAACAGTCAAGAACGCTTGGCCACAAGCAGGCTGTCATACAGCTTATGGGCTAGCGTGAGCTTGCTGCCTTGCTCAACAGGAATAGACGGTGTGTCTGGCGCCAACGTACCCGCGAGTAGGATTACAGCTTTATTATTAGCGCTGCCGAAGCCACTATCTGGCTGGTCGATAGGATTGGCTACGATGGCGTCTAGCTGTTTGCGCTTGAGCTTTTCGAGCGCTGGCGTGATGATGTCCCCGGTCTGTGCGGCAAAACCAACGATCAGCTGGTGCTCAGATTTTTGGGCGGAAAGCTGCGCAACGATGTCAGCAACGAACGAGAGCGGCAGCGGGTTGGGCAGTTCTTTTTTGGGCAGTTTACTGACTGCCATTTGGCTAGGACGAACATCAGCAACGGCTGCTGCCATAATCACCCAGTCGGATTCAGGGAAGTTCGCTAGCATTGCCGACTCCATTTCAGCGGCGGTGGTCGTCGCAATGGTTTGGGCTCTGGAGGGAAGTGTGGCGGCAACGGCTGCGGATAGGGGACCGTGTACCAGCGTAACGCTCGCACCGCGATGAATTGCCGCTTGGGCTAAGGCAATACCCATTTTTCCAGTGGCTGGATTGCCGATAAAGCGAACGGGGTCAATGAATTCTCGGGTGCTACCGGTGCTAATTAGGAGATGTTTGCCTTGAAGATCTCGCTGACCTTGGCTGTGTAGAAGGGAATAAACAGCGGTGACGATTTCTATGGGTTCGGCCATGCGGCCAGTGCCAATGCGATCGCACGCTAGCCGTCCAGCACCCGGTCCCACACGATGGAATCGATGGGCTCTGTTCGTCTCTGACTCGTTCGTCTCTGACCCGCTCGTCTCTGACCCGTTCGTCTCTGACCCGTTCGTCTCTGTGCCGTTTGCCTCTATATAATCGGCTGAGGAAAGAAGCTGCTGCCAGTTGCGCTGCACAGCTGACTGTTGCCACATATCTGTATTCATGGCGGGTGCGAGCAACACAGGACAGGTCGAAGCAAGCACCGTATTGGTCAGCAGATTGTCTGCTAGGCCGTGGGCGAGTTTTCCCAGGGTATTGGCGCTCAGCGGCGCAATCACAAACACATCGGCCCACTCACCCAATTCAATATGCAGCGGTCTACCGCGTTGGGCTGACCAAAAGTCGTCGTCGGTGTACACGCTGTTGCGCGAAAGAGCCGCAAACGTCAGCGCGGAGACAAAGCTTTGCGCTTGACGCGTCATTAATACACGAACCTCTACCCCAGCCTTCGCCAGAGTAGAGGTCAGTTCACAAACCTTGTAGGCCGCAATGCCGCCAGTAACGCCAATCAAAACCTTCATGTGGCGCAGTCGCTACGACTCATCAAAAGCTTCTAGATCTAGCAGATGCATATAGGGCTCAACCAGCTCAGAACGCTGAAAAGCGACCGCGCGCAAGCGGTGCCAGTCTTGCAGACCTTCAAAGGGCGTGCTGTAGGCATCTTGCTCTAACCGCTGAGCCAGCTCATCGACATCTTCGGGCGTCATGGCCGCGATTTCTTGTGTGGAGATGTGTGGCGTGCTGGCTTGGGGCGCTGTGTTTGGCGTCTTGTCAGCATGTTGATGTTCGGCTGATTTCATCATGGCTCATTCCCTGGCTGTCGTGACAATTTCTGAGCATTTCTAGTGTAAAGGCTGTGCTGTGCTGTCGGTAATCTTGCTTCGCTAAATGCTGTTAAACGTTAGAGACCTCAACAAATCACAACGTGTTTAAGTTTGGGTGTTTAAGTTTGGGTGTTTAAGTTTGGGCGTTTAAGTTTGGGTGTTTAAGTTTGGGCGTTTAAGTTTAGTCATACACACGTATCTTTGCTGAAACTATAGATTGCGACAGAAGGCACTGGCGACCTTAAGGGCGTCGAGGGAGACTTCGTGGCCCATATCAAACTCGTGATATTCCACGCTGAGGTTTTGCTGCTCTAGCTGAGATTTGGTGTCTTGGGCTTTGGCTAACGGTACGACGGGATCTTGTCTGCCGTGAAGCAGCAGAACTGGACGAGGTGTCACACACTGGGCGATGGGCGAATGGCTGTAGCTGCTGAGTACGAGCATGGCGGCAAGGGGTAGCTGAGGGGCTACATCTAGCGTCATAGCACCGCCCTGGGAAAAGCCGCCCATGATGGTTTTTTCGAGTGGAATGCCGGTTTGTTCGGGGAGGCTTTTCATCCAATCGGTGAGGCGCTGGCGGCTTTCTTGAAGGTCGGTTTGCGTCTCAAAGTCGTGCGATCGCACAAAATCATAGTTAGCTGGAAAGCCATACCAGGCTCGCCCACCCGGCACCGTCGGATGAGCGAAGGGCGCATCTGGTAGCAGCGCTCGAACGGGCGTATTAATCATATTGATCGCTTCTATCAGTCCAGCGACATCGCGCGCATTAGCACCCCAGCCGTGCAGCAGCACAATCAGCCCTTCGTTAGCGTTCTTGGGCGTTAGGGCAATGGCCTTGAGAAATTCGTTAGAGGGTGCGTTCTCAGACATAGGGGGTTCTCTCAAAAAGCTCACGCCATCATATTACGAAGGCCCACCTAATTCTCTGTAATCTTTCCTGTACGCTTTAAACCTGTCCTTAAATCTTTTTTTGCATAGCCCATGACCCGTCTCGCCCTGCTAAGCGTTTCAGATAAAACCGGTTTGGTTGAGCTGGCGCGATCGCTCCACCAAGACCTCGATTTTGAAATTGTCAGCAGCGGCGGCACCGCTAAAGCCATCAGTGAGGCAGACATCCCCGTTACCAAAGTTTCTGACTACACCGGCTCACCCGAAATCTTAGGGGGCCGGGTAAAAACGCTGCATCCAAAAGTGCACGGCGGCATCTTGGCTCGGCCAGATCAAGCCTCAGACAAGCAGGACCTCGCTGACAACGGCATTCGTCCTTTTGACTTGGTCGTAGTCAATCTCTATCCCTTTGAGCAAACGATTGCGCAGCCAGACGTGAGCCTTGCCGACGCCATTGAAAAAATCGATATCGGTGGCCCCACTATGATTCGCGCAGCGGCCAAGAATCACAAATACCTAACCGTGCTATGCGAACCGGCGCAGTATGCAGACTACATCGCAGCGGCGAAAGCGAATGACGGTGTGCCCTCAATGGACTTTCGGGCCAAGTGCGCACAGACCGCTTTTTGGCACACCGCGAACTACGACTGTGCGATCGCCCAATACCTCACCGATACAGCAGGAACTGACGACTCAGTCATGCCCGACAACTATGCGGTAAGTGGATCACTAGCACAGACCCTGCGCTATGGCGAAAATCCACATCAGCCTGCGGGCTGGTACCAAAGCGGGGTCATTTCTAGTGGCTGGTCTGCTGCCGAACAGCTTCAGGGCAAAGCTTTGAGCTACAACAACTTGGTAGATTTAGAAGCTGCCCGGCGCATCATTGCCGAGTTCCCCAGTGACGATCGTCCGGCAGCAGCAGTGCTAAAGCACACCAACCCCTGCGGCGTTTCTATTAGCGATACGTTAGCTGTCGCCTATCAGCAGGCCTTCGATGCAGACAATATTTCAGCCTTTGGCGGTATCGTCGCCCTCAATCAGCCGATTGATGAAGCCACCGCGACCGCGCTAACCGGTACGTTTTTAGAATGTGTGGTGGCCCCAGGGTGTAGCGACGCGGCCAAGGCCATCTTGAGTAAGAAAAAGAATTTGCGGATACTGGTGTTGCCGGACTTGGTGAGCGGGCCGACACAAACGGTGAGAGCGATCGCAGGCGGATTTCTGGTGCAAGCGGCTGACGACCTCCGCGAAGACCCTACCCAGTGGACCATTCCTACCGAGAAAAAACCCAGCGATGCCGAGCTAGCTGAACTGCTCTTCTCTTGGCGCGTCGTCAAGCATGTTAAGTCCAACGCCATTTTGGTCACCCGAGACAATACAACGCTAGGCGTCGGGGCCGGTCAAATGAATCGAGTCGGCGCAGTAAAAATTGCGCTAGAGCAAGCGGGCGAGCAGTCTCAAGGGGCCATTCTCGCCAGCGACGGATTCTTTCCATTTGATGACTCTGTACGCACCGCTGCCGCTGCTGGCATCAAGGCCATCGTGCAACCCGGCGGCAGCATCCGCGATGAAGACTCGATCAAAGCAGCTAATGAGCTCGGGATAATCATGGCCTTTACCGGGGCACGGCACTTCTTACACTAGTTACGCGTTAGCCACTTTTGGCCATTCAGCCGCTGCAACGTATACAGCACCATGAGCCCTAGGGTAATCCGCCGTTCATCACCCATGAACTGCTCAATGGTGCTGGGCTTGGCATCGTTTTCAGTCAGCGTGAAAACCTTTTGGCCTTTAATGTCTTCGTCAATAAAAGCAATATTGAACTTGCGCTGACCTTCGCCCGCTTCTTCCCAAGCACCTTGAACTTGCCAGTAAGCTTCACTATCGCTCTGGCCCATGACCTCTAGCTTACGCTTGGCGAACGCTAGATTGAGATCTTCAATGCCTTCTTTTGCCATTGCCTCTTTGAGGCTGGGCAAGTAGTGCTGCTCCATAAACTCATTAAAGGGCTTGTCTTCTAGCTTGGGAGGCTTTTCCTTTTTTTTCGCAGCAGGCTTTTTCTCTGCGGCTTTTGCTGCTGACTTATCAGCCGGTTTAGCAGCGGGCTTTCCGCCTTCTTTGGCGGTGTCTGCTGTTTTATTTTCCTCTGCCATAGCTTATTTGGGTGACCATTCGCGACTACTGCGCCTAATTATAAGAGCTTTGAGATAATTTCTTCTGCTTTTATTAATTAGGTTCTACCGCTTTGGGTTTATCGATCCTACGGCAATCGATAAACTCAAAAAACAAAGCGAGAGACCTACTACCTTAGCTAGTAGATCCCTCGCACTATCAATCTTTAACGCAATAAACGGTTTAAGCCGGCTGCAAAACAGCGTTTTTGCGGTACCACTCAACGGTGTTCTTGAGTCCCTCGCGGAAATCTGTTTGGGCTTCAAACCCGAACGCTTTTTTGGCCCTTTCGGTATCCAGGCAGCGACGGGGTTGGCCGTTGGGCTGATCTGTTTGCCATACCAGCTCACCTTCAAAGCCCATCACTTCACAGATCAGTTCAGCCAGGTCACGAATCGAAATTTCAGAATTGGTGCCAAGATTAACTGGGTCCGACTCAGCATAGTTTTGAGTGGCCATGACAATGCCTCGGGCCGCGTCTGTAGAGTACAAAAACTCGCGAGTTGGGCTGCCGTCACCCCATACGGGAAGGGTTTTGTCACCGCGAACTTGAGCCTCGTGCACCTTGTGAATCAAGGCTGGAATCACGTGAGAGCTGCGCGGGTCAAAATTATCTTCAGGCCCGTATAGGTTCACCGGTAGCAGATAGATCCCATCGAACCCATATTGCTGGCGGTAGGCTTGCAGCTGTACGAGCAGTGCCTTTTTCGCAATGCCGTAGGGCGCGTTGGTTTCTTCGGGGTAGCCGATCCACAGGTCATCTTCTTTGAAGGGGACGGGGGTAAATTTGGGGTAGGCACAGATGGTGCCTACACACACAAACTTTTTGGCCCCAGCTTCATAGGCGGCGTGGATGAGCTGGGTGCCCATCATCAAATTGTCGTAAAACAACTCAGCGGGCTTTTCTCGATTGAGACCGATGCCGCCAACGTGAGCCGCTAAATGGATGATGATATCCTGCCCTTTGACGGCCCGCTGGCAGGCGTCCATCTGAGTCAGGTCGTAATCGCGGGAGCGGGTGACCAGGATATTGTCAGCTGCTGCGCCTGCTTGTTGTAGCTGGCTAATCACCTGCTTGCCTAAAAATCCGGCTCCGCCAGTGACTAATATTTTTTGATTTGCTAGTTCCATGAACACTCTTGTCTAGGTTGCAGTATTTGTGTTGTAGCCTTGGTCTCGTTATCGACGCACCGTTACTGGCGACGCACCGTTACTGACGACGCACGGTGGCGATATCTAGCTTTTTCTCGACATTCTCGGGACTCATCGGCTTTTCGCCAATGGCGATCAAGTCGGCATCTACCATGAGGTGCACCAATCCAGGAAAATCTAGCTCAGGCTCCCAGCCCAGCGCTTTCTTGGCTTTTGTCGGATCGCCAATAAGCAAATCTACTTCAGCGGGGCGAAGGTAGCGCTCATCGAAAGCGACAAAATCTTTCCAGTCAAGATTGACGTACTGAAAGGCGAGATCTAAAAATTCGTGGATGGAGTGGGTTTCTCCGGTGGCAATCACAAAGTCATCGGGCTTTTCTTGTTGGAGCATGAGCCACATGGCTCTGACGTAGTCTTTGGCGTAGCCCCAGTCGCGCTTGGAGTCTAGATTGCCGAGATATAGCTTTTCTTGTTTTTTGGCGATGATGCGAGCGATCGCACGGGTGATTTTTCGAGTCACGAAGGTTTCACCTCGGCGGGGTGACTCGTGGTTGAACAAAATACCGTTGGTGGCAAACATATCGTAAGACTCACGATAGTTGATGGTTTGCCAGTGGGCGTATACCTTGGCGCAGGAGTAAGGGCTGCGGGGGTAGAAAGGCGTTTCCTCAGACTGAGGGACGTGCTGCACCTTACCAAACATTTCAGAAGAACCGGCCTGGTAAAAGCGCACTTCATCACCCGTGCGCTGCTGATAGTCACGAATCGCTTCGAGCAAACGCAAGGCGCCCATCGCCACCGTATCGACCGTGTATTCAGGAGAGTCGAAGCTGACGCGTACATGGGACTGTGCGCCTAGGTTATACACCTCTGAAGGTTTTACCTCTTCTAGGATGCGGCGCAGCATAGTGCCATCATTCAGGTCGCCATAGTGCAAGAAAAGGCGAGCGCCTTCTTTGTGAGGATCGACATAAATATGGTCGATTCGGTCCGTGTTGAATGTAGAGGTGCGACGGATAATACCGTGAACTTCGTAGCCTTTTTCGAGCAGAAGTTCGGCTAGGTAAGAGCCGTCTTGTCCTGTGATTCCGGTGATAAGAGCTCGCTTCGCTTGCGCCATTATGTAGAAAATCCTTTACTTGTACTTAAAGTGTGGGCAGTAATTACTGCTGTGTGATCAAGTTTTTTAGTCGCTGTACCCAATACATTGAATGTGCCCAAAAGCATTGCAGAATCAAGAAAATTTGATGATTATGTCAATACGTTTGAGCCTACAGGCTTTGTGGTTTGCCACAAGTACAGGTGCCCTAAGATGTAGGTAACAAACGCACGCCGTTCGCAAAGGCCTAGATTGCCCTTCCAAACGTTAGGCCCTATTAGTGAACTGACCAATGTCTGTTGGTTTATCTCTGAACAAACCCTATACATCCTGGTTTGTAGCCGATGTGATCAGTATCAGTGCGTATGCCCAACTTTACCCCTCCGATGAGAGACTATCCGACCAGACTCCATCAAGAATATATAATGTGTTCGTAAAAAGCTTGCCGCCCTTGGCATTTTTTCGGCATTTTTCATACGGGCTTTTAGGCTCTGCGATCGCGTTCAATATCATAAATAGCCTTTTCCCAGCACCACTGTTCGGTCCGAGTTGGATTGCGATCGCTCACATCTGACACCAGCCTTTGTGCCACGGCAGTATTACCCCCAACGAGTCTTAGCAGCTGATTTCGCGTACTGCGCGAAACGCCTCGGGCCCGCTGAATGCTAGTGTGCTCGCCGCCTTTTACCTTACGGTAAATGGGTAGCCGGTAGCCGGTTAGCCAGCTAGTGATTGCCAAGAGCAATGCGATCGCCAGCGCAATAGAAAGAAAAGACATAAAAGCAAAAGGTGGAGTTGAGGCGCGCAGGATATAGAGAATGCGAACAATGCTCCCACACTGCCCTATTTTAAGAAAAAAGCGACAGCGTTTTAATTTATTCAGTATTGATCGCACTATGCTGCTCCATCGCAGGACTTCCTATGATTCTTCCTTTGCGCGCTGAAGCCGTCCTCAACTTTTGGTTTGGCCAGCAGGCTGACGCGACCTACGGTCATTACCGCAAAGCTTGGTTTATCAAAGACGCGGCGTTCGATACGCAGATTCGCCAGCAGTTTGCGAGTGATGTTGAAGCAGCGACTCAAGGCGAATACGACACTTGGCAAACGTCGCCGCTCTCAGCAGTTGCACTGCTGATTTTGCTCGATCAGTTTCCTCGTAATTTGTACCGGGGCGATCCGCGTAGTTTTGCAACCGATGCTAAGGCACTGAGCGTTGCTCAAGCTTTGGTAGAGTCCAGCTTAGATCGTGAGCTGATACCCGCTCAGCGTTTCTTTGTGTATGTGCCGTTTGAGCACAGCGAACAGATGATCCATCAAGACCGCTGTGTGGCGTTAATGCGATCGCTAAGCGAAGAATTTCCCGATTTAGAAAAAGGGCTAAAGGGCGGCCTAGACTACGCCATCCGCCATCGAGACATCATCGAACGGTTTGGCCGGTTTCCCCACCGCAACGAAATACTGGGAAGACAGAGCACGCCCGCAGAAATTGAGTTTTTACAGCAGCCAGGATCGCGGTTTTAGTCGGATTTAGCGATTGACAATGAACTGTAGCCACAGCGAAATGCATAGCCCAATGAAATGGGTGAACGTCGCGTTAATCACAGAAAATACCGAAAGAATATCGCCTGCTGTAATAGAATCCACCACTGGAATATTGTTACCGATTCTCACAGAGCCTTGATCGAACGCTTTAATCAGTAGCGGCCCGATAATAGCTTCTGCGCCCATGATAGAAAGCCCCATACCCACTAGCGCAATCAGAGTACCAATCCGAACTATTCTCGCGGCGTCTTTGGGCTTAGGGCGTAAGTCAGGGTTATCGGTGGCCAGCTTGCGCCCAAACAATACATAGCGAAAGCTCCAGAAAACACCGACAAATACCAGGGCCAACGCTGGCGTGGCAAACAAACTAGCAGTCGCTTTAAACGACTCCGTTTCACCGCCCATGAGGAATGTAGTGAAGGTCAGCGTAGAAAGGATGCCCACAACGACCTGGCCCCAAAGCCCAATCCAACCACAGAGTCGGAAGTTGGCGGCAATGCGACGGATAGCCGGAGGTAGCGCGTAGCCCAGTTCACCAGTCATGAAGACGCTTTTCTTTTGTGAAACACCAATAGACCCTATGTTAGTACGAGTCAGGCGTCTTCTGTCGGTAGAAACTCTTATGCTTATGGGAGGACTCTAAAGTAGTGATACGCCTCGTATGGACGACTATAAAAATCAGGTAAGCGATTTGATTGCGCGCCATCGACATCGGGTCGATTATTTGGCGATTCGGCTGGAGCGATCGCAAGGCTCACAGGTCCGCTTACGCCAGAATGTGCCAGAAGCGCTCAGCGAAGGACTGGCGGTAGGCGGGCAGGTCCGCGCCTGTCATAAAGGGGGGTGGGGATTTGCTAGCTTTAACCGGCTGAGCGATTTACCACAGCGGCTAGAAGATGCGATCGCCGCCGCGCGCCTAATCGGTGATGAGGCAACCGTGCTCGCCCCAATCGACATCGTGCAAACGACCTGCACGCTACCTCTAACCGGCGCTGATCCACGAACGATTTCTTTAGCCGACAAAAAAGCGCTGTGCCACCATTACACCGATGTTTTGCGCAGCGCCAGCGAGGCGATTGTGTCAACCTCTGTACGCTACGGCGATAGCTACCAGCAAATATTGCTCGCCACGTCTGAAGGGACGTTGATTGAGCAGAGCTGGATGGACATGGAAATGCGCTTTTCGGCCACGGCCAAAAATGGAGACACGGTGCAAACAGGCCGAGAAACCGTGGGATCTCGTCGCGCCTATGAAGACGTGCTGGGACTAGAAGCCAAGGTGAAAGCAGCGGGCACTCGGGCAGCAAGTGCATTGAGCCTGCCGCCAGCTAAGGGCGGGGCCTATACGGTCGTCATCGATCCGATACTGAGCGGGCTGTTTGTGCACGAAGCGTTCGGCCACTTGTCTGAAGCGGACATGATCTATGAGAATCCAGACCTGCTCGAAACGATGAGCCTAGGCCGACGGTTTGGCCCGAAAGAACTACAGATTTTTGATGGGGCCGCGCCAGCCGGTCACCGAGGGAGCTACCTCTATGACGATGAAGGCACGCCCGCAACCACAACGCAGCTGATTAAAGACGGCGTGCTAACGGGCCGCCTGCACTCACGGGAAACCGCTGGTGAACTGGACGAAGCACCGACCGGCAATGCTCGCTGCTTGAACTATCACCATTCACCGCTAGTCCGCATGACCAATACCTGGATAGAACGGGGAGATACCCCGGTAGCGGACTTATTTTCAGGCATTGACGAAGGACTGTACGCCCGTAACTGGATCGGGGGCGAAACCAACGGTGAGCTGTTTACCTTTACGGCAGGTGAAGCGTGGATGATCCGCAACGGCGAAGTGGCCGAGCCCGTGCAGGACGTAACCCTATCAGGCAATGTGTTTAGCACGCTGGCCAATATTGAAGCGATTGGGGACGACTTTTATTGGGATGAGTCGGGGGGCTGCGGAAAAGGTGGTCAAAGCGGCTTGGCCGTAGGCTGTGGTGGACCGAGCCTGCGGATTAAAGATGTTGTAGTGGGAGGCGAAGGCGAATGAGTGGACCACTAGAGTCGTCTCTGTATCCGCATTCGCCCAATTTACGGCTGTATTTGGATACGGCTGAAGTTTCTGCCTGGGGGCGCTGGCTACCGACGGGGCTGTTTTATGGGGTGACCTGTAACCCGACGCTGGTAGAAAGGGCAGGGATCGCGTGTGAGATTCCCGTTTTGCAGAAGCTGGCCGAGCGGGCGCTACAGCTGGGCGCGCAGGAAGTTCACGTGCAGTCTTGGGGCACTGCGGTTGAAACGCTGGTATCTACAGGGAAGGCCCTGGCCAGCGTAGACCGACGGATTTTGGTGAAGCTGCCAGCCACCCTAGCAGGGACGACGGCGGCGCGCGGGCTGATTCAGTCAGGCATACCGGTAACGCTGACGGCGGTGTATGAGGTACATCAGGTGCTGATGGCGGCGGCTTTGGGCGCGAGCTATGTGGCTCCTTATTTAGGACGGATTAATGACTCAGGGCGCGATGGCCGAGGGGAGGTGGCGCGAATGCAGCAAGTTTTGCAGGGGGTGCGATCGCCTACTCGCATTCTGACAGCCAGCATTCGCGACCTCACTGATATTCCGTTACTGGCGGCGCAAGGGGTCGATACGTTTACCTTTTCGGAGGCGATCGCCCACGCCTTCTTTGAGGTTCCAGCGACGCTCGCGGCGACGGCTGCTTTTGAGAAAGCGGCCCAAAAGTAACCCTCGCGACACCAGTGAAAGCATCAGAAAATAGGGCGTTAGTGGTAAGGATGTAAGAGATATTCCTATCAACTTAAATTTATATAATCGACTGGGCAACCTGACATTAATTACCACTGCACGTCCGTAACCTTGATGTTGAGAAATGACTTTGTTGAGCTGAATATGAGAGAGCAGGCTCATCTGGACAGCATCTCGATGACTGCGCGTGAAACGATTTTGGTTGTGGATGATAATCCAGTTAACTTGGGTGTTCTGTGTGACTTGTTAGGGGAGCATAACTACCGAGTTGCAGTTGCTGAAAGCGGAGAAGACGCGCTGATAACTGCCAGAGAGGTGTTTCCTGACCTCATTCTTTTAGACGTGATGATGCCGGGAATCGATGGATTCGACACCTGCATCCAGTTAAAAGAAAATACTCAAACACAGCATATTCCGATCCTTTTTATGACGGCCTTAACCGATACGGTAAACAAGGTCCGTGGGTTAAGCCTAGGCGCGGTGGACTATATCACCAAGCCCTTTGTGCAAGAAGAAACGCTTGCTCGAATCAAAGTACACCTGGCGCTAAAAAAAGCGCAGGCTAGGCTAATTCATACGGAGAAGATGTCGGCACTGGGTCAGCTGGTCGCTGGAATTGCCCATGAGATCAATAACCCTGTGAATTTTATTCATGGCAACTTGGTACCGGCCAAGCAGTACGCACAGGATTTGCTATCGCTAGTAGAGAAGTATCAGCAAGAAGTCGGCATGCCGCCTGCAGTGAGTGAGTATGCCGAGGAGATTGAGCTAGCGTTTGTGCAGAAAGACCTGGTGCTGCTCTTAGAATCTATGACGCTGGGAACAGCGCGGATTCGTAGCGTGGTGGACTCTTTACGCACGTTTTCTTGTTTGGATGAGTCAGCTTATAAGCAGGCCAACTTACACCTAGGGCTAGATAGCGCGCTGGTAATGGTGCAGCATCGACTAAAGGCTCAAGACAAGCGGCCCAGTATCAAAGTCAATAAGGTTTATCGCGATTTGCCGCTGCTGGGTTGCTATGTCAGTAAGCTCAACGATGTGTTTTTGAGCTTAGTGACCAATGCAATCGATGCGCTAGATGAAAAGTTTGCGCAGATGACGCCTGAACAGCGAGCAAAAGAAACCCCTTTACTGACGATAAATACCTCGTATCACGAGTACAAAAAAGAGATTGTCGTTCAGGTTATTGATACTGGCGTGGGCATTCATCACAAGATTCAAACAAAGGTGTTCGATCAGTTTTTTACGACGAAGCCGATTGGCCAAAATTCGGGGTTGGGGCTGGCGATCGCAGCTGCCATTGTCACAAAAGAACACCAAGGGGAACTGACTTTTCACTCTGAGGTAGGTATGGGTACGGCCTTCAATGTGATTTTGCCGGTATCGTAAAAGGAATCGCCCTGACACCTTTTACGCCTTTTTATGCCTCCATCTGATGCTAAACCACTGGCTGATGCTAAACCACTGGCCGATGCTGAACCACTGGTCTATGAGCAGTCTGTGTTTATTCGTGCCAACGCCACTACGGTAGAGCGCTGTTTTACCCAGCAGGATTTGATGCATCAATGGCTCAACCCTGCCTTGATATGCGAACCTATTGGCGACTGGAGAACCACTGTGGGCAGCGAGTTTGACTTTCGGCTTCAGGTGCCGCTGCTGGCACCAGCACTGCACGCGGTGGTCAAAGAGCGACGGCCTGGGCTAGTGGTGTGGGAATTTGATGGATTTTTTAAGGGGTGTGATCGCTGGGAAGCACTGCCTGAAACCGACGAATCTGGTATAGCAGGGAAACCCTCTGGCACAACCCTACTCAACCGCTTTGAATTTACGATTCCTAATCCTTTGGTGAGCTTCGGCTTTCGACAGATTGCCGCTGGCTGGACCAAGAAAGATATGGAAGCGCAGCTACAGCGATTGAAACAGGTAGCAGAGCGGCTATGAAACAATACTTCTGAGGATTTCTGCCCAATCACTGGGCAGCGGCGAGGGCAGAGCTGCCGGGATTTTGCCCTTCAGCGGACTCTGCTGTTGCTTGGGCAGAGGGCGAGGAAGGGGGCGTTTTGCGATCACCCAAAATACTCTTAATAGAGCTAGCAACCGGCACCGCCACAATCAGCCCGATGAAGCCTGCAATCTTAGTGCCGAGCAGCAGAGAGACCAAGATCCAAACAGGATTGAGACCGACAAAGCCGCCGATGAGCTGAGGGGCGATCGCATTTTCCACCACCTGATCGATCACGGCAGCCACCGTGACCACCCTCACGCCGAGCCAAATGCTCTTGAGCGCGGTGAGGAAGCTAATAATCGTAATGCTGAGCGCTGGCCCAAAAGGAAAAATCGCCATGACGCCCACCGCAATACCAAACAGCAGACCAAAAGGAACGCGAATAACGACAAAGGCGATAGTCATCGCCGTCCCCATCAGCAGGGCAACGGTGACTTGACCGAGAAAGTAGTTTTGAAAGTTCTGCTTGATCAGCGGTCTGGCATGGCTGCCCCATTTTTCGGGAAGCCACAGAAAAATGCCGTCCCAAAGGCGATCGCCGTGCAGCAGCAAATAGAACGTCAGCACCACCGTCAGCCCCAAATCGACCACGCTGCCGATGGCATCGGGTAAGAGCGAAAGCACGCTGGCGCTGATACTCTGCACCTGGGAGGTCAGCTTGGCCTGAAGCTGAACGGCTAAGCTAGAAAGGTCAATTGGCAGGTTGAGACTAATCGCCCAGTTCTGAAAGGCGGTGAACTGATAGGAACCCGAATCAATCCAGGAAGGCAGGCGGCCCGAGAGTTCGTTAACTTGGGCAACCAAAGGCGGGACCAGAATAACGCCCAGCACACCGAGCAGTGAAAAGGTACCGAGCAAGACCAGCACAATCGCTAGGGCTCGCGGCAGCCGAAACTTAGAAAGAAACTGCACCGGATAGTTCAGCACAAACGAAAGCAGCGTTGCCGTAAGGAAAATGGTGAGCTGCGACCGAAAGAACTCAAAAATAAGTAGCGCCGCCCAACCATTGAGTGCCAGTAGCGGCAAAGCCAGTCCCCACACCATCCAGCGAGGCAGTCGATTGAGCCATTCCATAGACAATGCGTGGCGGTGTATCCGGGCTAGGTGTGCGTTTTGTGGTCCAAGTGTAGGGTGATGTGAGTACACCCATAACGACCATTGCCTTTAGCCTAGCGGATTATCCGAAGATATTCCGGGTCTTCTTCATGCTTCCTTTAAATTTTGTTCAGTGGATACACGGCTTTTTAATCCGTGACTGATCTAAATCACAAATCCTTCCGTAGTTATACCGGTGGAAACACCCCTGTAAATATGTCATTAGTGAGGGAGTAATAGTACTGAAGGTAAGCTTATAAGTCTCCTCGTGGACTTACGCAAGCTTCATCTTCGACGCTTTTTTCCTAGGTGCTTCCTCCATGAAAATGTTGCTGTCTGCCGCCATTCCGAGCAGTTCTACGGATCCTCACCCGTCAGGCCGATCTCTTCTTTCTCACGATTCTTCTTCTTCTATACAGGGCACACCTGCCCGTCGGTTTACAGATGCGGTGGAGTGCCCTAAGTGTGGCAAGCGATCGATTGTGGCGCGATCGCCTAACACTTTTGACTGCCTCAACTGCAATTTTCATCGGGAGCTATCCCCGATGAGGCCGTCAGTCAGCAAACCGTCGAGCAAGCAACATCGTGCGCCTCACCCAAAGGACTCATTAGTCTCTTCTCGATTAGCCGCCTCGCATCCTTTACGCTCTGGTCTCCCCGAAAGAGGTTTGGAGAGACGGATGGAAAGAGGCGCTCGAAGAAACCTGACGCAACGCAGTAACCTCAACGCACTCTTCGCTTCGGAGGCCTACCGCACTTCTTTGGAGATAGGCGATGAGATGGAAGAGGAGACTAGTCAGCCTTGGCTGTTTGCGGCGATCGCAGTCATCTTTGGCATCCTATTGCTCTAAAAACTATAGCCGCCGGCGCTTAGCTTTAGACACTACGAACAGTTACACCCCTTACTATGTAGAGCGCATAGCGCATAGCAAAGTGCGTATAGCCCAAGGGGCATCACTGCGTTAGGGCCTTGCCTCGCCTTGGCGTTATGCATCCGCGCTTTGCTATAACTTTGTAGCGCGGACACTTCGTGAACGACTCCGCTCAGCCATCGGTGACTATCGAAACCGTATCCTGAGGCCAGTGTCTCGAAGTATGCGTTTAAAGCTGCTTTCCCGTAGCAGATATCATATGGCGTGTGTAGCCAGTGGCTTACTATGAGAAAACGCTCTTTTGGGCGTCTTTTATGCTTTTACACCAACCCCATACGTTAGTCTCAAGATCTGTGAAATTCAAAAGCACTCCCAACCGATGCGTCCATATTGATGGCAAAGAAATCTGGATTAGCCGTAGCGTCACCGTCTTGCCTGTTCTCTTTTTTGTCAGCAGAGGGACTCAGTACGTTCCCTTGGGCTTACGTGGTACAGACTTACCCGAAGGCGTTGGGCAGTGGGGCCTTCCTGGTGGATACCTCGACTACGACGAAACCGCGCCGGGAGCTGTCTACCGCGAAGTCTGGGAAGAACTCGGCCTCGATATCCCTCAGCTCCTGCAGGACTTTCGCTTTGAGGGTAATCTCGACCAGCCTTACGAGGTTTACAGTGAGCCCCTCCGTCGGCAGAACGTTACGCTCAAGTATGCTCTCATGTTTCATTTGGGAGATGCTGAACTGCCTAAGTTGGACCCACAGGTTTCGCAGGGTGAGGTGGTAGAAGCTCGTTGGGTGGAAGTGGGGGACGCGATCGCAATGCCCCTCGCCTTCAACCACCACGAAGTTATACAAGCGTGCCTAAAGAACTACTACTGCATCACAAACAAAACATAGAGTTTCCAAGCACAGAAATTTTACACAGAAGCACTCAACGCAGCGCTACTCCTCTTCTGTCACCATTTCATTCACAGCGGCCACTGGGTCAGCAGGCGCGGCTGTAGCAGTCCCCACACCCGAAGAACCTGCCGCAACCTCTTCAATCACCTCAGCTTCAGCTGCTTCCGATACCTCAGCGGCTTCTTCAGGCAGCACGACCTCAGCCGTCTCCTCCGAGCTAGCGTCGTTCGCGGTAGGTGCTGATTCGGATTCAATTGTTTTAGCGTCAGTGGGTTCGGCATCGGTAGCAGGTTCTGGGTCTGGGGTGGGCGCTGGCTCAGCGTCCTGTCCTTTACGTTTTGCAGGGACTACAACCGTCTGTTCAGACTTAGTCGCCTTTTTGGAGACCTTTTCCTTCACGTTGGCCTCAGGAATATCAAACTCCGACATCCAGTCTTGCTTAAGGCTGAGTGATCGCACCGTTCCAGCATCTAAATCTGTTTTACTGGCCTGCTGCGAAAGCTGAGTGATTTTTTCGCCCAAAGCGCTACCTAGCTTTTCCACCGCCGCTGTCGATTCAAAAGGTGCAGACGCCAGTTTTTTAACCAGGATGCCTAGCTCCTTGTTACCGCTTCGGGTACTGGCATTAATATTGTTGTCCGAGAGTACATGCTTAATGCTTTTGGTGAGCAGCTTCTCAGTTTTGCGGATAGACAAGTTCGCGGCATCAGCCATAGCTAAAGATTGAAAAATAAGCAACAGAAGTAAGGTACCGCAGGGTACCTAATATTGATTGCAGCCTCTAATACATTCCCGAAAAGCCAGCGCCATCAGGCGCTGCGGGCACATGCATACCGCCATAGTCCACCGTAGAAGCTTATACTAAGTAGTCTCTGATACATCGCACTTATACTTCACAGCTGTCACCGGCTTTCCTCAACGGCTTGATACTTGCCCGCCCGCAGCCGATACATTGCCAGCTCTTTTTTGTTGAATCGCCATAGCTCGGGTACGCCTAAAGCTTCGTAAATTTCTAAGTGAGTGTAGGCGGCTGTATTCATCTCTAGTACCAAATCCGGCGGTGGATCTTGGCTGAGGTCTACACTGCGCTTTCCTCGAACGGCTTGCTCACTTTGAATGTAAAAGCACTGATCGGGCTCAATGGCTTTTAGCTCGGCACGCCGTTCAAGTGTTGTTGATCCTAGTGAACGGAACTCGATGTTGAACTCTTCTAACAGGGCCTTGATTAAGTCACTGATAGTCTCTTTGTCCTCTTCTTGTTTGGTATGTGGACGCATAATGTCTAACGTTCCGTTATCGTAGGCGATTCTTGTGGCGCGGCGAGAGCCTAGGTCTTTTAATAT
>JBCBDN010000015.1:0-27717 GCA_038529685.1 Cyanobacteria bacterium J06598_1 | reverse complement strand
ATTCGTCAGCGGCTTATGGCTGAACTGTGACGACTCCACTACAAACAAGCCGATCGGGATGAGTCTCCAGCTGGTTGAGTTGAGTATCTTGCCCCAAGTTCCACTGAAACCCTTCTAAAGAATCAACAGGTATACCTACTGGTGAACCTGACGCAAGTACGCTGAGCTCTGTTAAGTCTGTGAGCCAACAAGGTGAACTCAGCTGCAAATACTGAGCGGATACCACCGATAGTTTTGTTCCTAGCACAACCGGCTTGTTTTCTAGACCATCTGCTGAGGAAATGTTGCCTGAAGAACAAGGGTAAAAACTCAGGCCCAAACAGCCTTCTTCTAGCCGAATATTGGGTTGAGACAGAACAACATTCGGTTGAATGGCAAGCGAACCATAGCGCGCCTTTACATCTTGAGCAATGGCTGGAATGCTAATCAGCGATCGCCAAAAATCCAACAGCCCTGCCGACAACAGCGGCGATCGCAAAGAAGCCTTCAAGTCCGCCTCACTCAAAACGACAGCCCCCATTACCGGAAATGTTTTAAGCAAACGCAGGGGCTTACCTCGCACCACTTGACCGATGTTGATTCGAATATCTTTGGCCGAGAGCTGCACTTGACCGACGTGAATACCCCGATAAATAGCCTGCTGGGCAGACACAGCAACGCCTGGAATAAAACCTTTCAGAATTTGGCGATCGCGTCCTTCTAAGTCAATTTCTAACTGAGCGATTTCTTCTACTTGCGATCGCAACCAAAACCCAACAGCGGCTGGCAAAATTCGACCAATAATTCGACTCCCCCCCTTTTTCTCTGAGCCATCTTCATCCACTACATCCATCAGCTCTCTCTCCGCTATATTCCTAATTCCTATTCATTATTCCGCTTAGCAGGCTACCTGTCAGACTTCGTTGGCTTACATCCTAATTTTGTAGTGACAGACACTTTTTTAATTCGCTTTGTCATGGATTGATGACATAACGATCCCCTAAAGGTTGAAGTAGCGATCCTAGCCAGAAAAGACAGCAATCCCGTCGATCCCCATCGGCAAAAATGTCATACTATGAATACATTGATCCCGAAGTTGATCCCAATTCATACTTTCTTCGGGATTCGATGCATACGCCTTAGTGAGGAGAAACGGAACATGTCAGGATCAATCCCAAACATTCCACTGGAAGAAATGACCCTGCGTCAACTACGCAGAGTGGCCAGTGAGTATGAAGTCTCACGCTATAGCCGCATGAGAAAAGTAGAGCTAGTTGCGGCTATTAAACAGAAGCAAATCGCAGCGGGTGATCGCCGTGCCACCCACGAAGTGGCCAGTCAGCCCAGCGGACAAACAGCGGCTGAAGCAGCTAAGTTCGCGGGTAGTGCGCAGCCAGAAAACGCTGTAGCTGCCACCGCAGTGATGACAGCAACCCCTGACATGGCTTCACTTGCTACTGTGGACCAAGGGCTTTCAGATTTGCCCAGTGGTTACGGAGAAAGCAGAATCGTGTTGCTCCCTCGCGATCCCCAATGGGCTTACGCTTACTGGGATATTCCTAACGAGCATAAGCAGGAGCTTCGCAATCAGGGAGGCCGTCGCCTGGCGCTTCGCTTTTACGATGTCACGAATATTGATATCAATAGCCAGAGTCCACACAGCCTTCAGCAGTATGAATGCGGTGAAATGTCTCGCGAATGGTATTTGCCTATTCCGGTGAGCGATCGCGACTACACCGTCGAAGTTGGCTACATCTGTGACGATGGTCGCTGGCTGATGCTTTCTCGCTCCGCGCCTATCCGCATTCCACCTGTCTATCCTTCCGACTGGATTGAAGATAAATTTGTCACCGTCGACTGGCGACAAGAGCTGAGAGGCCGCACCGTTGCTAAGCTCGTTCCACCCAGCCAAAAAGCAGCTGCCGCTGCTGGCAAAACTGGCTATGGCAAAGAAGACGAACTGTACGATGGCATCTTCGCGCAGGCACAATCTTCAGAAGCACAGCGAATCGCTGGGTCTCTGTTCGGCTCTATGCATCAGGTGCCTGAGCAAGCAGTTAGCTCCTTTGTCTTCCCGTCCGGTGCGGGCCTGTGGGCATTGCCAACCGCCTCTGGCGTCAATATGTCTGGCGCGGGCATGTTTGCATCTGCCCCCCCTGAAAAGTCTCGTAAGTTTTGGCTGGTCGCAGACGCTGAGCTAATCGTATACGGTGCGACTGAGCCCGATGCTACGGTCACTATCGATGGCAAGGAAATTGAGCTAGAGGAAGATGGCACGTTCCGATTCCATGTTTCTTTCCAAGATGGCGTTCTGCGCTATCCCATCGTGGCCGTTGCTAAAGATGGCGAGCAAATGCGTTCTGTCCACATGGACTTTGAGCGGAAAACGCTATCGCGTAACACCAACACCAAAGAAGAAGCAAAACTGGAATGGTTTGCTTAAGCCAGGAACGTGCCAAATAGCTTCTTAAGCTATGAATCATGGCCTGCCCAAAATCGACCGGAAGCTACCGAAACCGCTATCAAGCGACTCGAAGCTCCCGGTCGATTCTTTGTTGCCAGCAGTCACCACGCACCATAAAAATTATGAGTGGACAGCGAATGAATCGTCAGAGCGACCCGGATGGCGTTTAGTCTCACTCATACAAACAAAAAACCGTCGTGCAAAAGAGATTACTGACCTAACTGCGATCGCTGTCGCATCCAGTGTTTTAATCGTCGCCAGCCGTGTTCTAGCCACAGCAAACAACGGTCAACCCAATTGAGCACCGTCTCCAAAGGATGCTCTGCATAGCCCATCGTCACCACAGAAGCTTCTAAGTAGTCATGAACACCGTTGCTACCCCAATCATTTATATCTCTATTCTTTTCAAGTTTTTCTGACGAAATAACGCGTGCAATTTTCTGATGGAAGGACTTCCTCGTCGCAAAGCCACGCCTTTGAATTACCATCGCGCCACCATCCGAACTAACGAGGCCTTCTCCAAGACGAGCAGCCCCTAAGCCACTATCGGCCAAAAGCGGAGCACCATCCGACAGCCGTAAATGCCGACCTGGCAAGCGTCGAAATATAGCAGTATTTCTTGTCAGCCAAGCCACCGCACGCAACACTTCAACCCAAAAAGAAGCCGCACGGATTGCCACAGAATGATTTTTTTCAGCGGTGGGCAAACCCATCTTGCGCAGGATCTCACTGGGCAGAGCAAACTCTCTAACCTCACTAGCTGTTAAAGAACCATCTGCTAATAACTCGTCTATTCGTTGAGACAAATGGAGATGCTGCTCAGCGCTTAAGCCATTCCACGCCAAGCGATAGTTTTTGATTAAGACGAGTGATCGCGTCTCCAAGTCACTTGCCACTCCCGTAATCTTTCCAGCTACTTGCACATCACGCGTAGCGGCCTCCTCCAATTGAGCCTCACTGGACTCTAGCGACTGGCACATCATCTGCTTACGCAGCGTTGCCGAAACCAAAGCACGTGCCGATTGCCACCATCGCATCACAATAGGGTGCCGAGAGGCGCCCTGAGTCAGTTCATTTTGCTGCCCCGAAGATAAACGACTTCCTACCGCCAGCAACGTTTTAGCCATAATTGCCTCCGCCGCTACAGCCTCTGTAATAGCGACTGTCTTCACCGCAGCACTTACCTCACAATCGGCTTCGGAGGCATGCATTTCCTCAGCCTCTGCGCTCAAGCTCCCCGGCTTCAGCAAAGGCTTCAGCGCCTGAAGGTTCAAACGATCAGCAACAGCCGATAACCTGTCAAAGCCGGAAAAATCTAAAACCTTATTCGGACCTTGAGCTCGCCCCAAAGAACACCGCAATTTCGTTGCAGACTGCTTCAACTGCCGAAAGCGCTTCTGCGAAACCCGCGATATCATCACCACTGGAGACAGTACAGCCACAGCCCCAATCTTGCCACCTATCTCTATCGCTGAACGCGTTTCCCGCAAAGCCCGCTGATGACGAGCCAATCCTTGCCAGTATTGACCGACAAAAAAACGTAGTAAATTGCTTTGATACGGGCCAGAAGCCATTACTTAACTCCCTCTGGTCAAAACGAATTTCTTAAAATCGATCGATGGCAAATAGCGATCGCTGCTCTCAAGTCTAAAGGAAATCATGGCCGCCACCGTCACACCATCATCTTTATCCACAGCAATCCAAGAGGCACTGAATCGCCTACGCCAGCTCAACACGCTAGACATTCAAAGCCAGTGGCAAATTTGTCAGCAGGATTTTGAACTCGCTCACTCCCCTGCCAGCAAGCCAAACACTACAGCAAGTTGGCCAACAGCCACCCTTAACGACAGACAACACATCGCATGGGACAGAGGACTCCACGTTCTTTGGCTATACCAAGCGATTACAGTCCCATCAAATTTATTTGGCTATCCCCTAGCCGGTCTTACCCTACGCTTAGCGCTGACATGGTGGGCAGAAGATGCGCAAATTTATGTAGACGGCACCCTCATGCAGTCTGGTGACTTATTTGAGTGCTTTACGCGGCTTTGCCTCAGCGAAAAGGTAACACCAGGGCAAGTCTTTCAGATTGCTATTCGCTTAGTGAGCCCTGGTCATGACGATGGAGCTTTAGTGCGATCGCAACTCATCTACGAACTTCCAGCCAATCACTCCACCCCAGAGCCAAGTTTTGTGGCAGATGAGCTGACAGTTCTAGCCACCTTAGAGCCAGACAGTCAACAGGCAATAGAGCATGCGATCGCCCAACTCCAATGGGACACGCTCACCAGCCAAACCGAAAAAGACTCTACAGATCCAGTCCTCAATCTCTGGCAAACGCTCTCCACCGAGCAAACCTTTAGTCCAGCGAGCACTCACCCTTTCCAGCAGTCTCTCAGCCAGCTGCGGAGAGCCCTAAAACACCTCAGCCCCAAGCTCAAAGCACGGACAGTCCAATGCATCGGCCATGCCCACCTCGACATGGCTTGGCTCTGGCCCATTGCCGACACTTGGGAAGCCGCCGAACGTACCTTCAACTCCATCCTCAACCTCCAAAAAGACTTTCCCGAGCTTACCTACACGCACTCTAGCCCTGCGCTTTTTGAATGGTTAGAACACAATCGCCCTGAGCTGTTTAAGCAAATTCAGCAAAAAGTGGCCGAGGGCAGCTGGAGCATTGATGCGGGGCTGTGGATTGAGCCTGAATTTAATGTGATTAGTGGAGAGGCGATCGCCCGCCAAATTCTCTACGGTCAGCGCTACTGCCAAGAAAAATTCGGCACCCTCAGTACAGTCGCATGGCTTCCTGACTCCTTTGGCTTCTGCTGGCAGCTCCCGCAGCTACTCACCCAAGGCGGCGTTCAAACCTTCGCTACGCTCAAACTTTCCTGGAACGACACCACTCAGTTCCCCCATCAGCTCTTCTGGTGGCACTCTCCCGACGGCAGTCGCATTCTTAGCCTCATGCTCCCACCTATCGGCACCGACATCGATCCTGAAAAGATGTCAGCCTATGCCACCCAGTGGGAAGCCAGCACCGGTAGCACCGATACCCTCTGGCTTCCCGGCCTCGGTGACCACGGCGGCGGCCCTACTCGTGACATGCTCGAAAAATCGCAGCGCTGGCAAGCTTCTCCTTTCTTCCCTACCTTTAGCTTCACGAGCGCCCAAAACTATATAGATCAACTCCCTGTAGCTGAGCTGAGTGATGATATCAAAAGTAATGACAGGTCAGCGCAAAGCATGACCGCAGACACTAGCGCGCTTCCAGTGTGGGATACAGACCTCTATCTCGAACTCCACCGAGGATGCTACACCACTCACGCTGACCAAAAACGATACAACCGACGCAGCGAAGACCTTCTGTATCAGGCCGAAGTCTTTGCAACCATCGCCCAAATTACGGCGCACCAGCCTTACCCAAAAGCGGCCATGGATACAGCTTGGAAAAAGCTGCTCTTCAACCAGTTTCACGACATTTTGCCAGGGACTGCTATCCCTGAGGTGTTTGTAGATGCCGATCGTGATTGGGTAGAAGTGAAAAAGATTGGCGATCGCATATTAAAAGAAAGTTTGGATGCGATCGCCCTCACCATCCCACCACCACCACCGCCCCATCCCGACGCAACACCGCTCCTGATCTTCAACGCACTCAGCTGGCAGCGAAGCGCCGTCGTTACATTGACAATCACGGGATCTTCAACCACTCAGCCTTCTGCCGACTGGAAAATTTATGACAGCAAGAATGTCGAAGTCCTCCATCAAAAAAGAGACAGCACCCAATCAGCAGCGGCCTCTTCCAAACTTTCTTTTCTAGCGAAAAACCTACCTGCCGTTGGCTATCAATGCTTTTGGCTGTGCCCTGGTCAAGCGCACACAGCCCCTTCCACACTGACCCATCACACACTCGAAAACGAATTCTTAGTCGCTACTATCAACCCCAAAACAGGGCAAATCGATAGCCTGATCGAAAAAAGCACACGCCGAGAAACCTTCAGGGCTCCAGGCAATCAACTCCAGGCATTCCAAGATAAAGGCCAATACTGGGATGCCTGGAACATCGCCCCCGACTACGCCGATCACCCTCTCCCAGCACCCATCGTAAAGTCTGTTGAATGGCTCGAAAACGGCCCTATCCGCCAACAGCTGTGCATCACCTACACACTCAACCAGTCAACGATTAAACAGACCTACCTTTTAGATGCCAGCACACCCTATCTCAAGGTAGATAACCGCATCGATTGGCAAGAAACCCAGGTTCTGCTGAAGGCAATGTTTCCCCTAACCGTCTCATCCGATGTAGCCACCTACGAGATTCCTTTCGGTGCCATCACCCGGCCCACCGAACCTAAAACAGAAGCAGAAAAAGCTCAATGGGAAGTCCCAGCCCTCAGATGGGCAGACCTCTCTCAAACCCAGAACAGCTCAACCTTTGGTACCAGCATCCTAACGGACTGTAAGCACGGCTTCGATGCAGGCCCAAGCTACCTACGCCTCAGCTTACTCAAATCGCCTATCTGGCCAGACCCAAACGCCGACAAAGGTAATCACCGATTTAGCTATGCCATCTATCCCCACACCAACAGTTGGACCACCGCCCACACCGTCCGCCACGCGCGCGAACTCAACATCGCACCTATCGTTCACTGGTATAAAGCGCCCACTACCACATCAGAAGTAGCAGACTCTTCACTCACACAAAGCTTCCTCGCAATAAACAATTCCAACCTTGTCCTATCGGCATTCAAGCCCTCAGAAGACAATCCCAACGAATTCGTTATTCGGTGCTACGAGGCACATGGTCACTCAGCAGACATGCAAATAGAAAACACTTTAGAATTGACAGGTTTTATCCCCACCGATTTGCTTGAAAACGATATTTCTACACCAGAGGCCAACGATATAAAACCTTGTCAAGTTAGAACGTACCGGATACAGACCGCAAACGACTAGACATCCAACAGCATCCAAAAGGGGCCGCTAATTTCAGCGGCCCCTTTTGGATGCTTAACATTAAGCGAGTTCTAGTCAGTTTCTTGAGGGGGCCAGCCACCATCATCAGATTCACGGGAAATTTCTTCAGTGGAGTCACCTGAAAAAGGTGTGCTGGGCGCAGGGCTGCTGGGACCAGAAGCGCTAGAACTTGACTGAGAAGAACTAGGTGTCACAGGGCTAGAAGCGGTTGGCGCCGAAGGGGAACTTGCCTTGGGCGCAGCCGAAGGCGAAGGCGCAGCAGAGGCAGGCGGTGTAGCAGCAGCAGGTGCTGCTTTTGCAGGCTGGGCTTTCTTCACAGGAAGCGACTGTGTGGGCTCTAATCCCAGCTGCTCTCTCGCTTGATTCAACAGGTAGACAGCCCCAGTCTTTCCAGTTTCTAGCAGGTCTTTACCCGTTTCAGCTATCGGCTTTTTATCAGCCGCAGCTGACGGATTCGTTTGGTCTTCAATCCAGCCACGAAGACCATTACCCGTTTTCATGGAGGTATCGGCTACCCAGGCACCGAAGACAAACACAGAACAAATCGTCAGCCAGATCAGCTGGCCCGATTCTTTGAGGATAGTCCCTGTCAGATTCAGGGTTTTTTGATAGGTTTCGCCCGTCTCTTCAGCAAAAATCAGGTCCAGGAGCTTAGAGGCTTGGATTTGAATTTGGTCCATGATGTTAACTTAGTTAGGTTTTTCTCAGAGTTTTAAGTTGGAATAGCGGCTCAACAGGTGCGCTACCCACCCCAGACTTTTTGCAAAACAGTCTCTGGTGGGATGTCACCGACTTGATGCGTTTCAGAAGCAATGCCCAAAAAGCGGGTTTCTTCGCCGGTTACTGGTGGCAGCATTTCGCCGGGGTCGTTTTTGCCAAACAGCGCTAGGGTAAACACCTTCAGAGCAGTCGACAGCTGCATAACATAGCTATCTGGAGTGAGCACTAGGTCAGCACCTGCAATCATGGCGGCAGACTGACCGATATTTTCAGCAGTGACAACAACAAGACCAGTATCTTCGTTCTTTAGGGCCTGCGCTTGCGCTGCACTACCGCTAGCTTTCAGGAGTACTATCGGCATTTTGGGCTGTTTGGTCCTAAAGTCAGCAATCAGTGCCTTCCAGCTATTGATAGGATACTGAGCCGCAGCACCTACACGGCCTGTGTCTTGGCCGGGATACATCAGTACGTAGCCGCTGGTTAAATTGAGGCGATCGCGCAAACTCTTGGACCAAGCGATATCTCCTTCTGGCACATTCACCGACATCTCAGGGGTAGGACCAACAATATCAATAGCTTTGAGCAAGTTATGATATCGCTCTGCCTGATATTGAACCGTATCAGGTTCGTCAGGAACTGTCGCTGTATAAAACCAACCACCTGCCGTACTGCTGTAGGTAATGCGGCTAGGGACACCGCTCAGCCATAGCAGTAACCCCATCTTCCAAGACAGGTCCGTCGTGATAGCGACTTCGTATTCACGATCGCGCACAATCCCCAGCAGGTTAGCCCAGTCAGAAGGGCTATTAGCCGCAGAGAACGTGAACGGAATTATGGTGTCTACAATTTTCGAGACGCGATAGGCAACGGCTGCCTTCGGCTCAACAACGACACCAATTTCAGCATTTGGATAGGCCTGCTTGATATTATCTAAGGCCGGAAAAAACAAAAGCTGATCGCTGATGCCACCAGGGACTAGGGCCAGTATGCGCATACGGTTAGGTTTGCTGATTTTTGTACAGGTAACGCGATCGCCATGAGCGACTGAACGCTTTCATCAGTTTTGTCAGCCATCGGTGACTGACGAAAAGGGGCTGCGCGCTTCGACGCAACGCTTTAGCTAAAAAGAAGCACTAAAAAAGGCGTAAAGGTAAGATAACCCAGCGATTATTATTCGCTCATCATTTTACGGGAAGCTGGTTGGCTTAGGACAATTCCCTAGAAATAAAACCCGAATTCATTGAGAATGGTGACCTAGAGCACGCTTTTTTCGTTTAGGCCACTATTTTTTTAGCGCTCTAACTTTTTTAACGCTCTAATTTTTTAGCGCTTTAATTTTTTTAGCGCTTTACGAGGTCAGTACTAGGTCACTATGCATTTACTTTTGCCTGCCGCAGGTGTGGGTCGCCGGATGGGCAGCGATCGCAACAAGCTCCTCATACCACTACTCAACCGCCCTATCCTTTCCTGGACACTCAAAGCTGCCGCCGCTGCCAGCCAGTTGCAATGGATCGGCATCATCTGTCAACCCGTCGACCGCCCCGACATCGAACACATGGTCAGCCAGTGCGACTTAAGTGTGGCTGTCGAGTTTATCCAAGGCGGAGATACCCGACAAGCCTCTGTGTATAACGGGTTGCAGGCACTCCCACCAAATGCAACCCACGTTCTTATTCACGATGGCGCTCGCTGCCTAGCCACACCGACCCTCTTTGATCGCTGCGCTGATTTTGCGCGCACCACACCAGGCTTTATCGCCGCTGTCAAAGTCAAAGACACGATTAAAGAAGTCAACGCTGAGGGCATTATCACCAATACCCCTAATCGAGCTGGGCTGTGGGCAGCGCAGACCCCACAGGGATTTGAGGTTGAGCTACTAAAACAGTGTCACGCTCGCGGCAAACGCGAAGGGTGGAAAGTCACGGATGACGCAGCTTTATTAGAAAAGTGCGGTATTCCAGTCAGCATTTTAGAAGGTGAGGAAACGAACTTAAAAGTAACGACACCCGTAGATTTGGAAATCGCTCGATTCATCCTTCAACAACCGTAAAAATGCCTCCGCAGTTGCTCAAGTCAGCGCAACCGCGAAGGCACAAATTCGTTAACGATATTAGAAGGAAATCGGTTTAGAGATCGCCACCTCTAACAGCGAGCAAAAATACGATAGCAGGACCAGCAATCACAACCAGAGCCAGCATTGTTAGCTGAGCAATCAGGACGTAATCAATACTAGTTACAACAGACAGAGCACTATCTAACAAAGCCTTTCATCCTCCAAACATCTTAAGCTTGAGACCCATTAAGCAGCCTTAAAGCAGTCTTACTTTACAAAGCATTGTACCTGTTATGGGCAGCGCAGATTAAAGTTTGTTTACAAAATTCTAAGATTGCTCTAGCGCTGACGACTCGTGACTTGTCGCCTTCAAAGGTCGCTCAGGCAGTCGATAAAATGATCCATTTGAACCCAGTGCTTAACATTTGAAGCTCAGTATTTGCAGTACCTTAAACAACAAGGAAAAGTAGG
Source organism: Cyanobacteria bacterium J06598_1 (assembly GCA_038529685.1). Taxonomy (GTDB): domain Bacteria; phylum Cyanobacteriota; class Cyanobacteriia; order Phormidesmidales; family Phormidesmidaceae; genus Phormidesmis. The sequence continues at coordinate 17,056 of JBCBDN010000015.1, read as the reverse complement.
CAATTGGAAAAGGATATGGCGACTTGGCAATGCGTTAAAAATTGTGGCGCCTGCTGCGAACTTAATCCGGCTGACCGACCCGATTTGTCGGACTACCTCTCTCCTGATGAGCTAGCTAAATATATGAGCTTAGTCGGAGAAGATGGCTGGTGCATCAACTATGACAAAACCAAGCGAGAGTGCACTATTTACGACGAACGCCCCAATTTTTGTCGCGTAGAGCCTAAGACCTTTCAGCAGCTATATAACGTTGAACCTGCCGAGCTGAACGAATTTGCAATTGAGTGCTGCGAGCAGCAGATATCTGGCATTTATGGCAACAAAAGCCCTGAGATGGATCGGTTTTACGATGCGATTGGGTTGGACAATATTGTGATTGAGATTGACGGTGAGGCGATCGCTGATGAACCAGCCAATCAGGCTTAGAATTGCGGTTTTGACACGCGATCGCAGACAATGAGAAAATTATGAAATCGAAACGCCAGTGACTTCTTCCGATTCAGCAAGCCCCAAAAAGAAAAAAAAAGAGCAAAAAAAAGAGCAAACTGCTGAGACCGAAGCCGTCCTCACCACAAACTCAGCACTCAAGAGTCTTGAAACGGCTCCTGACCTAGCTGGGTTTTGGCCTGTCTTTCTTTCTACGTTTATCACTATATTTTTGGCAGAGCTAGGCGACAAAACACAAGTCACCACCATGCTAATTAGTGCGGAGTCCCAAGCGCCCATCACCGTCTTCTTGGGCGCGGGCTTGGCACTCATATCTACTAGCCTGATTGGAGTCTTACTGGGTCAGTGGCTCTCCAGTCGCGTCTCTGAAGAAACGCTTGATATCTGTGCGGGCATTTTATTGCTGCTGATCACCATTGCGTTGGTTGGAGACATCTTCAGCAGCTGAAGCCCTTTCATCTACTTTCAACGATCAACACCCCACCCGTAGTAGACAAAGACGATGGATTTAAAGTTATTTTTCGTGAGCTTTGCCACCGTGTTCATCTCGGAACTCGGAGACAAAAGCCAGCTCGCTGTTATTGCGCTTGGCGGCTCATCGCCCTCTCCAAAGGCTGTCTTTTTAGGCACTGCCAGCGCCCTCTTGCTCGCCTCTTTCATCAGCGTATTGCTCGGTGGCAGCAGTGCCTTCTTTCTGCCCGAAAAGCTAGTCAAAGGTATCGCGGCTATCGGATTTGGCCTTCTCGGCCTGCGCTTACTCTGGCCAGATAGCGAAAATGCCTGATGCCATTACAGCATCAAGCATTCCATCGACTCAAGATTTAGCACAACTGGGCAAAGACTCGGTCAATCGATTCAAACTTACTTGAAAGCAGCGGCAATATCGCGATAGCAAAGCTTGATCAAGAACGCTGCACCCGCAAGTTTCAACGCTTCCAAACCCCAATAAGCAAAGTGCATGGGAGCAAGTGAGTGGGGCGCTGGTTCAGAGAAGTTGCCGCTGAGGTTGAGGCCCAACGCACTGAGATGAGGCGTGAGGAAATAGGTGTAGATGAGGGCGATCGCCAATAGACCAGCACTCGTCATCAAAGCCCACCGGCTGCGAGAACCGCTGGCCACTACATCAAACTGCGAGCGGCGATCGCGTATGACCAAAAGCCCGGTCAAAATTGCCGCTGCGCAAAGCACCTCAACCCGGTTGAACACCCAAAACAAGCTGTAGCTACCGGTCGCAAATCCAGGCGTATTCATCATGCCGGACTCGTACATTACAGGCATCATAAAAAAGTCCAACAGCACGCTGCTGCTGAGCCAAAAGGTCACGACCGATAGCACCAGCGCATCCCAGCCGAACTGCCGAGAAGAAAGCTTAGAAGAAGAGTTTGAAATATTCATAACTAGGAACGCTCCGACGTATTTGAACGTATTTTTCGAGAGATTTTTTCAGTTACCCCCACCTTAACTAGCCCGCCCAGCCTTGCCCGTGAATATTTCTTTCAAAGAAAACTAATACTCGAAACACATCCTTACATTTCCATATATTCCTTAAAATTCTCTGTGGAATAGGCCCTAGTGTAGAGCAGAGTTTTACCCGCAATATCCATTAGGCGATCGCTCAAACATATCTTCTAAGGCTCCTATAAAGTCCGATAATAAGAGAGTGGTCTTCAATGACGTCGGGTAAACCCAACGGCGCAAAAAATCGATGATTCAAATCGGGCGGCAGTGGTTAACGGTGGTAGCAGTGCTGATGGCGATCGCAGTTAACGGCATCTCCAATATCTATCCGCCTGCAGGCAAAAACACCGCAGATGTCTCTAACACCACGCTAGGCGGTGTCATGATTACCCCAGAAGGTTATGCCTTTGCCATTTGGGGACTGATTTACCTCGGGCTAATTGCTTACAGCATCTACCAGGCTTTGCCCGCACAGCGCCATATTCCGGCCTTCCAAAAAGTCTCCTGGGCAGTCATCGGCGCGTGCGGGCTGCAAATGGTTTGGATCTACCTCTTTTTGACCTACCAGTTCTGGGCTTCCGTGCTCTTTATGCTGGGCATATTGGCTTGTTTGGCCTTTGCCTACGTGACCACTCGCTCAGTAAAATCAACACGCAAAGTTCGATGGCTGCTGCAAGCCCCAATTAGTATCTATTTCGCTTGGATTACCCTAGCAACCGTCCTGAATGTATCCGGCGCCATCTACGCTATGGCTATCCCACAGGATCGCATCGCAGATTTCTCAGACGTCATAACCGCATCTACCAGCGGTGTCGTGGCGACTGTTGTCATGATGTGCGTTAGCGCTGGGTTAGGTGCCATTGTCGCGTTGAACTATCGCGATATGAGCTACCCAGCTGTAGTGATTTGGGGATTGATAGCGATCGCTATCCGCAACGCCGCCCTCTCACCGATCGCTTTCGTAGGCATATCAATGGCCGTGGCCCTATGCATTATCATCGTCCGGCTAAAGTCCACCCGGCCAGGCCAGACCTAAAGCCAAACCGAGCAACCCTATTTAGAAACGACACATCAAAGATGGTTAGCCTAAGCACCGTGAACCGTTTTCACCCACTTCAATCGCTTAGGCCGCACCGAAATCCGCATGGCCATTGTGCCAATCACCACTAGCCAGTGCAGCATGTACAGCGAGCCTCGAACCGTCTGTACGACCGCACTCAAAATCGAGGTTTTCTCTGCTTGGCGCAACGTAGTAAACATGCCAACCGCCGACATCCCAACGGCCATGATGGTAATCGGACCATACACAGGCATTTGGTGACGAATCAAAGCGATAATCAAGTCCGGCAACGCTACGAGCGGCAGCATGTACTGGATAATCCAAAAACCAATCATGTCCAGAGATTTGCCCCAGCCCAGCCGATTTTTTACCAGCGGTCGCCAGTAGTCTAGATAACGCTGAAAGCCCCCTTCCGCCCAACGATTGCGCTGATGCCACAGTGCCAGAGCGCTGGTCACACCCTCTTCACCCACCGCAGGCGTAAACAATAAGCCAATATTCCACTGGTTCAAATGCAGCTGAATCGTGAGGTCCAAATCATCGGTAATGGTTTCTTCATTCCAGCCGCCGCACTGCGCGATCGCACTGCGCCGCACAAATTGCCCATTGCCTCGCAGCTCACCAATACCGCCCACCGCAATCCGACGCTCCTGCATATAGCAGTCTAGGGCCATCTCAGCTTTTTGGCCGCGTGTCCAAAAGTTGGTTTTGTCGTTCGCGATCGCCTTACGTACCTGCACAGCCCCTGTCTGCTGGCCATCTTTTGCCGCATCAAACATCGGCACCACATGGCGCAGCAAATCAGCCGCCACTTGCGCATCCGCATCAAACACCGCCAAAATATCGCCCTTAGTCTGCGGCCACACCAAATTCAGTGCACCAGACTTACCGCCCGTCGCATCGGGCCCGCGATGCACTACATTCACCCGGTGCTCACGAGCTGCCAGTGCATCCAAAATTTCAGGTGTGGCATCTGTACTGTAGTCGTCAATAATCCACAGGTCGTAACGGTCCTGCGGATAGTCGAGCTGTAGCAAAGCTTCTACAAGTTGACCGATGACTTGCGCTTCATTTTTGGCCGCAACTAATAGGGAAACATGGGGCCAACTCTCAGTAACTGCCAACTGATCAGCAGGCACTGATTGCACTGAGGGGAGCGGCACGGGCGGCTTCGGCGGCGCTGCAAAAATCACCCGTAGCGCGTGGATACTCATCACGCCAGCGACGACTAAAACTAGCTCATGGCCCCAGCTGACAATGTGAAGGATAGCGGTTAAGAACCACAGAAGGAAGAGTGCGATCGCAGCCTTCAGTCGTCGTCCATCATAGCCCTTAAAAAACTCAGTATCAAAAACGCTCTCCGCATCAAAATCGAACTCAGAGAGGTCAAATTCAGGCCAATCAAATTCGGGTAGGTCAAACTCAGAGGCGTTGGGTTCAACGAAATCTGCCATGTGTCGCTTTGTTTAGATCCCTTAACAAATCCTTTCAATTTAACCATACTCCTTCACCGACCCTCGATTCTCTCTAGCGCGCGATCAGCACCTCAAACCCCTTACCCATTCCGTAAAACCACAGAGAAATCAGCCATGTCATTCCTGAGCACCCGAGTCGTCAGACGGGCATTCTAGCCCTAGCAACCAGCACGTCTTGAGCCGCCATGTCCCTTCAATCTATACAGCCTGCATCGAAGCCAGAGGCCAGTGTTTACTTGCCCTACTACCAAGGCAAAAAACGCAATGCTCTGCCCTATGCCATTGGGCTCTACAAACAAGGCAATATTGAAGGCGAACGCGCCATTGAAGGCACTGGCAGCATTCCCTTTTTAGCAACCTGGAATGTATCGATGCTGCCAGCCGACCTCACTCGCTGCCGCATGCAGTTCGACGGAGATGCCGAACTCACCTATGAAATCACTATGGCTAACTATGAGTTCGTCGATTACTTAATTAGTGTTGTCGTTGCGATGAATCAAAATAAAACCCCTGATTTCGACAAACTGTTTTATCGCAAGCTGCTGCGCCTTGATGAGTAATATCAGAATCATTAATTCGTCAAAGAAATCAGTCAGGCCAGTGAGACAGGGCAGCTTACTGGCTTTTTTTATTTTTTTGATCGACTCGCGAGCGAACGTGTCAGAATAATCACTGAGGGTTTAAGCACAACGCTATAAGTTACAAGGGAGTAAGGGCATGCCCCAGTCATCCGACCAATCGTCAGGGCGGGCAACAAAGCATTTATTGATTGGGTCAACCGAACCTTACAGTGGAAAGTCGGCAACGGTACTAGGATTAGCCTTACAGCTGCGAGCCCAAGGCGTAGACATCGCCTACGCAAAACCCATCGGCACTTGCCCCAGCGAAGGCAAAGATAATCTGGACGAAGATGTCCGGTTCATCGCCCAAACATTGGATCTCGGTCCTGATCGCGTGCATCCAACACTCTTTACGCTAGACGAAGCAACCATTCAAAAACAGCTATCTCAAGAGCAACTCGTTTATGACAAAAATGTTGAAACGCTCTTAGCAAGTAAAGGCGAAGACCTCCTACTCATAGAAGGCCCTGGCAATTTGGAAGAAGGGACCCTGTTCGGGCTATCGCTTCCTGAAATGGCAAAGATGAGTCAGGCCGCCGTCATCTTAGTCACCCGCTACAACTCTGCCCTCATCGTTGATAAGCTGTTGGCCGCTAAAAAGAAGCTAGGCGATCAGCTCTTAGGTGTTGTGATTAACGATGTCCCCGAAGCGATGATTGAAACAGCCCGAACATCTGTCACAGAATGCCTAGAGCGCCACAACATCAGAGTCTTTGGCATTCTGCCCCGTACCGCCATCATGCGCAGCGTCAGCGTAGAGGCCCTAGTCGATCATCTCAGCGCAGAAATTTTGAACAACCCCGAGCGAATCGACCAAATCATGGTGGAGGAAATCTCCATTGGAGCGATGAACGCAAACTCCGCGCTACGCTACTTTAATCGGGCGCACAATATGGTCGTTGTCACCGGTGGAGACCGATTTGATATTCAGATGGCTGCGCTTGAGAGTTCTACACAGTGTCTGGTACTGACTGGTCGGCTCGCACCGAGAAAAGACATTCTTGAACGCGCTCAAGATCTAGAAGTCCCTATCCTTTCTGTAGACTTAGACACGCTGACCACTGTCGCCATTATCGAAAAAGCATTCGACCAGGTTCGGCTGCATGAGCCCATCAAAGTAGAGTGCATTAGGCACCTGATGGAGCAGCACTTCGATACCAGCCGCGTCATGCAGGCGCTAGGACTGAGTCAAGCGGTGACGGTATAACAGACCCTGCAGAAAGCCTGTTCTTTGATAAGATTGCAGAGTTATTTTTTCCGTGCCCTTTAGCCCCAAGGTAGCCATTGAGTCAGTCAGTCGAAAATCCACTTAATTCTGTTAAAGTAGACGACTTTTTGCAAGAGCTGGCTACCATTCAGGAGTCCGGTTCCAAACGAATCGCCATTTTAGGATCGCGCCATGTGCCAATTACGCATCAGCGGCTAATTGAACTGATGAGCTATGCACTGGTTTTGGGCGGCAATCGCTTGATTACATCCGGCGCAGCAGGCACTAACTCTGCGGCCATTCGGGGGGCGATGAAAGCGGAGCCTAATCTACTCACAGTGATTTTGCCGCAAAGTTTGCAGCGGCAACCCCGCGAGTCGCGTGAGCAGTTAGAGGTCGTCGCTAATTTGGTAGAAAATGCTGCCAACGACACACTGCCTTTGGCCGATGCTAGCGCCATGTGCAACCAAGAGATTATTGGTCGGTGTCAGCAGCTCATTTGCTTTGCATTTCACGACAGTAAAACCCTGCTCAAAACCTGTCAGGATGCAGAAGATCAGCGCAAGGTTGTAACGCTGTTCTATTTTGACTAGCTGACATTCGGTTCACTGACTTCGATGAAAAAAGTAAGCTTGGTCAAATAGTTTTTTTGGTCGCAATTTAATTCTTTCTCAAACAGATCTCCTGTGGAAATCGTTTACTCTCTTCCGTTTGTTTCGCCCGCCAATCTCTTACTTTGTAGCATCGTCGCTGCTGCTGCCCTCATTTACTTTCCCTACCTAGCGGTTGCGGCAGGTCGTTTCCAAGTAGGGTACGAGATGGGTGCTCCCCGTGGCATGTTTGATAAACTGCCAGACTATGCACAGCGAGCGACTTGGGCTCACGAAAACGCTTGGGAATCTTTTGCGCTGTACGCACCCGCTGCGCTGATGGCCTTTGTTGTAGGATTACCGCCAGAACAGGTTATTGGTGGAGTGACGACTTATCTCGTGGCACGAGTCACTTACGCTCTGTTCTATATTCTCAATGTACCGATTTTGCGATCGCTCTCTTGGGCCATTAGTATCAGCAGCATCGTCGGCCTCTACGTCGGGAGCTGCCATGCCGCTTTAGGGTAATTTTTATTACACAATCGGTACATACAGGCCCCGTCCCATTGCAGGTTGCAGTGACTCTCGCTATCATCTAATGCGTTTAGCCGACTACGTATTTTCTCATTGTAGTCGTGCATAATTCCTTGTTGGTATTTTTTTGGGAACCTATGGCTTCTTCTTCTTCTTTTGATGTCGTCAGCGATTTTGACCGTCAAGAGCTAGTCAACACGCTAGATCAAGCGCGTCGCGAAATTAAAAGTCGCTACGACCTAAAAGACACCAAAACGACACTCGACCTCAAGGAAAACAGTATCGATGTTGAAACAGATAGCGATATGACCCTTAGAGCTGTGCACGTTGTCATTCAAACAAAGGCGGCTAAGCGCAACCTATCGATGAAGATTTTTGACTTTGGCGAAATCGACGCGGCTAGCGGCAGTCGCATTCGCCAAGAAATCAAGCTCAAAAAGGGCATCGAAAAAGACGATGCTAAAAAGATTTCTAAGCTAATTAAAGACAATTTGAAAAAAGTTCAGGCGTCTATTCAAGGTGATTCTGTCCGGGTATCCGCCAAAAGCAAAGACGATTTACAAGAAGCCATGCAGCTGATTAAGGCTGAAGACTGGCCAATGGCGCTGCAATTTAATAACTATCGTTGATTGACCAACTCAAGTGATTTTTCTGACAAAAAGGCTCGTACAGCGGGGTCTTCACTCAGACCAATCGCTTGAGAATACGCCTGTTTAGCTTTTTCTATCTCACCGACCTGCTTGAGCAAGTCAGCTTTTACAGCCCAATAGGGTTGGTAGGTTTGAAGCCCTTTGTCTTGGATACTATTCAGCTGTACGAGTGCTTTAGCAGCACTTTGAGTGTGGGCGATCACAGCCACATAGCCCACATGAGCCCCCACCGTCGGAGCAATCTGAATCAGCCCTGCGTACAGCTGACTCAGTTGCTTCCAATCCACATGGCCTGTGTGGAGGCGCTGCGCATGAATCGACTGAATAGCGGCCTCTAGCTGAAAACCTCCTAGGCACTGGTAGCTAGCCGCTTGCTTCAAAGCAAGTTCTGCTTCAGATATTAGTTTGCGTGACCAAAGCGTCGTGTCTTGCTCTAGGAGCGGCACGTATCTTCCTTCAGGCGTTTTGCGGGCACTACGGCGAGATTCACAGTAGCGGATTAAAGCGAGTAGCCCATAAGCTTCAGGCTCATCTGGCATCAACTGAGCGCAGAGTTCAGCCAGCCACATCGCTTCTTGGCTAAGGCCAAGCTGCTTGCAATCACTACCGTTCGCTGCGGTCCAGTCAGCATTGTAGGCAGCATAGATAGCTTGAAGGACAGCGTGCGATCGCTCCGCCAAATTCACACCCGAAGGCAGCTCAAACGGAATTCCTGCATCCCGAATTTTAGCCTTTACCCTCACCAATCTCTGACCCATCGTAGTTGGCGGCACCAAAAAGGCAGACCCAATCTGAGCTGCATTTAAGCCCAATATTGTTTGCAGCATCAGCGGCGTGTGGAGCTTGGCATCAATTGCCGGATGCGCACACACAAATAACAGCTTCAAGCGCTCATCTGGAAAGGTCATCAGTTCAGCCGTACTAGCAGATTCAAAGCCATCCAAATCGAGCAGCTTAAGCGCCTTAGCTTGCGTTTGCGTCCGGCGGGCCCCATCAATCAGCCGTCGCCTCGCTATAACCAACAGCCAAGCCTCAGGATTAGTCGGCACACCTCGATTTGGCCAGGTTGTCAACGCTTGCAAAAAAGCATCACCCAGCGCATCTTCAGCGGCTGAAACATCGCGAGTACGCACAGCTAAGTAGGCCAAGAGCCGTCCGTAAGCATTTCTTGCAGCGAGGGCAGCGGCTGAAGATGCATCCATCATTCGTATCCTTATCGCTATGCTTCAACCAGCACTCTAGGTGATGTTTGTTGCCAAGCAGGGAGCGCCTCTATCCGGTCATACCAGGCTTGCGTATGAGGATAGTCGCTCATCGGAAATTGACACGGCACTGCATAGGTGAAGTCACTCGCCACAGAAAAGTCAGCAATCGTCAATTCATCATTGACGAGATAGGGGTGCGCTGCAAGGTGGGCTTCCAAGATAGCGACTTCTTTGTGAAAGGTTGCCAGCGATCGCTCAATCACCTGAGCATTTGACTCACCCAAATTCAACACCTGTTTTACAAAGCGCTCAAACTGAATTGGCTGTGTCGCTTTGGCAAGGTGAGCCATTTCCCAGCACTGCCAACCCATGATTTCAGCCCGTAGGCAGTCGTCATTAGGCCACAGTGAAGTCGTTGTTTGGCTGGCGAGGTACTGCGCGATCGCATTCGACTCCCACAGCACAAAGTCACCATCTTGCAAAACAGGAACACGGCCCGCAGGATTCAGCGCCAAAAATTCAGGACTACGCTGTTCACCCGCCTGCAAATTAACTAGCACATAGTCCATAGGCAAGCCCAAATGCAGCGCTACAGCATGAGCCCGGCGAGAATTATTAGACGGTGGGAAAAAGTAGAGTTTCATCGTGTTGACTTTCCGAAATAAAGTAATGAGTTAGCAGCAAAAAGAGTCTCTCTTGGAGACCCAAATAAAAAACATTCTGCCCTCAAGCCATCTCCAGTACAGGTCGAACCTCTACCGCACAATGTCCAGCCGCCGGGCACTTCGCAGCCCAATCAAGTGCCTCATCTAGGTCCGCCACCTCAATCACAAAGAAACCACCCAACTGCTCTTTGGTATCGGCATAAGGCCCATCTTGAACCTGTCTTTGTCCATCTTTTATACGAACAGTCGTCGTAGTATGGCCAGCTTGCAGTGCATGGCCACCTGTCAGCACACCCGCTTTGGAAAGCGCTTCCGAATAGGCGCGGTAAGCAGGCATTTGCTGCTCAAGGTTTTCAAAATCATCAGGCGTTGACTGCACAAAAATGACGTACTTCATAGGCTTTATCAGTCGGTACTGTTTACTCAGCGCAGCCGCTATCTTCTGCGCTCTATATGTAATGACGATTGAAACAGTCTCATTTCGACAAATGAATTAATTTAGTTTGCATCTTTTCAATACACTGAAAGTATGCAGTTGCCCTATAGATGGAGATCTTAAGAGACGAACCTGTCATATTGATGATGGAAAGATCACCGCAAGAAAACGTCTAAGCAGTCAGCACAGAGTGTCAGCCTTAAATATCCAAAGACATCCATCGGGCCTGCGGCGTGTAGCCTAAATTCTGATACAAGTTCAGAGCTGAAATATTATCTTCAAATACTTGCAGACTGATTTGAGAATAGCCCTGCTGCTTTGCCCACTGTTGCGCATGCTGCATCAGCCAAGTACCCAGCCCTCTTCGACGGTGGGATTTGTCCACATACAGCAAAAAAACGTAGGCCTGCTTTTGCCCGTTGCGCTGGTCAACCGATTCGCCTATCCATAGGCAACCCATCGGTTCATGGTAGGTCTGTAAACCAGGAAGTGCCGCTAAGGGCGGGGCTGATTGCGGACCAATCAACCACCAAAGATTCGACTGACTGGAGAAATGACGGCTGACGGTGTTATCGAGGTGGATGCCTGTTTCGGTTGCGCCCAAATCGTCATACGCCCGCCGCATAAATTTCAACAGACGAGCGCGATCGCGGCTAGATCCTTTCTGTAACCGATAGCCCTCAACCGGAAATACTTCAGCCACTAGCTAAACGCTGTGACAGAGTTAGGCAGATGAGAAGGCAACTGGGAAATGGGTTCTTCGATAGGAGCTGGCGCCATCATATCGCTGGGCAAAAAGATGCGGGCGCTCGTAGCCAATAGCGCGATCGCAAAAATAAGCACAATAAACAACGGTGCAATGTACTGGCGAAAGAATCCCATAGTGGCCCGCGCTTTAAAAAAGCCGCTCTAAATGAAGTTATGTAAACTATCCCTTATCTTACCGGGTCAACGGGCCGATGCACAGCTAGCACAGCAACGATGGCTTCCCGCAATTGTCCGGAGACATCCGGTAAATTGCCATACCTATCAGCCACTCATTTCTCATAGCAGGGTGGCATTACCAAACCGATGAGCTTGGCCTACCGGGCATCTTAGGAACATAAACCCGTTACAAAATGCGCCATCATGATTCAGCTATCCACTTGCCAAGCCGTTGTTCGACACTTGTGGCACGGGTCGCTTTGCGCAGCTGCAATCTCAGTCAGCACGCTTATGATCGCAACGCCTGCGGTCAAGGCTGAACCCTGTAGCTTTCAGTGCAGCACTAACCAAATCCGATTTATGCCAGGTCAGCCCATCACTATTGAGTTCATCAACCGCACCGACGGCACTGTCAACCTAGAGCGTATTCTCGATATCGACATGCATTGGCTACGGCCCCACACCGAATTTTCTATCGACACGCTCGTTGGATTTGACGACGATATGTCTTTGGTCTTCTGGGATGAAAACAACCATGCGGTAGAAGCTGTGCTGCATCGTCCAGATGCTGAAACCCTGCAAGTTGAGCTCCTGCCAAGCGGTCACGATAGCGATCGCGCTGTTCACGTCTCCAACGATGGCCGCGTCCTCGTCTACTAATTAAGCAGACGCTATATAGTCTTTGCACCCAATAGCCCAAGGCTATGACGCAAGCTCAAAACACCACTCATTCAAATATCCTCTATCATTAGATCAAACGATCTACCGCGCTGATCTCCCGTAAGCGCATCAGCCTACATTTTCATGAGGCAGATGTGTGCAACGTGTGAGGTCAGCGCTATAGTGCTTTGTGCGAGTCATAAACTTGAGCCAACGTGTCAGAAGCCGTTCAAAAAGAGCTGATTCCAACGACTGAATCTCCCGCAGACAACCCTGTAGACGCTAGCCCAACAGACAAAAGCCAATCAGAAAGCCAATCTGCTAACTCGTCTGATGAAGACTCATCTGCCGAGGATTCATCTGCCGAGGATTCAATCGACCGTAAAGTCACACTGCCCATTCCACCCGCCAAGCGGCAGGTACCAGAGCAGCGGTGGCAAATTTTTCCTGCGCAAAAGTCTCAGGCTCATCACATTGCCGAAGCCACAGCACTCTCCCCACTCCTAGCTCAAGTTCTGATCAATCGAGGCATCTATACCCCAGAGCAAGCCTGGGCATTTTTAGATCCTGAAACGCTACTCCTCCCCTCGCCTCTAGATGAGTTTCCAGACCTAGCCAAGACGTTGGATCTACTTGTTACAGCCATCAGTGAGCAGCAAAAGATATTAATCTGTGGCGATTACGATGCCGATGGGATGACCAGTACCGCGCTGTTGATGCGATCGCTCCGCTACCTAGGCGCCATCGTCAACTATGCCATCCCTAGCCGCATGGACGAAGGCTACGGCATCAACAACCGCATCGTCGAAGACTTCCATAGCATTGGCGGCAGCATTATCCTCACGGTAGATAACGGCATCGCGGCATACGATCCTGTCGCCCGCGCCAAAGAACTCGGCCTCACCGTCATCCTCACCGACCACCACGACGTTCCAGACACCATTCCGCCCGCTGACACCATTCTCAACCCCAAACTCATCCGCGAAGCTTCCCCTTACCGAGGTGTCGCAGGCGTAGGCGTTGCATATATCTTGGCCGTCTGCCTCGCCCAGCGCCTAGAAAAAATGCAGGACCTCACCGCCACCCTGCTAGCCCTCTTTACCCTCGGCACCATCGCTGATCTAGCTCCGCTCACCGGCGTCAACCGTCGCTGGGTAAAGCGTGGTCTCAAGCTACTGCCCAAATCTCGTATTCCCGGAATCCAGGCCCTCATCGAAGTCGCTGGTCTCAGCGACGAAATTGCGCTACGCCCTGAAGCCATTGGATTTCGACTAGGTCCACGCATCAACGCCGTTGGCCGCATCTCCGACCCACAGATCGTTATCGACTTACTCACCACAGATGACATCGGCGTCGCCCTTCAGCGAGCCATGCAGTGTGAAGAAGCCAACCAGCTGCGCCGCCAAATGTGCGAAATCATCGAAACGCAAGCAGTAGAGTGGTGCGAATCACAAATAGAATCCGGTGCGCTCAACCTTAAAAAAGAACGCGTGCTCGTTGTTGTTCAGCCAGAGTGGCATCACGGCGTAATCGGCATTGTGGCGTCCCGCTTAGTAGAGCGCTACGGTGTCCCTGTCTTCATTGGTACCTACGAAGACAACAGTAACAAAGAGATTCGCGGATCGGCTCGCAGCATTCCTGAGTTCAACGTATTTGAAGCCCTTCAGTTTTGTGATGACCTGCTTGACAAGCACGGCGGGCACCGAGCAGCAGGCGGCTTTTCATTTCAGGCCAACAAGCTGCGTCAGGTAAAGTCTCGGCTCAGCAATTTTGCCCGTAAGCACCTACAGCCAGATCACCTCAAACCATTAGTCACCGTCGATGTTCAGGCGCCCCTTTCAGACATCAACCTCGACCTACATGCTCAAATTGACCAGATTCATCCTTGCGGTATCGAAAATCCAGACCCTGTTTTCTGGACAGCAAACGTGTCAGTCGTAGAACAAAAAATCATTGGAAAAACCAGCGAACATCTCAAGCTAACGCTGACACACACAGAACTAGGAGAGAACAACACAAGTGTCATCAAAGCGATCGCATGGCGTTGGGGTCGTTATCATCCCCTACCTAGATCGTTAGACATTGCCTACAAACCCAAAATCAACGAATGGCGAGGCAAGCGCAGTGTAGAACTAGAACTTATCGGCGCGCGCCTTGCCCAACCCACGACCTCACAAGAGACAGGGATTCGTCCTTGGACTAAAACACCACCCTCATCCAAACCACCCACCACTATCAAGTCATCGGCACTTCATACATCGGAGGCTCAATTCACCACACACAAGACAGCAGTGGAAGCACCTGCTTCGTCTCCCATACCTTCTCTCGAAGCAGCACGTGAAGTAGCTCGCAACCTCCAGCACGAGATCAATGGCAATCAGGCAGCGATCGCATCCGAGCCGACAGAACCCCCTGTCCTTTTCAAGCTACCGCCGAAACTACCCAAAATTACTCATTCACCAGTAAAAACCTCCAAAGAGAGTTCTAATGATCAATCCGCTGAAAGTATTGAGCCAGAGAACCAACACAAAGAGACCAAGCCAGCAGATTCCACCCACACAATCAGCCAACCCTCTGCAACAACGCCACCAGCTCATACAGAATCATTGCCTAGCTTTAACGCTGTTTCAACAGACGCAGAAGCCTCACTACATGTGGAGTTCTATTACAGCAAGCGCTGCTACAAAGCCACCTTAGAAAAAGCCAATGGTGAACGCCAAATCACCATTGAAAACACAGAAGGACATCTACTAGTTGTACAAATGCATCAACGGCAGGGCTTCTTATACCTGCCCGAAGAACCTGTTCAAGCTATAGACATAGCCGAACTACGCTACTTCAACTTGATCCGTGCCGGATTGAACGCATTAGAAGTCAAGCAAAAAAACCAGGTGCTCATTAAGCAAGAACAGCTCCTGGCAGAGAAAGATCGACAAATCAGCACAATGAAAAGCCAAATAGAGCTGTTAGAGGAAAAAATTACACAGCTCTCGGTTGAGCAGCAGCAGAAATTTGCTGAGTTAAGAACAGAAATCCAAACGCAAGAAAGCGCCATACTCGGACAAGAAGCACACATTGAGCAGCTCCAAGTACAAGTAGGCAGCATTCCTCTCCCCAACGCCGCAGGCATCAAGCAGCAAGTCCGCACCACCATTGGAGATGGCGTATGGTTTTGCCTACAGCCTGAAAGCCAAAATGACCTACAGGCCGCCTATAAGAACGACCGGCTAATCTATACCAGCACACCAGACGCCAGCATTGCAGACTACTCAGAAGCCGGCATGCGGCTCAGCAAAGCCATTGAACGAGAAGTTCTCGTGCCATTTTTCCAGGCAATTGCGCCTTTCTTACGGGCGCAAGGAATGGCAACTCTCGGCGGGATTTCACTCCAGGCCAATACTCAGCTAGTCAATCAGTTCTATAGCCTTAGCATGATGCCGCCCATTATTGCAGATCAATGGCGGACCATAGGATCAGGACAACTCTCTGTCAGAGAATGTCCGGAAGGGGGCATACAGATGGTGAAGGTAAAAGCAAATAGTCCACTCTCGAGCAGCGAGCGCGAGCACCTCCTTCAATTTCTAGAGCAATGGGAACATCCTATGGCCACATGCTTTCGGCAAAAGGGAAAACAAGCCGCCTCTAGCCTGGACCAAATCAGTAAACTCCGTAACATTGCGATACACCCAGAAAGTTTTTTATACCGATGGCAATACGAACTTTTACACCAGTTAATTGCTGGAAAAGGAGGCAAAGGCGGGCTCCTAAGGCAGCTTTTTGCACTGTCGTAGAGTCACAATCTAAAAGCCTCTTCTCGATCAATTCACAGATCGCTCAACCGTCCAAAAGCCATACGGTGTTTGGAGAAATTGGGCAGCTGAGTCACCGCGCTCAGCACCGGTTAAAGTGAGTCACTCAATCTACAATCGTGACGTTTTTCAAGAAAAATTTTCTGACCTGTGGAAAACTTCCCAGATCAACCGACTGGGTAAATGTACGTAGTTCAAGCGTCCTTCAAACTCCGTGCAACGGAGGATTTTCAAGGGCTACGCCTTCCGTAAGCAAATCTAAAACAAATCAAAATCTTTTGAAAACTAGTGTCACTTTCCACAACATGAAAAAGTTTTCCACAAAGTTTTCCACAGGCAAAACATCTGCTACAAGCAATGAGTAGTTCTCACATCTATTCGCTCTCAAAACACCAGCTGAATACGCTCAGCTTACATAAACCGTGTTGTTTGTATGAGCAAAGCGGTTCGTTGCAGGGAATGGGAAATCTGGAACTGTATGAGATAAAAGGGTTCCAGCTTATTTTTGAGTTTTTGAGCTGGTAGGCAAACACAGGAATCAAAATCTACTACGCTATGGATTACATCGACGTATCAGCGCATACCGTTTGGCAACCAAAGATTTCCACTAGCAGCAAGGCTCCTGTCTTTACGCCAAGCAACCATAGCATCAATAAAGAAACCCTCAGAAGCGTTTTTGCCGTATCAGCCGTTGTTGATTTTGATCAAAAGATTCAAATCTACCGTCGGATGGTGCAGGCTATTCCAAACAGTGTTGAGGCTTGGAGTCACTTAGGCTATTACCTAGCTAGAGCAGGTCAGTTACAAGAAGCGCTCGGAGCTTACGCAAAGTCTCTGTATATACGACCAAAGGCTCCTCGCATTTGGTACAACTACGCTACCCTTTTAGAAAACTTGGGATGCTATGGTGAAGCAGTATCAAGTTATCAACAAGCCTTAGTAATTTCCCCCAGTTACTTCAAAGCAATGTCCGGTAAGAGTAAAAACCTATTCAAGCTTGGCCGTTATCAAGAAGCGGTAGCAAGCTATGACCAAGCCTTGAACAGTCCTCTCTCACAGGGGACCAATGCTGCTGAGCTTTGGTACGGTCGTGGAAAAGCCTTGAGCAAGTTACAGAAAGTAGAAGATGCGATCTCCAGTTTTGAAAGGGCCTTAGCAATCGCACCTCACGCCCACAAAGTATGGGCTAGCTTAGGCCAAGCACTCATGCACCAGCAAAAAGATGCCGAAGCCCTAAGCAAATTCGAGAAAGCGCTAAAGCTCGAACCGACCTCCACCCTTTATTGGACCTACAAAGGCTTTTTACTGAAGCGCCA
>JBCBDN010000014.1:12903-27985 GCA_038529685.1 Cyanobacteria bacterium J06598_1 | reverse complement strand
CAAATCTATCGCACCCAGGCAAATCGCAGCTGGTGCAAGGAAAGGGGCATTCGCCTGAGTGGCCCACCATTGGGACGCCCTAAGCAGGATAAGACGCTCAGGGCCGAACAAAAACGACAGGCCCGAGAAGATGAGAAGCGGCGGGTGGCGATTGAAGGTAAGTTCGGTCAGGCGAAGCGCCGCTTCTCGCTCAGCAGAGTCATGCCTAAGCTGGCTGAGACGGCTCAGTGCGCCATTGCCATCACTTTTCTCGTACTCAACCTGGAGCGCTGGCTCCGTCAGCTTTTGTGGTGCCTTTTTTATGGGTTGGGTATTGATAGGCGCGACAGCGGATGGCTAACGGCCTGTTCATCGATTGCTGGCGCTATTTTTACATTGATGGCCGGTGGGTTACTCGCAACTGAGAAATCAGCAGCTCGGCTTGAGACACATCATTTCGCCAGCGCCAGCGGCGCATAGCTCGGCATCGATTTTTTCAGCAAGCCCTATTTAGTAGAGAGTGACAGTACAGGCAAAGAGGCAGCTCATAAGCCAGATGCGCTTGAGCCTGCTGACTAGCGTTTACTTGGCGAACTCTGCTGACGAACTACTCAGTGTGTTTCGGATTAGTGTGTTTCGGATTACTTCGAGTTCAGCGCGGATGTTGTCAATCGAGTGGTATAGATCATCACGCCGATGGTGGCGAGTAGTCCTAGGGCCTGAAACAACATGTTTTCAGGCTGCTGACTCGGTGTGATGATGCTAGAGCCAAACGCGCCGACATAGACATAGGTGAAAATGACCGGCAGCATACCTAGCCAGGAAAAGAAAAGATATTCCCAGAAATTTATTTGGGTAATGCTGAAGCCGTAGTTGAGAATGTTTGAAGGCAAAATTGGCGAAAGTCGGGTAAGAAAGACGATTTTCCATCCCTTTCGAGCAAACGCTTTATCTAGCTGATGAAAACGGCTGTTGTCACATATAAGGCTCGTAATCCATTTGCGACCTACGTTTTGCCCAATCAAAAAACAGATGGCGATGCTGAGCGTATCAGCGATAGACGCATTGATTACGCCTTCTGTGAGTCCAAATAGGGTGCCAGCTGCCAATATAAGTACAATATTTGGCAATCCAAAAACAGCTGCCGTCACGTAGGCCAGCGTAAAGATAGGAATCGTCCAGATACCTTGACCGGCTAGCCAATCGTCCGCGTGAGATAGCCAGAGCGATAGCGGCAGATGAGCAATGAGAACTACTGTGCAGCTGACAGCCGCAAGACCTGCCCAGGTTCTCTTTCTGCGCATCCATGTTGATGTGATGCTCATAAGTGCTTTCACCCTCTATAAACCGGCTTTCCCTTGTCGTTTGAAAGGTTTCTCTCCGTAATATCACTGCTAGGTTAACCTCAGCATGAGCATTATGCCACTGCTGAATGGCATCCCTAACCGACCTATCAAAGTTATGATCGCCGCCAGCGAGTATGAGAACAATTACTTATATGGCTGTTTATGATCTGGCCAGTGTAATTTGGCCAGTGTGACTAGCTAATGATGAGGGTTCTAATCGTGGCTGGGGGCATCGTCACCCCATAGTTCGCTGAGGCGCTGGTCTCGGCCACAGCCGAATCGGTACACTTTGTAGCGTACGGGGCGGGTTTGGTAGTAGTTCTGGTGGTAGTCTTCGGCAGGGTAGAAGGTGGCCGCTGGGAGAATGTCTGTGGCGATGGACTGATCAAACTGTGTTGCGATCGCCGCCTTACTCTCCTGCGCTAAGTTCTGCTGCTCCGGCGTGTCATAAAAAATGGCTGAGCGATACTGGCTGCCCTTATCGCAAAACTGCCCGCGATTATCCGTAGGGTCAACATTGTGCCAAAACGTCTCTAGCAGCGTGTCGTAGTCAACCTGTGTAGGGTCATACGTGACCTCTACCGCCTCGACGTGGCCTGTATTCCCATCAGATACCTGATAGTAAGTTGGGTCTTCAACCGTGCCACCCGTATAGCCTGAAGTGGTTTCGCTGACGCCGGGTAGCTGGTCGAAGGGTTGCTCCATGCACCAAAAACAGCCACCGGCAAAGATGGCGGTGGCTGTTTCTGTCGCCGCTGAGCGGATAGTGGGCTGGTCAGACGAGACTTCGCCGAGCGTAGCGCTGTTAGCAGCTGTGCAGCCCAGCGTTGCCCAGCTCAAAATAAAGATGCTCAATCCTGCTAAGAGTTGGCGGGAAAGCTGTTTGTCGAGATGCTTACGCAGGTATTTTCGAAGTGCCGTCATGAATGGAGTTAGGTGAGCGAGAGGTCTGCTCTAGAGTGTAGCGACCATTGGTGACTACTGCGATAGTCCTGGCCAGTTGGCTTCGGCTAAGGCAATGTTGCCTGGAATGTCCTTATTCCATCGCGCTTGAATGCGCTTGTTGGCATTCAGATACAGCTTGCCATCTACGATGCTCCAGGCGTTGGGATCGATGGCGGCTAACGCGTTTTGACCCACGGCCCAAGCGCAGTAGCCGCCGTACTGAGGCGCATATTCTTCAGGGTTAGCTGCAAACAGATCGCGGTTCTCAGCAGTGGCGAACTGCCATGAAACGCCTTTCCACTCGTGGGTGAAGTCGCTGCTGCCTTCTACAAAGCTTTCGTCTGTGAAGTAAGCAACCGGGTCTGCGCCTGCGATCGCCACACCGCTCTCTGCATACACGGTCGGGTCAGCACCGCTATCAGCAGTGCTACTAGCTTCGCTCGTTCCTGTCGCTGAAGGGGCCTCTGTTGAAGTCGCTGTCGGTGAGCAAGCGCCTAGGGCGATGACCAAGCTAAGACTCGCGGCTAGCCGAATGGGCCTATGCAGGAGAACGCGGTAGAGGCGATCCCCGCTAAAACAAGACGCGAGTGAAACAAAACGTGTGCTCATAGTGACGAAGGACCTAGATAGGTAATTTTTAAAGGGTGTGTAAGTAGATTAGGGAAGATTACGGGAATTGTATGAAGGGGAGATGAGAGTTCTCTGTAAGTTCTCTGACGCTAATTATGTAAGATGTCGCGAACCGTCTGTCAGTCACCTCGTTGGCTCAGCGCTTGTAAACGGATGTGACAAATCAAAAGTAGTCACATGAACCCAACCTGATAGGTAGTAAAAACCGCTCAATGGGATCAAGTGCATAGATGCCATGCAGGTACTGCTCTAGGGCTAACTCTATTACCTTTCGGGTGCTTCGATAAGTCCCTATCACGAGTCTGACAGTCGCTGTTAAACGCTGGTCAAAACCGCAAAGTCTAGCGTTAATGATTTGCTCTGAGGTTTGCCTAGGGCACCTGCTATAGTTCCTCTTGATAAAGGAACAATATTCATTGAAACCGTAAGTCATCAGGTCTTTTTTGGGGTAGCTACCTCGTAGGAGTCTCTAGCGGTCTCCACACACACACTGAGCCTCACACACTCAATCTGCTGCTCTCACCTTTGTTCGCTCCACCGCTCAACTGCCGAAGATATGAAATCCATCATTCGTCGTCTCACCACACTGACTGCACTGACCGCTGCCGCAATGGCCGGAAGTGCGATCACATCTACTAGTGCACTGGCTCAAACCTATGGTCAGCAGCCGATTGCTGGTGATCGGGCGGTTGCTATCGCCGAGCCTGTTTCCAACGGTCGCTTTTACCGGCTGTTGATTTTAGAGCAGCTGAGCGACCAGCGTGCCTGTTTCGCTGAAGAAGCCGGTAGTCCAGCTGTGGTTGAACCGCTGCTCCTCAACTTTGACTTCTCTGGCATCTGTGGCAGAAGCTCCGATAGCAACGGCTACTCGGTCAACATCGGTGGCGAGGACCTCAGCCGACGCTATCGCTTGCAGGTCACCCGCCGAGGAGACCAGCTGGTCTTGGTTGCTCTGCCAGGTGCGTTGCCAGGACGCGGCGGTGACTTACCCGTACTCGAAATTGGCCGCAGCAATGGCGTCGCGAACGACTTTGTCAAGCTGACGTTAGACCCCGGATGGGCAATGTCTCGCCGTACGCTCAACGGGAGTGCCCAAGGCCATATCTATTTGTCTAACGCGCAGCCTTTGGAGACGGTCGTGGCTCAGGCGGGCGGTGCTCGTAGAACGCCTTCTGTGGCACCTCCAGCAGCGGCGCCAGAAAATCCAAGTGCCCCACCCGTGCTCAATGGCGGCGCGTTGCCAACGCCGGGGGCATCTCCATCTCCTAGCAGACCCACGCCGAGCGCTAGCGGTCAGAATACTTATTACCAGGTGATTGTTCCGAGTTCGTCGGCCATTGTGCGATCGCGCGTTCGCCAGGTAGCTTCCGACGCGTTCATCACCACAGTTGATGGCAATCGAGTCATCCAAGCCGGACTCTTCCAAGAAGAAGGTAGAGCCACTCAGCTCGTATCTCAGCTATCGGGGCGGGGTCTGAACTCTCAGGTGATTCAGGGCCAGCGCGCGACCCCGCCGCCATCACCTGCTGCGACCAGTCAAGCCTTTTATCAGGTGATTGTGCCTGAGAGCGGGTCTAATACTCGCGATCGCGTTAACGCCGTCGAGGCAGGTGCCTTCCGTACCACCGTCAATGGCCGCCGCGTAATTCAGGCAGGGCGTTTTCGTGAGCGCAACCGTGCTGAGCAGCTACAGCGTAGGCTCTCAGCAGCACGGCTGCCCGCTCAAATTATCGAAGGCTCTGGTCCCATTGCCGCTACGCCAAGACCCTCTACGCCGAGTCCTTCTATTCCTCGAGCGCGTCAAGGTCAGCTAACGGTTGTCATTGACCCTGGCCACGGCGGCAGAGACCCTGGTGCTGTTGGCATCGGCGGCCTGCGTGAGAAAGATATCAATATCACCGTTTCTAGGCGAGTACAGTCCATCCTCAGCGAAAAAGGCATCAATGTAGTGATGACTCGCTCTGATGATCGCGAACTCGACTTGCGGCCCAGGGTCAGTATTGCTGAACGGGCAGATGCGGATGTGTTTGTTAGTATTCACTCCAATGCAATCAGTCTGAGTCGCCCAGATGTCAATGGTTTGGAGACGTTCTACTATTCTTCTGGATTTAGGCTAGCGCAGACAATTCATAACAATGTATTGCAGCGGACTAACTTGCGCGATCGCGGTGTCAGAAGAGCCCGGTTCTATGTCCTGGTAAATACCTCTATGCCAGCGGTCCTGGTCGAAACCGGTTTTGTTACTGGCCGTGAAGATGCCGCTAGATTCCGTGACCCAGCAGCGGTGAACACTATTGCTGACGGCATCGCTGCTGGCATTTTGCAGCACCTGAACGTTCGTTGATCCCTTCGTTTGTAAAGCAATGACAGAAGAGCAGGTCGCATACTCGCGATCTGCTCTTTTTATTTGAGGTTCTTACTTCAAGATATGTACGATGATTGCGTTTTGAAAGTCGATGACTTTTAGAACGCTGCCGCCGCGCTGATGCAGCACTTTTCTTACGGCAAGTAAGCTGCCCCGACCGCTAATGTTATATCAACAGCCGGACAGTTGCTAACTTACCAGGCCAGTCACGTACATGCCAAAAGCATTAATTAACGGTTCGTTACACTTTGCTGCTTGCAGCGAGACCGAAGCCACGCAAAAATTGGTCACTCAAAACTTAGCTTGTGCGCTCAAGCGCCAGGCAATGCGGATGACAGGGGCCCGGTTGGACGATGCTTTTGTTTCCATGGCACCTGATGTTATTGACGAAGCTTCGGTTGAGTCGGTCTTTTTGTCTGTAGAGGGACGGAAGCTACAGGGGGTTCGCTACCAAGGTTTGGTGTATCGCAAAGTAGATGCCTTTAAGCCCGACCATCGTTTGCAGGCTTACTGCTTAGCGCAGACACTGACCGAACAGTCAGTGTCTTACCTAATGACTCGTTCTGAGCAGCGCTTTGTCGTCTGGGCTCATTATTGAGACCCAATGGAGCGGTCAGCAGACTTTTGGAATAAATATCGGTACCATAAGAGGCGATATTGTTCTAAATTTGTTGGCCTACCTGTAAGCTCAGTCTTGCAACTACTGGGCTCTCTTAATACCCATGACGGAACTAGAAGCGTTAGAGGCGGTCAAAAAAGCGATTGCTCCAGAATCTTTGAGCTACGTTCAAGAGGTCGTTTTTAAACAATCTTGGGAAGGACAGCTCTATCCAGAGATTGCAAAATCGGTGGGCTATCATCCTGAGTACATTAGGGATGTAGGTGCTCAGCTTTGGCGCTCTTTGTCTGAGTCAATTGGCCAAAAGGTAACTAAAAAGAATGTCCGGTTCGTCCTGAATCAAGTGTCGGAAGAGGTGTTAAAGCCAGAGCCCGACATTCGTAATTCAGCCATTTCCCAAGATATTCATTCCCAGGTGAGTGACTTGCTGAGTACTGAGGCGACCAAAACACAGATCGCGTTCCCCAGTGTGGGGCTGTCAGTCGAATCTGACTTTTATCTGGCTAGGCCGCCCGCTGAAGATCAGGCATTCAGCGAGCTAGATCGCCCAGGCGGACTGCTAAGAATTAAGTCTCCCAGCAACACGGGTAAAACCTCACTGTTGCTTCGGGCCCTATCCTATGCAAGAAGCCAGGGCGCTCGCAGTGTCTTAATCAATATTCAAGAGGCTGATACGGCCATCATGAGCGATTTAGGTCGCTTTCTGAGATGGTTCTGCCGCAATACCGCTCAGCAGCTAGGTGTTGAAAACAGGCTAGATGACTACTGGGACGATGAGATTGGCCACAAAATTAGCTGCAAAATCTACTTTCGTGAGTACCTGCTCAACAGCGTTTCTTCGCCCATTGTGCTCGCGCTAGATGAAGTCGATCAGCTCTTTGAGCATCCAGAACTGGTTCAAGAGTTTTTGCCAATGCTGAGAGCATGGCATGAAGAGGCGATGGAGCTGAAGGTTTGGCAAAAGCTGCGCATGGCGCTGGCGTACAGCACAGAAGTCTATGTGCCGCTCAAAATTTCTCAATCGCCCTTCAACATTGGCCTCTCTGTGCAGCTACCGGCGCTGACTTTTGATCAGGTCAAATCTTTGGTAGATCGTTACAACCTGCCGTTTGAGAAAGGTGTGGATGTAGAGCTTCTTCGAGACCTTTTCGACCTGGTCGGTGGACATCCTTACCTGGTGCAGCTAGCGCTTTACTGGCTCTCAGAACGCGATGGTACGCTGGGCGCTATTTTGGAAGATGCGCACACCCAATCGGGCATTTATAGCAACCATCTGCGTCGCCATTGGGAAGTGATGCAAAAGCAGCCAGAGCTGGTGGAAGCCTTTTCTGAGGTCCTCAAAAATCCAGAGCACGGCGCGCATATTGACACACTCATGGCCTATCAGTTAGAGCGCATGGGCTTAGCTCGGCTGGCCGGTAATGCCACTATTGTCAGCACAGAGCTGTACTACAAGTATTACAAGACGCTGCTGTTTGCCTAGACTCTTTTTCCTAATACCCTTCCTGCAAAAGTGCCTACTTTTAGGCGCTTTCCCAAATACTCACTACAGGGTCTGGCGTACGCTAAGTTAGAAAAAAGCTAGGCGCAGTTTGTGGTGGATTCTATTGCTATAAATGCCAGCGCTTCGGTAGGCGTTGAATATCAGGTTGGCGGCAGTTTGCCTCTGCATGCGAATAGCTATATTCCTAGGCAGGCAGATGAGGATTTGTACCAGGCGCTGCTAGCTGGAGAGTATTGTCACGTTTTTAATGCTCGGCAGATGGGGAAGTCGAGTTTGCGAGTGCGAATGCAGCAGCGGCTGGGTGCGGTCGGAAAGCGCTGTGCTTCTTTAGATATGACTAGCATTGGTAGTGAGCGAGTGACGCCGGTGCAGTGGTACAAAGGCATGATGGTGGACCTGCTGACCAAGTTTGACTTGCGCCGCAATGTTGACTTTGCGCAGTGGTGGAAAGCTCAAACGGATTTGCCGCTAGTACAGCGGCTGCGACTTTTTATTGAAGAGATTCTGCTGCGATACCTGCAAGACCAAGAAATTTTGATTTTCGTGGATGAAATTGATAGTGCGCTGGCGCTGGATTTTTCGGTGGATGATTTTTTTGCGCTGATTCGTTTTTGCTACAACCAGCGAGCAGAAGACCCTGCCTATGGGCGGCTTACTTGGTCTTTATTTGGTGTGGTGAATCCGTCGGATCTGATTCGAGATCATCAGCGAACGCCTTTTAATGTGGGCCATGCTGTTGAGCTTAAAGGGCTGGCTATAGAAGATGCGGCGCCTTTGGGTGCAGGTCTTGCCGGCTATGGCTACGATTCGCTGGCGTTGCTACGCGAGATTTTGGGCTGGACGAATGGTCAGCCTTTTTTGACCCAAAAGATCTGTCGGCTGACGCGAGAAAATTTGATAGCAGGCGGACGGCCAACGGTGATAGATCCAGAGGGTCCGGGTGATGTTCCTGCGGTTGCGCCTACGAACGCGGTCGCTGATCCATCTGATCTTAAAAAAGTTGCTGGAAGAGCGGCTGACTTGATTGAGCGGGTGGTGTATACCCAGGTAATTGACCATTGGGAAAATCACGATGACCCGGAACACTTGCGGACGATTCGCGATCGCATTCTAAGAAACGAGCTAAAAGCCCCTAGGCTCCTCGGCATCTACGAAACGGTGCTGAATAGCTCACTCCCGCTGTGTGAGATTCCGGTTGTGGCTAATCAGCAGGCGGCCAGCGCGCAAACAGAAGAAGTGCGATCACTGGCCTACGACGATAGCCCAGAACACTTTGAGTTGCTGCTGTCAGGATTGCTAGGGCTATATCAAGGACGGTTGGCGGTTAAGAACCGGGTGTATGAAACCGTTTTTGACATTGGCTGGGTGCGATCGCAGCTCAGCGC
Source organism: Cyanobacteria bacterium J06598_1 (assembly GCA_038529685.1). Lineage (GTDB taxonomy): Bacteria > Cyanobacteriota > Cyanobacteriia > Phormidesmidales > Phormidesmidaceae > Phormidesmis. The sequence goes on along the minus strand of JBCBDN010000014.1, from coordinate 19,212 downwards.
CCTGCGTCCCTACTCCAAACAGCTCCGTGCCTGGGTCGACTCATCGCGGGAAGACGAATCTCGTTTGTTACGAGGCAAAGCCCTCAAGGATGCTCAATCCTGGAGCCAAGAGCGCAGCGTTAGCGAAGTCGACCACGACTTTTTGATGGCGAGTGAGCAGTCTGATCGCCGTATCACGCAACAGGGTCTCAAATTAGCCCGACTGAAAGAAGTTGAAAAACGGCTGACGATAGAGCGTCAGGCGCGGCGACGGCAGCGTGGTTTTATGGTGGCTTTGGGTAGTGCGTTTGCGATCGCTACCGGCTTAGGTCTATTTGCCCGAATCCAGTATTGGAGTGCGCGGCGAGCCCAAGTGGCTGCTATGGTCACAACGGCTGAAGCGCTGTATGCCTCAGATCAACGGCTTGATGCACTGCTTCAGTCCATCAAGGCGCAACAGGCCTTAGAAAACCTGAGCCAACAGATTCCGCCAGGACTCCGCAGTCGTATTGATGGCACCCTCAGAACGACTGCGGTTAACGTCGTAGAGCGTAATCAATTGACGCTGGAAGCCGTCAGCAACATCTGGTCAGTCGATGTTGGGCCTGACAATGAACTGGTTGCAACCGGAAATGCTAACGGTACGATTGGCCTATGGCAGATAGATGGCACCCTACTGCAGCTACTTCCAGGGCATGAATCGACTGTGCGGGCCGTGCGATTTTTCCCCGACGGGCAGCAGCTGGTGTCGGCGGGTGCTGATCGCAAGATTCGGCTATGGACAAGCGATGGACAGCTGATGCGAACGCTACGAGGCCATACCGATGCCGTCTATGATGTGGCGGTTTCACCCGATGGCAAAACGCTGGTGTCAGGTAGTAGCGATCGCACCCTCAAGCTTTGGAAAGAAGACGGCACACTGCTTAAAACGTTTGAGGGCCACACTGCACCCGTTATCACGGTTGCTTTTAGCCCCGACGGCCAGCTCATTGCCTCTGCGGGTGAAGATCTCTCTATTAGGCTGTGGGATCTAGAAGGCAATCAGGTCAGAACCCTAGAAAGTCACACTGGCGCAGTCACTGACGTAGATTTCAGCTCGGGCGAAAACCTGCTCGCTTCAGCTAGCCGAGATGCCACCATTCGCTATTGGAATGCTAAAACGGGCGAACTGCTGAAAACGCTTCAGGCCCACGAAAGCGACGTGCTCTCCATTACTTTTAGCCCCGATGGCAAACAGCTGGTGTCTGGCGGTAGAGACAACATGCTGAAGCTTTGGAACCTACAGGGTGAGCTCATTGAAACGCTTAAAGGGCACCAGAGCCGAGTGTGGTCAGTCACCTTTACCCCTACCGGCCAGCAGATTGTGAGCACTGCTGCCGATGCAACTGCCCGAGTATGGGATTTGACCAATCCACTCCAGACTCGATTTTTCGGCCCTAGTGCCGGTATCATCGGTATCGCAACCAATTCAGATGCGTCGCTGGTCGCGGCTGCCAGTGACGATCAAGATCTATATATTTGGAATCGCCAAACCGGGCGATTGATTAGCCGCTTTTCCCATCCTGCCGCCGTTCTCGCAACCGCTTTTAGCTCAGACGATCAGCTGCTGGGTACCAGCAGCTGGGACGGTTCTGCCCGTCTTTGGGCCTTGAACGGCACGCAGCAAGCTGCCCTCGTGGGTCATAGCAAAGCTATTTGGGACATTAACTTCAGCCCTGACGGCCAAACGATTGCAACGGCCAGTGCCGACAATAAGGTCAAAATATGGGATCGGCAGGGCAATGAAAAGGCGACTTTCTCAGGCCATACCAGTGAAGTGAGGTCGGTCGTGTTTAGCCGGGATGGTCAGTTCGTGCTGTCCGCCAGCTTAGATGAAACGGTCAAGCTATGGGACTTGGACGGACGCCTTTTGAAAATTTTCAAAGGGGGTACCGGTGGCTTCATTGATGCGGCCTTTAGCCCAGATGGTCAGACGATTGCTGCTGCCGGATTCGATAACATGATCCGAATTTGGACTGTAGAAGACGGTGTACTGCTGACCATCATAGAAGGCCATGAAGCAGAGGTTCGTTCTGTTAGTTTTAGCGGAGATGGCACGCAGCTTGTTAGCGCCGGTGGAGACGGCCAAGTGAAAATTTGGTCAGTGGAATCAGATACCCTCGGCGAACTCGTGGCTATTTTGTCAGGACAAGGAGACGCTGTTTGGCAGGCTCTATTTGTAGAAGATGATCAGAGTGTGATTGCAGCTGGGGAAAGTAATCAAGCCATTCTGTGGGATTTAAATAGTGTGCTCAACCCAGAGGCGCTGGTGGAAACGAGCTGTCAGTGGGTAGCGAACTATGTGAAAACGGGGCTAGAAACTGAAGAAGATAGAGACCTCTGTCAGTTATATAAGTAGGGGGCTCGTTCAGCTGCCGATTCAACGGTGGCGTAAAAACATTCACAAGCCCTTACAAAACTCGCTAAAGTAAAGGAACGTTAACTTTCTTAAATCACGGGCCGGTTTTGGTATGCGCGTACTTTTAATGACAGGAAAAGGCGGGGTGGGCAAAACCTCTGTCGCCGCAGCAACAGGTCTACAGTGCGCTGAAAAGGGCTATAAGACGCTGGTGCTCAGTACTGACCCGGCTCATTCCTTAGCCGATAGCTTTGATACTGAACTGAGCCATGACCCCAGGGAGCTACAGCCTAATTTGTGGGGTGCAGAGCTGGATGCCCTGCGCGAACTCGAAGGCAATTGGGGCGCGGTGAAACGGTATATCACTCAGGTATTGCAGGCCAGGGGGCTAGAAGGCATTGAAGCTGAAGAGCTTGCTATCTTACCGGGCATGGATGAAATTTTTAGCTTGGTGCGTATGAAGCGTCACTACGATGAAGCTGAATTTGACGTACTGATTATTGACTCAGCGCCCACCGGAACCGCGCTCAGACTGCTGAGCCTCCCTGAAGTGGCTGGCTGGTACATGCGTAAGCTCTATAAGCCTTTTCAAGCGGTTTCGACAGCGCTCCGACCGTTAGTTGAGCCTCTTTTCCGCCCCGTTGCTGGATTCTCTTTGCCTACCAAAGAGGTGATGGATGCGCCCTATGAGTTTTATGAGCAGCTAGAAGCACTCGAAAAAATCCTGTCTGACCCCAAGGTGACCTCGGTTCGTTTGGTGACTAACCCAGAGAAAATGGTGATCAAAGAGTCGCTTAGAGCCCATGCTTATTTGAGCCTCTACAATGTGGCGACCGATATGGTTGTCGCTAACCGAATTATTCCTGAGAGCGTCAGCGATCCATTCTTCCAGCGTTGGAAAGATCAGCAGGGTATCTATAAGGCCCAAATTCACTCGAACTTTCACCCGCTGCCGGTGAAAGAAGTGCCCCTATATTCTGAAGAAATGTGCGGTATGGAAGCGCTTCAGCGACTCAAAGAAACGCTGTATGCAGATGAAGATCCCGCTCAGGTGTATTACGAAGAGAAGACCTTAAGGGTTGTACAAAAAGAAGATGCTTACAGCCTGGAGCTGTATTTGCCCGGTATTCCTAAAGACCAAGTGGAGCTGAGCAAAACAGCTGACGAACTAAATATTCGCATCGGTAACCACCGTCGTAACCTAGTGCTGCCTCAAGCCCTTGCTGCGCTCAATCCCGCTGGTGCCAAGATGGAAGATGACTATCTGAAGATCAGTTTCGCGGCAGCGGCTTAGCCTGTAGCCCCGACTGATCGGGTGCTTAAAAGCAACTGGGCTGAGTCAGTAGGCTGTTCAAAATGTAACCCTGCTGCCCAGTTTCTGTTTGTACCCTGGTCCAGTCGCCTGTTGTGCCAACAAAGGCGACCACTGTGCCGTTGGTAACGGAGGTAAGTACCGGTCCGTCGGGCGATTGGCGTAGATTGGCAGACGTATCTTCAGCGTCTTGCACTTGGTAGTGGGTGCGGTGAAGTAAGTCGCCCCAGATGTAACCCCAGCTATCTAAATCGTTGACGTATAGCTTGTTCCATCCAGGTTCGATACCGGCTGGGCCTTCGCTCGATACGGTGGTGAAATTTGGGATATCGGTAATGATGTCGCCATCTGGGCGATCGCGCACATTCACAGACGTATCTTCTGGGTCGTAGGCGTACAGTAGCTGGCAGGTCAAATCGACGGGTGCTTTATCTGCATCTTGAGACGTCAGGTCAGCGGTTTGGCTAGGTTGAACTTCTTGTACGACGGAGTCTTCTGGTGAAGATGCGGTAGGTAAAGAGGTGGCTGATGGAGAGGCTGTCGGTGAAGAGGTTGAGGGCGTGCAGGCTGTTATGAACACCCAGGGCGCAAGCGCTCCTAACAGATATCGACGGTTGGCCATAGCCTTAGATTCTCCTGTTTGCTAGATGAGACTGTTTGGGTTGATGCTCATTGGGGTTAGTTATTGCCGTAGATCTTTTTAATTTGGTTATTGAGCATTGCGAGATCTGTAGCGGGTGCGAGGCACTTGAGACCTTGACACAGCATGGCGATGACGCCTGGTTTCAGCTGGGTATCTACTTGAAAAACGGCTGTAGGTAGGTACTGAGACTGTAGCTGCGGGATGTTTTCTGCCGTTGTGCGAATCAAAATGGGACGGCTGAACCAGTCTAGTGCTTGTAGCAAGCTAGGGCAGGTCCGAGGGGCTTTTTGCAAAACGGTGCTAAAGGACTTGAGTGCCGTTTCTGCCTGGTTAAGATAATCGAAATTTTCGGTCAGCAAAAAGAGTCGAACTAGTGAGGCGATCGCAACTCCGTTGGGTGCTGGAATAGCGCTATCTTGATAGCTGCGCTCCTGCACGATGAGCTGGTCGCTGGTAGCGTTGAAGTAGCCGCCTTGCTTAGCTCCGAGGGTTCGATCGAATTCGGTTTGGAGTGCGATCGCCGCTTCTAACCAATCAGCGGCCATATCTTGAAATCCTTCTACCCCTACACAAGCCTGCTGAATATCTAGCAGCGCCTTAATTAGCAGGGCATAGTCCTCAGCCTGTGCGGCTACTGCCACTTCGCCGTCGTAGTTGAGCCGGTGGAGCTGACCTTTGACTGACTGAAACTGTTGAATATAGCCAGCGGTTTCGATAGCGAGGACAAGATAGTCTTTTCTTTGGAAGGCGATCGCAGCTTTAGCCAAACCCGAAATCATCAGTGCATTCCAGGCCACAATCATCTTGGTGTCGGTCACCGGCGGAATGCGCTTTCCGGGCCATATCTTCCCCTTTGCCATTTGAGCATCTACTGCCGGTTCAAACAGCGGTGTATCTTTGGGAAACGCACCATATCGAACCCGAAAAAGCCTTTCCAAGGCGGCTTCTATCGATCCGCTTAACTCATCACTGCCAGTGCGCTGTAGAACAGTCTTGCCCTCAAAATTACCGGCTTCGCTGATAGAGAATGCAGCGGCAACCTCGGTTAGTTCTGCCTCACTGAGTAAACGGATGAGCTCAGTGTAAGACCACACGTAAAAATCGCCCTCTTCAGGTTCAATCGCGGTTTCACTGGTGAAGCTGTCAGCATCCTGTGCCGCGTAGAAAAAACCGCTGGGTGACCTCATTTCTCTTTTGAGCCAGTCCACTGTTTTGTTAATGGCGCGGGCGATCGCCTGAACCTTTTGCCCACTGCGCCAGCACTCCGCTAAGAACTCCACAATTAATCCATTGTCGTAGAGCATCTTTTCAAAATGCGGCACCGTCCAAGTCGGGTCTACGGTATAGCGATGAAAGCCGCCTGCCACATGGTCAAAAATGCCGCCTTTCACTAGGCTGAGTGCTCGTTGCTGCGCTAGGTGCAGTCCGTCGATGGGCGTGTCTGTTTCGTCAGTGCTTTCCTTGCTGTGGTCTAGAAGGTGATCGCCTTGCAGCACCAGTCGGGCGTAGGGAATCATCGGAAACCGATTGCCGACATCAAAAGGCATTAGGGCTTTAGCGCAGGCATGAATGCCCGATGGCAGCACCGTACTATCAAGCTCACCTGCTGATAGGTTGGCAGACTGTTGAAGGCCGCCGAGGATTTGAGACTTGACCGTAGCGATTTTGGTGGGGTCGGTATCGTAGAGTGATCGCAATGCCTCCAGCACCTGCATAAAGCCCACTCGCCCGTAGCGAGACTCCACTGAAAAATATGTCCCGCCATAAAACGGCACCAAATCCTCTGGCGTCAAAAAAATATTGAGCGGCCAGCCGCCCTGCCCCGTAATCATCTGAAGTGCCTGCATATAGATGCTGTCAATATCAGGGCGTTCCTCTCTATCGACTTTAATCGGCAAGAAATTGGCATTGAGATAAGCCGCAATGTCCTCGTCAGAAAAGGCTTCTCCCTCCATGCCAATTTCTTGCCGATTAAAG
>JBCBDN010000014.1:0-12893 GCA_038529685.1 Cyanobacteria bacterium J06598_1 | reverse complement strand
GGAGTTCAGACGTGTGCTTCGATCTACCAGTGGCAGCTAGCGTAGCCAATCGAAAGAAAAATAGGCTTATTGTCTGCTTTTGCTTGGGCGATCGCATCGTCACTCCAAGGCCACCAGTCCACCGGATTTTCAGCATGCTTTCTGAGATACAGGCTGCTGCTGTTGGCCAGTCGATTTGTCATTAGAATTCGGTGAGGGCACTACAAAAGAGGTGCGCTTGCAGTTTATCGTAACGACTCAGATATAAATATTAATGACGAGAATATCCTCTGGGGTGCTGATCTTTTGGTCGAAATGATCTATTTTTGAGAGTCAATGTACCCGTAGTTCTACTCAAGCGTTTTACTCAAAACTACATGTAGTCGGGTAGCATCTATTTCCCTTCATCCAACCTAGAAGCGAGTATCCCCGTGACCCAATCCCCTAATGAACCCCGACGCCCGAATGACGAACGCGATAAGTCTCCTGCTACAGGGCCGCTTCGTCCGCTCGAGTTTGATGAAATGGTGGCACTTTTCGTCGCCTTCTTGTCTTTGGGTGGGGTGCTTTTTTGGGGCCTGACTCGTTCCAATATGGATTTGTTTGGCGACTCGGCGCTTGTGGGCGCGCCTTTGGTAACCGAACCACTTGCTGAGAATGCTCCCTTCAGCGGGCGAGCTGATGCGGAGATATCTCCAGACGCTGAAGTCGGTGGCGTCGCTGCTGTTGCTGCTCCAGATGCTGTGGGTGCCAGCAGTTCTGAAGAATCAGCGGTTAGTCAGCTATCTGCAAAGGCCGCTGCGAGAAGAGATCGCCTAGCGACCAGAAAGCCGGTTTGGGAAGATGTAAGAGACGGTATGGTGGGTGCCGCAGCGGGTGTCGCAGGTGTAACCGCGACCACTGAAGGCGCAGCCGCGACGCTGGGGGCTGATAGTCCAGATGTAGCGGCCGCTGCGGGTGATGGCGCTGTTGATGACGCCACTGCTGAACCTACGACTGAAACCACCAACGCGGCTATTCCCGATATCGGTAAAGCGATTCCGTCTGAGGCGGCAAGTGCACCGCCCAAAGACGCTGTGATATTTGACGATGTCCCCACTGACTATTGGGCTGCACCTTACATTGATGCGCTCAGTAGCCGAGAGCTGATTTCGGGGTATGAAGACGGTACTTTTAAGCCTGAACAGCCAGTAACGCGCTCACAAATTGCCAACATTGTCTCTAGAACCTTTGACCTCACCGTAGACAAAGAAACGCTTGAATTCTCCGATGTCACCGGTGACTACTGGGCCAGAGAATCGATTGGCGAAGTGGTTCAAGGCGGCTTTATGACCGGCTTCCCAGATGACACTTTCCAGCCGAACGATCCTGTCACTCGGGCCCAGGCTCTCACCACCCTCGTCACCGGTTTAGGGGTTGAAGCGCCTACCAACGTTCAAGCAACGCTAGATCGCTACGCCGATGCGAATGCTATCCCACAGTGGGCTAATGAAAAAATGGCCGCTGCAACTGCCGGTAGTTTTGTCGTTAACTATCCTGAGGTAGCTCAGCTAAATCCTGCTCAGCCGACGACTCGCGCTGAACTCTCGGCCATGATTTATCAAGCTCTAGTTAGAGAAGGCATTGTAGAGCCAGTTGAGTCTGAATACGTCGTGAAACCATAGCCGCTTCGCCAAATGTGTATACGGTCTACGTGGGCTTATAAGGCAGCGCTTAAAGAGATGTTGTTGTCTGCCGCTTGGATTCCATCCACCAGGCAACTACGGCCCAACCAATCACAATCGCTAGTGCAATACCTGTAAATTCTGCCACCCAGTGAATCAGCACTTGGAGCGGAACGAGCTTACCGAGAAAATAGCTGAGGCCGACCATCGTGCCTGCCCAAGTGGCAGCGCCAATGGCATTGCAGAGTAAAAATCTGTGGTAGGGCATCCGAATGATCCCTGCCAGTGGCCCTGCGAAGACTCTGAGTAAGGCAACGAACCGACCGAACAAAATGGCCTTATCTGCGTTTTGGCTGAACCGGTCGCGAATGCCTTCTAGCTGCGACTCGGACACATTTAGCCAGCCCCCAATTCGTAGCAATAGTGGCCAGCCGCCGTAGTAACCCAGCAAGTAGCCGCCGCTGTCACCAAGGATGGCGCCAATAGTTGCGGCTAAAAAAACGTACTCAATCTTCAGTTCATGGCTTCCGGCCAAAAAACCACCAATCAAGGTTATGGTTTCCCCCGGAAGTGGGATGCCCATGTTCTCCAACAAAATTCCGCAGAAAACTGCCCAGTATCCGTATTCACGAGCAATGTCTTGCAGCATCTCTAATGGAATTAGCTCATCCATGTATAACGCTCAAAAAGGGGTTACGTCTTATAAAGCACTTGGTAATGCTTCAAGTTTAATAGTTCCCATCAGGACGCGTCGACTTCATGGGTGTATTTCGCGCTACAAAAGATGGCTGCAGCTGGCTTTTGACACTGAGCTTTTTACGGTTTAGCTGTACTTACGAGTGAGCTGTAGATGTTTTGGCGAAGCTGGCCATAGAGTTTGTTCCCAGCATTTCACTCGGGAAGGTTGGCAGGTCTAAGTTGCTGTTGCCTCCTTTTCGGCTGCGCATCGCTAAGCGATAGCTCGTGCTCTGTAGCTCGGCCTGGAGTTCTCGGTTCTCTTGCTGAATTCTGGCGACGCGTTCTTTGACGGCGTTCATGCGCTCTGCAAATTTCTCTTTGTAGATTCTAGGCAGCTCCTGCACAACCTGCTCTAGCATGCGAGTGCGGTCGGTGAGTTCTTGGGTCGTTTGGCGCAGATGATGGGTTTCTTCGTCGCGCTCTTCAATTTGAGATTGATAGAAGGTGACCTGTTCTTCGAGTTTGTGTAGCTGGTCTCGAAGCGATCTCACTTCGCTCTGATGCTGCTCTGAAACCGCTGGCGTGGGCAAAAAGTCTTGATTTCCTTTAACCAGTCGAAACAGCTCCTGTGATAGCTGCTGCACCAGCTGGTCACGCATCTCTAATTCTTCTTTGAGTCTGACGATCTCGGATTGTGTGCTGAGGCCGTTGCTGGTTAATTGGACCACGGGAAATCTTCTCCTGACCGTTGACGTTACGAAGTCGTTTGGCGACAGACGCAATAGAGACACCTCTAGGTGTATCACGGATAAAACAGCGGGCGAAACCCAGCGAAGACGGAGAAAACCCCTATTTAAAAGACATCACCGAGCACGTACATCTACGGACGTGCTCGGTGATAAGTCGGTATTTTAACCAGATTGCCCAGTGATTGGCTGCTTAAGATCCTAGTGGAGCTGCGGTCTCAGCAACTTCTACGGGGCCTTCACTGTCTTCAGGAGGTTCTTCAAACAAGATAGTGAGATAGCGAATTACTTCTTCGTTCAGGCGCATAGCGCGCTCCATCGGTGCGATTGCTGTTCCGGGTGCTGCGTAGTTCATCTGAATGTAGATGCCTTCACGGTGACGGTTGATTTCATAGGCCAAACGGCGTTTGCCTCGGTGCTGCGTTTCAAGATCGGTGGCGCCTGCCTCGGTCAACATATCTTGATACGTGCTGATTGCCTGATCAACGGCTTCATCACCGAGATCGGGGCGCAAAATGTACATGGTTTCGTAAAGCGTACTCATAACTCTAAAATTGAGATCCTTGTGGTCATTGAGGCTTTTGCCAGCGCTAGCGCTGGCAAAAGCAAGGGCCTACAATCATAGCAACATACTGACCCTCTAAAACATATGACGCATCGTTATGTTCGAGTTCAATCGTCATCAGGGCAGATTTTATACGGCCTATTGCAAGCAGATCGCCGTGTCAAAGTCTTAGATGCACCGCCTTGGCGCGAGGGTCAGATGACTGAGCAAGTGCTGTCTGTTAGCGACTATACGTTGCTGGCTCCTTGCGCGCCCTCCAAGGTGATTGCGGTTGGCCGCAACTACGCAAAGCATGCCGCTGAGTTTGGCAATGAACTGCCCCAGCAGCCGCTGCTTTTTATGAAGCCCCCAACGGCTGTCATCGCAGCTGAGGCGCCTATTTTCTATCCGACCCAGTCTCAGCGGGTCGATTTTGAAGGTGAGCTCGCCATCATGATTGGCAAGCGGTGTTTTCACTGTGAGCCCGCAGAAGCTCGCAGCAAAATATGGGGATACACCATCGCGAACGACGTAACGGCTCGCGACCTACAAAAAACAGACGGTCAGTGGACTCGAGCAAAGGGATTTGATTCTTTCTGTCCTTTGGGCCCTTGGCTGGTTCGAGAAATTCCAGCGGGCGCTCACCTGCAAACCTTTGTGAATAGTGAGCCTACACCGCGTCAGTCAGCGTCGATTGCTCAGATGATTTTTTCGCCAGAACAGCTGGTGGCTCACATTAGCCAGACGATGACGCTGCTGCCAGGAGATGTGGTGCTGACGGGGACGCCAGAAGGGGTGGGGCCAGTGGAAGTAGGTGATCGCATTCGGATAGAAATAGAAGGCATCGGTTGCTTGGAAAATGTCGTGCACTCAAGATCCCAAGAAGAAGCGCCAGTCTCAAAAGAGCTGGCGCTTCAGTAGTTATCATCAAGGTGGCTGACTTCAGCAAGCTGCTATGGAAGCTGCATATTAATCGCTTCTGAAATAGTCGGAATCTCAGCATAGCGACCTAAAACCGACTGGACGATACTGTAGACCACAATAGCCATTCCACCCAGAAATAGAACATTCAACAGCGTTTCGCCCAATAGCCCTTGCGTCAAAGGCCCCAAAATGCCGACGGCTAGGCCCCCTACCGAAATCACAAAGCTAACTAAAATAGCCTGTAGTACGTTGAAGCGAATAAACCGGCTGATGTTGGTGTTTTGCACTACGAAAGCGAACAGCGCAATAAAGATAATAAGACCCCAAAATCCGGATCTCTCTATTTCTATAAGTGGCATCACGGGCAGCAGCAGCAGTGAAAAAATCTTGAGCACTTGAGGCGCCTGCTCATTCAAAAAGCTGAAGAACGGCAGGCCCACACTCAGTGCTGATGCCAACGGCATTACATAGGCTAAAGATGCAAAGCCTCTATCTAGAGGGGTTGCGGAACCATTCATAACAGACTCCTTTTAATAGTTTGAAACGTATTTGCGACAAAAATCAGACGTACTGCTCTAGCCTAGACACAGCATATCTTAGTTAATACCTGCCTTGTATCCATCCTGCGGCTTGCCGATGACGGAAAAGCAGCCTTAATCAGCTAACTCAGCCACTCGAAACCCCATCGTGCATTCGTACTGTACGGGGCTTTCCTTGAGTGCTTTGTCGACCGGACGACCACAGCGCAGTTTTCCTGCCTGCCAGCGCGGCTGCCCTTTCTGACTAGCCATAGGGCAACATTGACAAACTGTTTCAGGGGCTACTAGCTTGTTGTCTATTAAAATGACCAACATCGCTTACCTCTCCCTCAGATATGGTGCTAAAGATAAAAGATCGTATAGCAAAGTTCTAGAAGCTATATTCCTTTTATCTTAGGCTACCCATCAGGAGAATCTGTATGAGCCAATACACCGACACGCTTCCAGTTGTTTCCTACTGGAAGCGCTAGCAAGGGCTACACCTCAGAACCCACACCTCAGAACCCACACCTCAGAACCCACACCTCAGAATAAAGCTAGTTACTGGCCTCAACGGACTCCTTTTCAATCGCTTCAGAAGACTCTTTACTAGTGGCTCTCTCCATCTCAGCTGCTTCAGTTCTACGCTTGGGCAAAAGCTTAGGTTTTGGCGTTGGCTTGCTTTTACCTATGTTTTCATCAGTTCTTAAGTGTGCAGGACGCGCTTGGTCGTAGGCCATTTGTAAAGCTGCTGCTGCAATCGTGCGAATGTCATACTCTTCGCCCAGCTGAGAAACGATTGGCAGGAAGGAGGCGAGTCGCTCACTGGTAACGGCTTCGCGAACGCGAGTTTGGAGCTTTTCCAAATGACGAGCTGCAATTTGGGCCTGTGTTGGCACCTTGCAGTATTCCACCTGGGTATTAAAGCGCTTCTCGATTCGGGTAACCTTATATTTTTCAAGCGGAGTAACGATGGAGACGGCTCGGCCTTCCTTGCCTGCCCTACCTGTGCGCCCAATGCGGTGAACGTAGCTGTCCAAATTATCAGGCAGCTCGTAGTTGATGACGTGGCTCAAGTCATCAACGTGGATGCCTCGGGCTGCGATGTCGGTTGCAACCACCCACCGTACCTGTCTTTGGCGGAATCTTTGCAGGAGCCGCTCTCTTTGAGACTGGGTCAAGTCGCCATGATACTCATCAGCGCTATGGCCAGCGGCCTGAAGCTGGCGAGTAAGCTCTGCAGCAGTACGGCGCGTTCGCACAAAAATAATAGCTGACTCAGGATCCTCCATCTCTAAGATAGGCACGAGTGCTCTGGGCTTGCTCCAACCTCTTGGCACGATGTATGAAATCTGTTTAATTCGGGCAGTTGATGCTTTTTGTGGTTCAACGCTCACTGTAATCGGTGACTTCAAAAAGCGGGTTGAGAGCTTTTGAATCGCTGGCTCCATCGTGGCTGAGAAGAAGGCAGTTTGCCGTTCATCTGGCGTGTGAGACAAGATCTTCTCTACATCTTGAATGAAGCCCATGTTGAGCATTTCATCGGCTTCATCCAGAATCATCATACTTAGCTGATCGAGCACTAGCCCGCCGCGTCCGATTAAATCAATGACGCGCCCCGGCGTACCCACAACGACTTGTGAGCCCCGGCGTAGTCGGTTCAGCTGTCGGTCAATGGCTTGGCCACCATAAACGGCTGTGACATAAACTTTTTGGTCTACATTGAAGCTCTCCAATGCTTGGGAGACCTGCATTGCTAGCTCACGGGTCGGGGTGAGTACGAGTGCCTGCACATAGCGATTATTGGGGTTGACCTGCTCTAGGATGGGCAGTGAGAAGGCGGCTGTTTTCCCAGTACCCGTTTGGGCCAATCCCACGATGTCGTGGCCAGAAAGCAGCTGGGGGATGGCTTGCTCCTGAATGGCGGTGGGTCTTTCAAAGCCCATCTCTGTGAGATGACCAACGCATTTTGTGGAGAGTCCTAGGTCGGCAAAAGAAGAGGTCATTGCAATTTATCGGGGGAAAAAGAATAAAAGGAAGTTTTTTATGGGTGTGAGCGGGCGCTACTCAGCGTGTTTGAAGATTTTTAAGGTAGAGCAGGTGACGATCTCGAAGCATCTGCATCGGGTATCCCCGACATATCAGTAGGCTGCTGAAACGGGCTCGGTTGAGCCTCTCGCCTCGACTGGAACAACTGATCCGAATAGGTCGTAGGTATCAGCTGCTTCAATGTTGACTGGGACGAGCTGGCCTAGGGCCGAATGGCCTTTGACGTATACTAGGCCGTCTACATCTGGTGCGAAGCGGGCACTACGGCCTATCAGTTCGCCGGTAGATGGATTTTCTTGCTCAATTAGCACGTTGACCGTCCGGCCTACCTCTGCCTGGTTGCGACGGAAGGAGATTTCCTGCTGGGCAAGCATGAGCGTCGCGCGTCGCGCTGCTTTGACTGATTGCTCGATTTGGTTCGGCAGCTCATAGGCGGCGGTGCCTTCTTCAGGGGAGAAGGTGAAGACGCCGACATGATCAAACTCATGGCGCTGTACGAAGGCTTGCAGATGGGCGAACTGCTCTTCTGTTTCGCCAGGGAAGCCAACGATGAAAGTCGTTCTGAGGACAGCATCGGGTAGGGCAGCCTTGAGGTTCTGAATAATTTCGTCGTTGACTTGACCCTGCCAGGGACGGTTCATGGACCGCAACATTTGTGGGTGAGAGTGCTGCAAAGGCAAGTCTAAGTAAGGGAGGAAGTTGTCAGTTTCTTGGATGGCACTGATAACAGCAGGTGTGAGACCGGTTGGGTAGGCGTAATGCATACGCACCCAGGGAACGTCTACTTCGCCAAGCGCCCGAATCAGTTCTGCGAGCTGGGGTTTTCCGTAGATATCAACGCCGTAGTTGGTGGTGATTTGGGAGATTAGGACGAGTTCTTTCACGCCTTGAGCTGCCAGCTGTTTGGCTTCAGCCACGATGGACTCGATAGGGCGCGATCGCTGTTTCCCTCTCAGATGAGGAATAATGCAAAATGCACATTTGTAGTCACAGCCTTCGGCAATCCGCACGTAGGCCACACCTTCAGAGGTTGTACGATAGCGCGGCACTGTTTCATCGGCGATGTAAGTCGGTTCAGCCGAAACGGCCTTAACCCGCTCACCAGCTTCTGCCCGCTCAATTACATTGACAATTTTGTGATAGTCGCCTGTCCCCACTAGCGCCACCGCCTCAGGAATCTCGTCGAGCAGCTCGTCTTGAAAATGCTGAGCTAAGCACCCGGTGATGACAATTTTTTTGTTAGCTTCGGCCAGTTCTACCAGTGTCCGCACCGATTCTTCACGCGCCTCTTGAATAAAGCTACAGGTGTTGACAATGACATAGTCAGCGAGTTCTTCGTTGGCATCAACGCCGTAGCCAGCCTTTACCAGCAGACCCAGCATGTGTTCGCTATCAACTCGGTTTTTCTCACAGCCGAGGTGCGAAATGGCGATCGTGGGCTTGTGTCCCATAAAATACTCTCTAGTGAAATTCAGTGCTCAGCTCTCTGTCAGCGATCTGCTGCTCGCTCTACATCGTTAAACCTACTGGTTGAACTTGCTCGAACGCAGATGCTTAAGAAATTTGATAATCCTTGATTTTAGAGGATGCACTGCCGATATCGGTAAGCTTGATATCGATATCTATGGGTTAGCCGCATGAGCCTGCTGGTGATGACAGCAATGCTCTTCTGTTAGAAGGCAACTTCGGAACAGAATGTGTATCTCCTCTGTAAAGAATCATAACATAACTACACAATTGACGAGAGGAAAATAGCGGTTAGGGCCCATTTCACTGGCATAGGCCTCAAAAAATCAGGGCTCAAAGTCTCAACGTTGACTGTTAAGGTAGATCTTCAGAGACCTCTGCTTTTTGCTCCACATTTTTATAGACAACTGTGCGAATACATTCGCTAGGTTTCTAGCGCTGTATACCAGCGCCGTGCATAGGTGATGTCTTATCAGATGTACAAACTTTCAGATGCCGAGTCCGAGATAAAAACACCGTGGACTTAACTCCAATTTTTAAGACGGCCAATCCTGCAATTGGCGTGATTCATCTGCTGCCTTTACCAACGTCTCCTCGTTGGCAGGGTGATCTCAACGCTGTGATTGCAAGAGCTGAACAAGAGGCAACGGCCTTGGCCTCTGGTGGTGTGCACGGCCTAATTGTCGAAAACTTCTTTGATGCTCCCTTCCCAAAGTCTCAGGTAGACCCGGTGGTGGTCAGTGCGATGACGATGGTGGTGCAACGCCTTGCTCAGCTGGTGCCGTTACCGATTGGGGTGAATGTGCTACGTAACGATGCGAGAAGTGCGATTGCGATCGCAACCTGTACAGGTGCTAGTTTCATTCGAGTCAATGTACTGACAGGTATTATGGCCACGGACCAAGGCTTGATAGAAGGAGAAGCTCACGACCTACTGCGCTACCGCCGTGAGCTGGGCTCAGAGGTCAAGATATTTGCTGATGTGCTAGTTAAACATGCGCAACCTTTAGGTTCGCCCAGTATTGTAACGGCGGTGCAAGAGACGATTCAGCGCGGTTTGGCCGACGGTGTGATTTTGTCTGGTGGGATGACGGGCAGCCCCCCCGGGCTGGAAGATTTGCAGCTGGCGAAGCAGGCTGCGGGTGATGTGCCTGTCTTTATTGGTAGCGGCGCGAGTTGGGAGAACATTCCTCAACTAATTCGCTCAGCTGACGGCGTGATTGTTTCGAGTTCTTTGAAGCGCAAAGGCGATATCGAGCAGCCGATAGATCCGATTCGAGCGCGCCAGTTTGTGACAGCGCTCTCAGAGGGTTTGGCCGCAATGCCTACGCAGCCGCTCGCTGAACAGCATCCAATGGCGATTGGTTAAGTTAGCTACTGCGGCATGTCAATTTTTAGGTCTTTTGACTATATTTGAGTTGGTTGTATTTGATGTAGCTGTATTTTGTATGGCTGTCATTGCGCGTTCCATCGTTGTGCACTTCCGTAACAGAATTTTCTTGATTGAACTTTCTTGATTGGGGGTACGTTGGTCTAAGCCTCTCCTTCTATATCTTGCTTCTGGATATTCTTTTACTTTGAAATGTTTGAGGGCCCACTGTTGCTCTCATAATTCAATTAGTATTGATACTCAATTACCTCGATTCTTATTCACCCATTCGCTGAGTTCTTTCACATGAGACGTCGTCGCCAAGAAACGCTGTGGATTCATAAGTGGTCTCGCCCGATGATCGGCGCGATCGCTGCTGTTGGTGCTGCCGGTACCGGCTATCTCACCTTCATGCGACTCACCAGTGGTGACGCGGCTTGCGGCAGCGGCTGTGGCAAAGTTCTCTCCAGTGCCTGGGCCACCATTCTCGGTCAACCGCTAACGCTTTTCGGGTGTTTGGCTTATTTATCGATGCTGGCGCTGGCCGTTGCTCCGCTAGTAGTTAGTCCAGAAAACAACAAAGATCTTCGCGTCAAGCTAGAGGGGCTGACATGGCCGCTGCTGTTTGTCGGCGCCACCGGCATGATGATTTTTAGTGCGTTTTTGATGTACGTGCTAGCGACGAAAATCCAGGCGGTGTGCCCTTACTGCCTCGGGTCGGCACTGTTTACTGTGACGATGTTTGTGCTGACGCTTTTGGGTCGTCGTTGGGATGACCGAGGTCAGCTGCTGTTTTCAGGTGCCATTATTGCGATGGTTTCTCTGGTGGCAACACTAGGTGTTTATGCCGCTCCAGGTGGGCCGCTGAGTGCTCAGTCTACCGGCGATCCCGTCCCAGGCAATGGCGTAACCGCGCCGATTACTAATCCTTCTAGCGCGTCTGAAGTTGCGTTGGCTAAGCATCTTACGGAAATAGATGCCAAGATGTATGGCGCTTACTGGTGTCCTCACTGCTTCGATCAAAAGCAGCTATTTGGTAGGGATGCGGCGAAGCAGATTCCTTACATTGAATGTGCCCCTGATGGTCAAAAGTCTCAAACGGCGCTGTGTCAGAGCGTGCCTGGGGTCACGGGCTTCCCCACCTGGGAGGTCAACGGTGAGTTCTTATCGGGTTCTCAAAGCTTAGAGACCCTAGCAGAAGCTTCTGGTTACGATGGCCCGACCGACTTTATTAATTCTGCTGGTGGCGTGGGTGGCTCTTCTAGTGGTGGCTAGGTTTAAACCCTAATTCTGACAGAGCAAACCCGGTGATTCTTTTTGATAGAACCGCCGGGTTTATTTTTGGGCTAGACAATAAATTGTGGACACGGCATCCTCCATTACTGTTTCCAATGGGCTTTTAGATCGAGTTTGGTGGAGAGCTCCTCTCGAATCTTTTTCATGATGGAGGCTTCGTCGAGATCGCTCAAAATTTCGGTGACAATGGCTTTCGGTCCGCCCTTACCCCAGGTCGCTCCGTTGGCCAAATAGGTTTTGGTGACTTGGGCGATCGCATAGGTAGACACTCCCGACACCGTCGCCTGCGCTAACGCTACCGATACATAAGGACTCGCCGTCAGTCCCCCGGTCGGAATCGCTGCTGCTGCCAGTACACTCTTCAATCCACTGAGGCCAAAGGTAATCGCCAACTCGCTCACGGTAAGCCCTCCTAGAGAAACGGCAATCTTTTTCAGCAGTTGAGTGGCCCCTTTCTGCGTCATCTCCAATCCGTACAGCTTGGCTAACGCCACAATGAGCGCTACATCAATGGCTGCGCCGCTGAGTAAATCGATGACGGTAACCGGGTTGAGAGCAACGGCGATGGACTTGGTGATCACTGTTTTCCAGATGGTGTCGTCGGCAGCGCGATCGCGCAGAGCCAGTTTCTGTGCCACCACCCGCTCGTTCACCTCATCTGCATATAGCAGCGTATTTAGCGCCACCAATGCCTTCCCTTCTCGGTTCAAAATCTCTAAAATCTTCAGCTTCAAAGTGCTCACATCGGCAGCGGCTCTCTCTCGACGCGTCACCAGCTGTCCATCTGCCTGTCGCACAGCGCTTACCACCAGCGGAGCCGCTGCGGCAACAACGACGTTCTCAGGCGGGAGCAGATTGACTAAATGATCTTCCTGTAGCTTGGCCAGTATCATCGCCTGGTCACCAGGTGAGTACTGATCAGTTTTGTTAAACACCAGCAGTACAGGCTTACCCGCTCTGCAGAGCTCACTGAGCGCGTCGTGCTCTAGCTGTGTCAAATCACCTGCAATCACAAATAGGATGAGATCGGCCTGACGGGCGATTTTGTGGGCGATCGCCTGCCGCTGATCCCCTTCTACTTCATCAATCCCCGGTGTATCGATCAGCTCCACCCGGGAGCGTGACTCGCCTGATAGCTCAGCCCGGTAGATGTGCTCGTCTGCTTGGTCTACCTTCCATTCAATGCCTTCTGCCAGCCGAGTTACGCCGTGTAGCGGCCCGGTTTCAAAGATCGGCTGACCCACCAGCGCGTTGAGTAAAGACGACTTCCCTCGGCCCACCATGCCAAACACTGCAATATGAATGACCTGATTTTTCAGCTTGTTGAGGACGCTGTTCAGGTGGGTGATATCGGTTTCTAGGCCGGTTCGTTCTCTAGGGGAAAGATCGAGCTGGTCGATGAGTTTGGTGATAGCTGCGATCGCCTCACCGTAATGCGCACTCTCATCCTGTGGCATGTCTACGTCTCTATCCTCAATCGAGGAAGATAGCTCACCCAATCTCTCGCCCATAGTGGTCATTCAGTCTGGATCTTTCGTACGTTCTCAATTCAAGGATAATCGGGCTGAGTATGACGTTAGGTGCGGTAAACCCGACTTCTCCTCGACTTATGTTGGGTCGTAATCTGGAGAGGTAGCCGTAGCGAGTGGTGGCGCGATC
>JBCBDN010000013.1:0-28020 GCA_038529685.1 Cyanobacteria bacterium J06598_1 | reverse complement strand
CAGTGGGTGGACAAAGCTAAATCAGTGGGTGGACAAAGCGGTGAAAAAGCGATGGAGATAAGAACACTAAGTTGTTCTTTTTACAGCTTAACGTATGTTTATATTCAAGATTGATCCCCTTTCTACTCTGTTCTTGACCTGATTCTCTGGTGGCTTCAGGTGCAAACAGCAACTCAAACAGTATTTAAGATTGAGGCAATTTTTAGTATTGTGAGGAGGGGTTAACGATATTGGGCTGTTTCGCTGCTTTCATTGCTCTTTTATTCAGTGCTTTTTAGATAATTCTCTTTGCTTAAAAGTAGGTATTTCTTCTCGTTGACAACAGAAATATTTCTGCTTTTGGCAGCTTGCTGGCCTAAGTCAGCCGTTTCTAGCAAGTTGTTGCTGTTTACTGCTTTTATCTCTCTTTTGACGTGTCGCTGAGCATGCTAGCCAGTGACGGCTGTTGTTTTGGTTAATGGATCTGCTATGAGTGATCAACCGACGTTTAATGCGCCCGATGGCGCTGACCGTAGTGAAGCCGAGTACGCTTTAGAAAAAGAAGCTCGGCTGCCGCTGACAGGTTGGCAACAAGAAGTTGATAGAGGGCTAGAGTTTGGTCTGGAAGCGGCTGAGAGCATTCGCGACAGATCGATTCCAACCTTCTCAAGAGGCGAGCTGCCGCACTACGCCGGTATCACCACTTTTATGAAAGCGCCCTACCTAGAGGACGTGCGCAAAGTGGGCGAATATGACGTGGCAATTGTGGGTGTGCCCCATGACTCGGGTACGACCTACCGCCCCGGCACTCGCTTTGGGCCCCAAGGCATTCGGAGAATTTCAGCGCTGTACACGCCCTATAACTTTGAACTGGGCGTGGACCTGCGCGAGAGCATTACCATGTGCGATGTGGGCGATATTTTTACCATCCCGGCTAACAACGAGAAGTCCTTCGATCAGATCTCTAAGGGGATTGCTCATATTTTTAGCTCTGGTGCGTTCCCCATTATTTTGGGGGGCGATCATTCTATTGGCTTCCCTACTGTGCGAGGGGTTTGCCGCCATTTGGGCGATAAGAAAGTGGTGATCATTCACTTCGATCGCCATGTCGATACCCAAGAGACCGACTTGGATGAACGGATGCATACCTGTCCGTGGTTCCATGCGACGAATATGGACAACGCTCCGGCTAAGAACCTGGTACAGCTGGGCATTGGTGGCTGGCAGGTGCCGCGTCCGGGCGTCAAGGTGTGCCGAGAGCGGGCAACCAACATTTTGACCGTGACAGACATTACAGAAATGGGTTTAGATGCTGCGGTTGATTTTGCCCTGGAGCGGGCCCTAGATGGCACAGACTGCGTCTACATTAGCTTTGATATTGACTGTATTGATGCGGGCTTTGTGCCAGGGACAGGCTGGCCAGAACCCGGTGGTTTGCTGCCCCGAGAAGCGCTGTACATGCTAGGAAAAATCGTGGAGAAAGCGCCCGTATGCGGCCTAGAGATTGTAGAAGTGTCGCCCCCTTACGACATTAGCGACATCACCTCTTTGATGGCGACGCGGGTGATTTGCGATACGATGGCGCACCTGGTGCTGTCGGGCCAGCTGCCGAGACCAGGAAAGGCAAGCTACATCAGTGAAACGGCCAATATGGATGTAGGCAGTGGTTGGCAATAGCTTCGGCTTTCGCTCAGTCACCGGTTAGCTATCGGGGACTAGGGCTTGCAGGCAAGCGAGAATGACTTATGCATGAGACTGATATGACGAAAGCCCTCATTTTTACCGTGAGGGACTGGCTCGCTGAGCAGCCCGGACATCCTGCTGTAGAAAAAGTTCACTTGACGGTGGGTGAGTTTACCTGTGTGGAGCCTGCGGGTTTGCAGTTCGCGTTCTCAGCGCAGACGCAGGGTACGTTTTTAGAAGGTGTGGAGCTGGTGATTGATGAAACGCCGCTGATTGCGTTTTGCCATACTTGTCAGCTGGAGTATCGGCCTGAGATGGGGTTGCAGTATGGTTGCCCCACCTGTCAGAGCCCGATGGATGATATTCGCTCAGGACGTGAACTCAAAATTGGTCGTGTGGAGTTTGCGCTCACTGTTCCCGAATGAAAGGCACGTTGCTTTTTGTGTTCCAGAAGTATGGTATGTATGAAAATACGATTGAGACCTTCGGTAAATACTGATTTCTATATCGGTAGCCAGATGGCCGGTAGTCAAATACAAGTGCGCAGATTAATTAGGGCTTTTTATGCACCAAACGTTTGATGCTGCTTTGGAGATGAATTTGCTGCATGCCAATCAGCATGGAGCTAATGAAAATCGCGATCGCCTGAATCAATGGGGCATTACCTGCCTCAATTTGATGAGTTCGCCGGGGTCGGGCAAAACGCAGCTATTAGAGAAAACGTTGCAGGGGCTACAAAGCGAGCTGCAAATGGCTGTTATCGAAGGAGATATGACCACGCAGCTCGATGCGGATCGTCTGCGTCAGCATGGCGTGCCGGTGGTGGGTATTAACACCGGTCGTGCTTGCCATTTGGATTCCAAGATGGTGGCTGGTGGGCTCCATCAGTTCTCTCATGAACAAACGGCTGAAGATTTTGAGCTGATGTTTGTGGAGAATGTTGGCAACCTGGTGTGCCCTGCCGAATTTGAGGTGGGAGAGCATGCAAAGGTAGCGCTGCTGAGTATCACCGAAGGAGAAGATAAGCCGCTGAAATACCCCATTATGTTTCGAGAAGCGGATTGTTTGTTGATTACGAAAATGGATTTGGCACCGCATTTGGATGTGAATGTGGAGACGATTGTCAGCAATGTTCGTCAGCTCAATTCAAACGTAACAATTATCCCGGTCTCAGCTAAAAGCGGTGAAGGGTTAACAGACTGGTTCGACTGGGTGAGACGTGTAGTAACGCTACAGACGGATGCTCTTGAACTGGCTGGGAAGGCATAGAGTCTGACTGGCTCTTGTCCCTTAGATGCCCTTGTATTGGGGTTTATTTGTATCTACAGCGATGACGTTACATAGGTGCTTTTATGTTTTGGTTTGCATTTTTTCGGGCTCGTCGACGTGCTCCTTTAGCGGCATGGCGTGCCTACAGAACCGTGTTTTCTGCCTGTGAATGCTTTATGGACTAGCTGCGTAAACATACGGAGGCTAAAAGTGGCAAAACGTATCAGTGCTAACGAGTAAATGCGTAAAGACCTGATAGTGTAGTTTCTGGGCAGTATTTTCAAACAGCGCTCTTCAAAATAGCACTCCCTAATAACGAACAAATAGTGCTACGTGTGACCAGTATTTGGTTCTGTTTGATGGTTTAATGCTGTTCTTGTTTTAGTTTTTGGTTTGAGTTGATCCCCTATGAGAAGACGTCGTTTTGCTTCGTTGTGCTTAGCCTTTTTCTGCACAATGCTGGTGACTGTGAGTTGTGGTGGTGCTAGCGACAGCGGTGGCGATACAGCGGCAGATGCTGCGCCACCGATTGTGATTGGCTATAGCAACTGGGCCGGTTGGTGGCCCTGGGCGATCGCAGAGCAAGAAGGGCTATTTGCGGCCAACAATGTCAATGTGGAAATGCGTTGGTTCGATGGCTACGTAGAGTCGATGGAGGCATTAGCTGCTGGCCAGCTAGACGGCAACTGCCAAACGCTTAACGACACGATTTCATTTGCGGCGGACGCGGCTAATGGCATGGTGGCAGTGTTGGTCAACGACAACTCTGCGGGCAACGACAAAATTATTGTTGCAGAAGGCATTGATACTGTTGCAGATCTTAAAGGTAAGAAAGTCGCGGTAGAAGAAGGCGTCGTCGATGACTTTTTACTCAGCTTGGCGCTGGAAGAAGAAGGTCTCTCCCGCGATGACGTAGAGATTTTGCCTTTGGAAACAGGGGCGGCAGCGGCTGCTTTTGCAGCGGGGCAGGCTGATGCGGTAGGCGCGTTTCCGCCTTTTTGGTTGACGGCTTTGGAGCGTGAAGGCAGTAAAGAGCTGGTGACCTCTAACGATTTCCCTGGGGCGATTCCTGACCTATTGGTAATGAGTCAAACGATTATTGATGAGCGCCCGGATGACGTGCAGGCGATTGTAAAAACGTGGTTCGATACGTTGGCCTTTATGGAAGAGAATCCTGAAAAAGCTGATGAGATTATGGCGGCTAGAGCAGATGTCACGGTAGAAGAGCTACAGCTACTGAAAGAAGGCACTCGGATATTTACGCTAGAGGAGAACCTCGAAGCCTTTGGCGAAGGTGAGGGAATTGAGTACATGCCCTCGGCGGCGGTTGAGATGGCCGAGTTTATGGTGGGTGTTGGGTTTATTCCTGAAGCGCCTGAGCTAGCGCCTATCTTTAACGATCAGTTCGTCCAGGCGTTGGCCGCAGAGTAACGCGAGATTGATCTTTAATGCGGTGCTCTCAGTAAATAGTTCTGAGGGCACCTTTTTTGTTGGATCAGTGTGTTTGCCTGGTCTAGGCTTAGATGGGTTTGAGGCTGAATGGGTTTGGGTATCGATGGGTCTCGTCAACTCTTTTTTGCGGTGACGTTTATGAGAAAAGGAGTATTTTGAATGGCTGAGAGTGCTTTTTCGGCGCGATCGCCCAGTAAGCCGTTAGCCGATCGTGGCAGTCTCAAGCCGCGACTGTTTTGGCGCCTAGGTGAGCCTATCCCAGCTCGGCTGGACTGGATTTTGCGACTGACTTCGATAGTGGTGCCGCTGGTGCTGTGGTGGTTACTGTCTGGCAGCGGGCTGGTGAATCCTAAGTTTTTGCCTTCGCCGGTTGATGTGGTGGGGGCTTTTGGCCGATTGCTGGAGAAGGGCTTATTTTTTGATGATGTGAAAGCGAGCCTTTTTCGGGTGGGGGCTGGGTTTTTCTTTGCCTCGCTGCTGTCAGTCCCTTTGGGAATTGCGATGGGGGCGTTTGCTTCAGTGCGATCGCTGCTTGAACCCATTATTGGCATTGTTCGCTACATGCCCGCCCCTGCCTTTATTCCGCTGCTGATTATCTACCTAGGGCTCGATGAAGCGCCCAAGATTGCGCTGATTTTTATTGGGGTGATCTTTTTCAATACGCTGATGATTATGGATGCGGTGAAGTTTGTGCCGAAGCATTTACTAGAAGCGACGTACACGCTGGGCGGCTCGCGGGTGCAGACGCTGATGCAAGTGATTACGCCCTATGTGGTGCCAAATATTTTGGATACGTTTCGCATCAATATGGCGGCGGCTTGGAATTTGGTGGTGGTGGCGGAGCTAATTGCGGCCAATGAAGGGCTAGGGAAGCGAATTGCGATCGCGCAGAAGTTCTTTAGGACAGATGAGATTTTTGCCTATCTGATTGTTTTGGGTTTAATCGGTTTCTTTGCCGACTTCGCTTTAAGAATGTTGTTGAAAGCAACCTGCAAATGGGCGGTAGATTAGTGGCTGCTCATCTTTTTAAGTCAGCATTTGCCTGTGGCTGCTGAAGATTTTCATTTTCATTTTTGTTGTATCTTCCCATGCATTTAGAAGTCTCTGATTTACATAAGCAGTTTGCAACGCCGAAGGGCGCCGTGGTGGCCCTAAAGGGCGTGAATCTGTATGTGGATGATGGAGAGTTCGTCTGTGTGGTGGGGGCTTCTGGCTCAGGGAAATCGACGCTGCTGCGGTTAATTGCAGGGCTAGAGGTGCCAACTGCAGGATGGATTGAGGTGGATAGTGAACGGGTGACTGGGCCGGGGGCGGACCGGGGCATGGTGTTTCAAGACTATACGCTGTACCCGTGGATGACGGTGCAGAAGAATGTGGAGTTTGGCTTGAAGCTGCAAGGGGTAGAGAAGAGTGTGCGACGCGAACAGGCGTCTTATTTTTTGGAGATGGTGGGGCTAACGCAGTTTGCGCAGGCGCTGCCAAAGCAGCTGTCGGGGGGGATGAAGCAAAGAGTTGCGATCGCCCGCGCGCTCACGAGTCGGCCCAAAATTCTGCTCATGGACGAGCCGTTTGGTGCGCTAGACGTGCAGACAAAAGAGACTATGCAGCAGTTTATGTTGGACCTGTGGGAGAGAACCGGCACCAGCATTTTGATGATTACGCACGATGTGAGAGAGGCGGTGTTCTTGTCGCAGCGAATTTATGTGATGACGGCGAGGCCAGGGACGGTGCGTAAGGAGATTGAAGTGGATTTGGGGCGATCGCGCACTCAAGAAACTAGAGAACTGCCCGCATTTAAAACGTATCAGGATGATGTGATGGCTCAGCTGATGGCGTAGCGAGTGCTCTTTTTCAGGATTTTCTAGATTAGCTGGTGTATCACCCCTCATGCAGAGGACGTACCCGCAAGGGTAATAGATGTGCGGGCGGCTGCTTCATACACTGAAGAAAGCCCAGTGAAGAGAGCGATTCGCGCTAGCGATTTAAGCAATACCATGAGTGCCAACGAGTACCAGCAGTTTTTTACCGATGCAGAGGCGGCCAATCGGCAGCGATTTACAGAAGTGCCGCCACCGCCACCGCCAGTCATTGAGCGTGCGCCCTCTGGCCTTGCGCCAATGTCTCGCATTGAGCTAGAAGGCCGGGCCTATAGAGGTTTGGCGAGCGGCGGAATTCCGTGGTGGGTGTTGATCGCGGGCGTGGTTGTCTTTTTTGTACCGAGTTTAGTGATGGTAGTGGTGGCAGGCGATCCGCTGCTGTTATTAGCGTTTGTGCCTGCGGTATTGCCGATGGTAATTATTGGGCGAGGAATACGTGCGAAGCTAGCGGCTAGAAGAGCGCGAGAGGATCGGTTAGCGAGACGGTTACGAGATATGAGAGATTAGGGTTTAGTTGGAGCTGGATTTGTTGGTACATGGTCTCTTTTGAAGCATAGACAAGTGCGTAGTGAAGAGCCTGACTTTGTCTAGCTGACTACTGACTGTTTTATCGGTATCAAAATCTTAAAAGTTGTTCCTTCGTTGAGCGCTGATTGGCAAATGATTTCTCCGCTGTGTTCTTGCACGATGACCTGATGAGCGATAGATAGTCCTAAGCCAGTGCCTTTGCCGATCGGTTTGGCGGTGAAAAAAGGATCGAATATTTTGGCTTGAACGTCTGCGGTCATACTGGTAGATCTCGACTAGCGCTAGCAGCTCCTCTACATATTGCTGCGCGTGCTTAAGATTGCCGTGGATAAAATTGGTGGGATTATTGATTTCGTGAGCGATGCCTGCTACGAGTTGACCTAAACTCGACATTTTCTCCGTATGAATAAGCTGTGCCTGCGCTGCTTTTAATGATTTCATTGCGGCTGACAGCTCTATATTTGCAGCGGTTAATGCCTCGGTTCTTTGGGCGACTCGAGTTTCTAAACTGTAGTTGAGTTCTTGTAGCTTCTGTTCTGTTTTGTGCTGGGCGATCGCGCCGCCTAAGCTGCCTGCGATCGCCCACAGGGTAGAAATTTCTGTCTCGCTCCATTAATACACTGTTTTGCACTGGTCAAAGCCAAGCTAAACAACGACTAGGCATAAGAGAATTCATACGGTTTAAGCTTTCCCACTTCTATGAGCGTGCATCAAGGTTTCTTGCCATTAACGTTGCCTTCAGTATTAATGGCAGATGACTCGTCCTGCAAAGAAAACACGGAGGCTCTGTAGCCGTATAGAGCCTGTGAAATCATAAAATAGAGACTTGTGCTGATCTAATCAGCTTGAGATAGCGGGAATTTTGATAACTGTGAGAGGGTGCTTTTAGTGCTTTACAGCTTAAGGGGTGTAGCTTGAGGGTTATTACTATTCTTAGTTGCTGAAGCTATAGCAAAGTGCGGAAATCTGTAGGTGCAGAAAGCTATAAAAAGACTTTGTTGACTTCAAGGCAACCCAATCTTTTTTAGATAATCTCGCAATATTCAAGACTACGGTAACTCCTATGACCAACAAAAAGCTAGCCCGTTTGTTAATCGCCATTTCTTCGCTAGCGACAATCGCTGTAACCGGTTCAGCAGCAGTGGCGGCCCCTACTATCTCCTGGAGCAGCAATGCCACCGACCTACGTGGTCAGAACGGACAAACTTTTTCCTTTGTCTGTCCGCCTAGCGGCACGATCGATTCTGTGAGAGGAAGTATTATTTACACGGACGATTCTTCTGTGTGCAGCGCGGCGGTGCATGCTGGCAAAATTACGGCGGCTAGTGGGGGTGAGGTGCTGCTGTCAATTTTGCCAGGACAGCCGGCCTATCCTGGTAGTAACGTGAACGGTGTCAGCAGTGAGGATGCAGTGAGCGGCAGCGGCAGTTTTATCTTCTTTGATACTGAAGGATTTGCCGCTCAAGTCGAGGAAGATCGGGTGATGTCGATTGAGAGAGCCTCTCGCGTTCAAGATATTTATGTGCGTTTTGATGTGTCTGACTACACTCATCCAAACCAGCTCAACCAAGAATTTACCTATAACTGTGTGCCTGATCCCTTGCTAGATGACTATGTGTGGGGAACAGATGTGTACTCAGGAAATTCTTCGGTTTGTTTGGCAGCGGTGCACGCTGGCCTAATCCCCTTAGCTGACGGGGGCGAAATCACACTAAAAATTGGGCGGGCTCAATCGTCTTATGTTGGCAGCAGCCGCAACGGCATCAGTACTCGTGACTTGGGCCGAGTAGATGTGAATGAAACGGTTAGCTTTACGTTTGTGAGATAAAGCAGTTTCAGTCTGGTGAGGGTTAGACCCCCCTTTGCGACGTTACTGTCGCAAAGGGGGGCAGAGACTTTTCTAAAAAAGAATCTGTTATTTAATCGGTAGGCCCTGTAGATAGTTTGGCCTTCGTTGGCTGAGGAACGGTATTATTGGGTTGCCCGCTAGAGCTAAAGGGCGTGTTCTGACGTTTTGCCATGTGGTAGCAGGTATGTGCAGCCACAATTAGGAAGGCTTCGGAGAGTAGTTTGAGTCCTTCTTCAGGGACGATGATCCAGCTCATAATGCTGCTGCTAACTTCGGATGAAAACACCATGAGCAACAGGTCGTCTCGGTTGGTCAGCGCGTCTACCGCGACCATCAAAAACATCAGCACAAAGCCGATGATGACGTAGGGCAGTACGCTCAGATATTTTTTGAGTTCGTGGCGGTAATGTACAAACAAACCAATGGCAATGAGGCCGTAGCCGCCAACGATGAGGTCGTCAATGCGATCGCTCATGCCTGTTTCTTCAAACTGCCCGATGCCATGAATGACTTTGTCGAACCATTCATGAATCATCAGCAGATCGTCTAAAGCCAAGAAAGAAAACCCTAAGCTAGCAATGCCCCAGATGGCGATAGAAGACTGCCACGGATGCTGAACGTTTTGCGATCGCACCTTAAACGTTTTGCAGGCATAATAAGACAAAATGAACAGCTGAATAACAGAAAAATAAGTAATAAATCCGCCGTCATCAAACTGTCGAGATACCTTCTCAAAAGGTGCACTGATGAGAACAGTGCCTGAGATCGCCAAGAGGTTTAGTCCAAGCACCTTAGCGAGCAGCCTTTGAGGATTCATCAGCATTTTGAGAGGTTTAAATGTTATTTGCAATACATTTAAACCTAGCGTAAAAACACAAAAAATACGTGTTTTAAAATACTAGTGCACGGAATGCCACCCTGGAACTTAGAAAGCGTCCAGGCTGCTTTTAAAGGAAATTCCGCTTCTAGAAATTGTGTTTCTAGAAGCGGAATTTGACCGTCTATTTAAGGGACTACTTCAGCCTAGAATTGAATGGCTGAGGCTATGCCAAAACTTGCTTCAGCGCCGCCAAGAACTTATCTACATTCTCAGGCGTTGCGTTGTAGCCCATGAGGCCCACTCGCCAAACCTGCCCAGCCAAGTCGCCTAGGCCACCGCCCAGCTCCATATTGTGCTCATCGATGAGTCTAGCCGTTACCTGCTTACCATCTACGCCTTCTGGAATGCGAACCGTAGTGAGCGTATGTAAACGGTACTCGCGGGGCACATGACACGTTAGGCCCATGTCTTCTAGCCCTGCGTATAGGCGCTCTGCCGCGTCTTGATGACGCTTCCAGCGCGCTTCTAAACCTTCTTCTGATAGCAGGCGCAGCGCTTCGCGAATAGCGTAGGTCATGTTCACGGGCGCAGTGTGGTGGTAGGTGCGGCCCTTGCCCCAGTAGTTGCTGAGCAGCGACATATCGAGATACCAGTTGGCAACTTTACTCTTGCGGTTGTTTAGCACTTCGAGGGCGCGATCGCTCATGGTAAAAGGAGAGCTTCCGGGTGGGCAGCTGAGACCTTTTTGGCTACAGCTATAGGCCAAATCTACGCCCCACTTATCTAAGAACAAGGGCACACCACCCAGGCTGGTGACCGTATCGAGCAGCAGCAGACAGTCAAACTCGCGGCACAACTCACCAATGCCGTCCATCGGCTGACAGACGCCCGTAGACGTTTCGGCATGCACAATTGCCAAAATCTTGGGTCGGTTGGCCTCCAGCGCCGCGCGCAGCTCCTCTACGGTAAATACCTCTCCCCAGGGGCGGTTGATGTGGCTGACCTCGGCGCCATATCGGCTTGCCATGTCCATCAGGCGATGGCCAAAATAGCCATTCACACACACCAGCACCTTGTCACCGGGCTCCACGGTATTGGCCAGCGTTGCTTCCATCGCCGCTGACCCGGTTCCACTTACCGGCAGCGTCATGCGGTTATTTGTTTGCCAGGCGTAGCGCATCAGCTCCTGCACTTCGTCCATTAGCTGCAAGTAGGCTTTATCGAGGTGGCCAATGGGCTGACGGTCCATCGCAACTAGCACAGCTGGATCGGCGTTGGACGGGCCAGGGCCTAGCAGCAGGCGGGCTGGAATATCGAGCTTGTCAAGGGACTTGAGGTGGCTGTTGTCGATGGTAGGTGATTGAACAGAAAGCGTCGTTGTCATAGCGGCTTTGGTGTGAAGAGGTCGTTTGAAGGGTCTAGTCGGGGGCCAAGCGAATACATCGCAAGAGATCTTCTGTAGTCTAGATTACCGTGAGTGAGCAAAGGGACAAAAGCGGTTTTGAGACCTGTTTGAATAGGGGCTGTGATGTCCAGCCTGAACGGATTTTAGCGGTGGCTGCTTATATACCTGCAACATACCCCCTGCAATCTCTGCCTGAAAATGCTTTTGATTGTGGGATGGGTGGGGTAAGGTATCAGCTTATTGGGTAGAACGGGGCGACGACGTTAATGGTGACGCTGGATTCAGTACAAGATGACATTTACCGAGGGGCTCGGCAGCAATACGTTTGCCATCAGCCGATCAATCTATACCAGTCCTCAGCCTGCGAGGGATTGGTTACTCAAGTCGATGTAGGTGACCACCTGCGCCTGCTGGAAGTTGGAAAAAATCAAGTCGTTTTGCGCGTATGCAGCTGCAAAGACGACTACCCCGGCTGGATGTCGGCGGCTCATCTGAAGACGCTGCAGCCAGCGACCGATTCGTACAGTGCGCCCACGCTGAGTGCAGACGAAATTCAGGCCAAAATTCCTGATGCGATCGCCTTTACACGTTCAGCGATGTCAGCGCCTAACGAATATCTCTGGGGCGGTGCCACAGCGCCAAATTACGATTGCTCTGGCCTCATGCAGGCGGCCTTTAATCACGCAGGCATTCAGCTGCCTCGCGATTCTTATCAGCAAGAAGACTTTACCGAGCGCGTGGCCCAAGCAGACCTGCTGCCGGGTGACTTAGTCTTTTTTGGCACGCCTGAGCGTACGACGCATGTTGCGCTGTATTTGGGGGAAGGCCAGTACATCCACAGCTCTGGCAAGGACAAGGGGCGCAACGGCATCGGCATCGATTCACTCACTGACTTGAGCCATCCGGTGAGCAAGCGCTACGCGGAACTGCTGCGCTGCTTTGGCCGGGTGCACAAGAGCTATCAGGCCGCTGGCTAGTCTTTAATCTTTTTTCTCAGGTGTATGGCAAAGGCAGACACTCAGCGCTCTATGTGGTGAGGGTTATAGCGATTGGTGATGTCTCAAGCTAAGTGCCGGAAGGCTATATTATGAAAGCCTATCGGCTACGTATGTCTACTTAGTGGTTCTGTTGCGCAAATCTATGAAACTTCCTGCATTCGGTGACGACGGCGAGAGGGCAGGGAGTCCTGGCGCGACGCCATATCCTGAGGGTGAAAACGCTGGTGGTGAGGCGTCTAAAAGTGCAGAAGCCTATCTAAAAACAGTTCATGTAGGCCGCTGGCTGCTAGGGCTGTTTTTTATTGCCTTTTTTATCCGCATTACTCAGCTGACGGCCAAGCCTGCCTGGATGGATGAGGTGTCAACAGTGATGTTCAGCCTGGGAAATTACTCTCGGCTGATTCCCAGCGATCAGCTGATTAGCTTGGCGCAAATTACCCGAGGATTGCAGCTGACGCCAGGGTCGACAGCAGTGGATGCGGCGACCTATTTGCTCGCAGAAAACAATCATCCACCGGCTTACTTCATGCTGGCGCACGGCTGGATGATGCTGTTTCATCAGCTGACGGGTAATACGGGTGAGGGCGTGTATGCTTCTTTGTGGGCGGCAAGGGCGCTGCCTTCCTTTTTGGGTGCGCTGGCGGTGCCGGTGACCTATTGGCTGGCCTGGGTGAGTTTTCGCTGTCGCCTCACGGCTCTTTTGTGTGCCGCCCTGATGGCCTTTTCTCCTTTCTCCGTCTTTTTATCTCAAGAAGCTAGGCACTACACCCTAGCGATTTTGCTGGTAATGGAGTCGCTGGGCTGCTTTGTGCTGGCGGTGCAGGCCGTGCGGCAGCATCGCTCGCTGCGCTGGCTAACGGTGCTGGTGTGGGTGCTGCTAAATGCGCTAGGTATAGCGGTTCACTACTTTTGTGGGATTGCCTACTGTGCGCAGGCGCTGGTGCTGCTGGGGATATTGATTTATCAGTGCCGCAAGGATGGCGCGGCTTGGCGACGAGCGCCTTGGATTCGGATTTATGTGGTGGCGGCGGGGACAGCGGCGGGGATTTTGGCCTGGCTGCCTGTGCTGCTGCATTTTTATGGTAGTCCGCAGACCACCTATATTGCGGCGGCCTCTCGTGGGTTTGGCTTTTGGTTTGGGCCGCTGGGCCAGTCTTTGGTGGGTTGGCTGTATGCGCTGATGTCTCCGATTAGTCGGGGCTTTACCTGGTGGTGGGTGGTGATTATTGTGGTGCTGAGCGTGGGAATGATACTGGGCTATGCGCCGTGGCTGATGTTTCAGCTGGGGCGATCGCTTAAGGCCCAGTGGGTTCAGTCTGCACCACAGTCGCTTTCTCGCTCTGGTTTGCTGGCGATAGGGGGCTTTTTTGTCGTGGCTAATCTGCTCTATTTTGCGATTTGCTATGTGGTCGGGTTCGACATCACCCGAGGCCACCGCTACACCTTTGCCTACTATCCCAGCATTATTATTTTGGCGGGAGCGGGGCTAGCGCCTTTTCTTTCAGCGTCTTGGAAAGCAACAGATTTGAAGTCAGCGAATCTGAAATCAGGAGATTTGAAATCAGGAGATTTAAAACAAATAGAAAAGACTGTTGATTCCGAAAAGAGACTCACAGAAAACCCCTTCTCTCGCGTATGGATCCCGCTGACAAAACGCTCCGTTAGCGGTCGGACTTTTGTCTCGGTGGTGTTGATTGTTGCTTTTTTGGGGACGCAAACAATTGTGCTTAATCGTACTCACCTCAAGTTTTATATGCCCGATCGCTTTGTGAATGCGATGCAGGCAAAGTCTGAGTATCCGGTGATTTTGAGTATGCAGGCGACGGTGGGCAATCAGCCGAGCGTGATTGGCAATGAGATTGTTTCGGCGGCTTGGGAGGTTCAGCGGCAGCTAGAGAAAACGCCGGATGAGTGGGTGAGTGAGCCTCGGTTTGTGCTGGTAGAGCGCAATGTGGTGACGAACAATGACCCGATCGAGACTTTAAAGGCTGCGATCGCGCCTGCCGCCCGCCCCTTTGATTTGTGGCTGCTCTCAGGTGCCCCTAACCTACAGGACATTGGCTGCTCAGAACCAGAAAGGGGAAATGAAGGATCTTTCTCCTACCATCACTATGTGTGTGAGACGCAGAGCCCGTAAATCGGAGGATTGCTTGGGTAAAAGCTGATTGGTCTGAAGAGAAGCTGAAAATTCTTTTATGGATTCTCTCCCTGGCATAGGATAGCTAAATAAGTAGGTGGTTGCAATTAAACTAAGCATCTTGCACTGGCCCCCCGCCCCCCGATTTCGGGGGAGGTCGCGAATTCAGAAGGCTCAGATCGCTTGTCCAGCAATGTTTTGGACGTCTTGCTTCAGAGCCCCGAATTCGGGGACGGGGGCCTTCGGCAACTGTTGTCTATATTCTAAATAATTGGACTGCTCTACTTAATAGAGCGTTTAAACCCTGTAGATTAGATGCTCTAAACAAACTAACTATCTTTAACCCCTATGCCGATTATTTATATTCACGGTGTTGCGAATCGCGATCCGAGCGCGTTTGCGCCTACTGAAAAGTATCTTCGTCGATATATCGCCTCTGAAATTGCCGCTGACCCTG
The DNA here is from genome assembly GCA_038529685.1 of Cyanobacteria bacterium J06598_1. Lineage (GTDB taxonomy): Bacteria > Cyanobacteriota > Cyanobacteriia > Phormidesmidales > Phormidesmidaceae > Phormidesmis. The sequence goes on along the minus strand of JBCBDN010000013.1, from coordinate 13,566 downwards.
AAAAGGTTGAAATTATTCATGCGTTTTGGGGAGATGTGGGTGCCCGGTTTCGGTGGGGTGGGGCGTCGCGCCCGGTGACGCCGATTGTGGGCATGGGTGCGGGCGATTCTGTGACTGGGGCTGAGCAGGCGATCGCCACTGCTGAAATGCCAACTGTACTAGCCGATCTTCCAGACAGGATGTCTCGCAGCTCTGCTGTTTCTTCTGGAAGCTTAGAGGATGACCTGATAGCAGGCGGTCCCTCCAGTAGTGAATCAAAGATATTTAAATCAAGCTCATCTTCAGCGTTGCGCTTATCGTCGTTATCGCCTAAGCAATTGAGCGATTTGCTGGCGACCAACCTCCAGGCAAACGCAGATACCCAAGCGGACGTCACGGTTATTTTCGCTGCCGATGCAGTTGCCTACGACTCCCAGACGATCTCAAAACTCTCTGAGTGTGCTGATTTGGACGAAGAATGGGCCTTGCTAGAAACCTTGATTGCTGAGCGTGTTCGCGATGAAGATGCATCAGATAATGGCCTAGTGGCTATGGGCATCCCCCCCTGGCTGCAAACCTTGGGAGACTATGTAAAAGAATCGCTCCGACGGGGAGACGATTTACCAGGGTACGCCCTTACTCGGGTCGTAGCGGAATTCAGAAAGCCGCTGAACGAATTCGTGACTGTCTTTTTGGGAGATGTGTTCACCTACTTAAAAAACAGAGGGGATGCGACAGCTCCTGGTGAGATTCCTCAGCGATTTCTCGATGCGTTAGACAAAGCCAAAGCAAGCCAAAAAGAACGAGTAGGCGAGCCCCTAATTGTGCTGAGCCACAGTATGGGCGGACAGATTGTGTACGACATAGTGACGCATTTTCTGCCTAATATGCCTGCCTACGCAGACACTAAAATTGACGTTTGGTGTGCAACCGCCTCTCAAGTGGGACTGTTTGAAGAGCTAAAACTGTTCATTGAAAGTAAAGAGACTTATCAATCCGGTAACCCAGTCCCTTTTCCGACGCAGCACCTCGGCTACTGGTGGAACGTTTGGGATCACAACGACTTTATTAGCTACACCGCAGAAGGCATTGTGAGCGACCTTGATGACAGCAGCTATAACAGCGGTATGCCCCTGCATACGGCGCATGGCGGATATCTTCAGCGTCCTAGTTTTTTCCGTGACTTTGCCAGAACCGTAAAGCAAGCTATCTCATAGGTTGGAGAATATTACGATGGTTCAGCTACAGCCTGATAAAGATAATCCAGGGCATTACATTAACCCAGACTGGACGCCAGGAACAGCGGGTACCTTTGCTGTCATCATTGGCGTGAGTGAGTATAAGTATTTTGATGGTACGCCTGCCTTCTACGGTATGGACTCTCTTGGTGTTTCTGCACTGTCCGCTTATAGATTTTTTGAGTGGTTGTGCGATCGCTATCAAAAAGCCGATTGCCCACTAGCCGAGTGCTGGCTGCTGCTCTCTCCAACAGAAGCTGAAAAAAAAGTTTGCCCTGAATTAGAGCGCTTAGGCATCATCCCTCCCGATTGGGCTGCTTGTGACCAATCAATTCGTCACTGGAATAAGCTGATGTCTAATCTGCCTAAGCAGGCTGCTGAGCTTAGTCAGGCGATGTTTTTCTTTAGTGGTCATGGTCTAGAAGTCTTCCACGACAAACAGATTTTGCTACCTAGCGACTATGATCCTAATGACAATGTTGATAGAGCGATTAATACCAATGACTTAAGTAAAGGGCTCGGTTCCTTAGATGTTCCCAGCCAGTTCTTATTTATAGATGCTTGTAGAAACAATAATCAAAAGCTTAAAGACCTAGATATTCAAGGCACTCGAAGCATTAATATCGAGTCGTCATCCAATACCAATCCAAACATTACGGCCATTATCTTTTATTCGACAGCGTCTGGTCAGCGCGCATATCAACAGCGCAATCCTGCTAAGGGCATTTCTATGTTTGGACAGGCCCTGGTAGATGGATTGGTCGGAACGCCGCCGCTCAGGATTGAAAGCATCGGAACCAGCAGCGCGGTGAACGTTTACCCTTTGCAGAAATACATGAAGCAGAGAGTCACAGACTTGCTAGAAGCCGCCATAAAATCGACTTCAAAAGTTAAACGAGAAAGCGATGAAACCATCTCTCAAAGGGTGCTTCTGGGCGGCAGGGTGGACGATGCTGTTGTGACAGAAGTGACGCCACCGGAAGAGCCTGTGGGTAGGACGCCGAAAGGGGGTGTTGGTCCTGCAAGTGCTTCTTCTGGCGGGAGAGCTAGTGTAGACACAGGCTTTAGAGAACAGGCGAAAGAATACAAAATTGAGGTAAGTTCGTTTTCTCGTAGGCCGTTGCCGCTTGAACTTCAAAGAAGCTTGGAGTTTGAGCCTGTGCTTAGAGAGATTGGCCTGAAGGCTCGCCTGTATAGTTTGAGCGATCGCACATGGCGCGACCTGGACGATGGCATGATTCAGCAGGTGGAACCGCAGGTCAATCTTCAAGATACGTTTGGCGGTGGCAGTATTACGCTCCAGCTACCGCCCGACCGGCGAGGCTACTGGGTAGAGTGGCGAACGGGAGATGTGCAATATGCCTGTGTTTTACCCGCTGATGAATATCGAAAGCGCAACGAGATATCAGACCATGAATATGACATGCCTACGTATGTTGTTGATCTCGATATAGATATCTCAAACCCTTCGCAACCCTCATCGTCTTGGCATAGTCAGGCTCAGATTACTCAGCTAGAAGCGAGACTATCGACCGATAACAGATATCCTTTGAGCTGGATCGCGGAGGCTTGGGATATTTACACCCTCGTCACGGCGGCTGACGCAGCTGAAGCGCTTGACCTGGATATGCTTGAAATCAGGCTGTTTGAGAAAGGTCGCTCTCCGTTGACGGCTGCGATCGCAGCTACCATCCTACTGCGCTCCAACCGAACACATCTACTGCACGATTGGCTCCGAAACCTAAGCAACTGGTTCCCTGCTCAGCCAGACGGCCCCGTTCTCTGGTCAGAACAGCTGCTACAGCAGCGGGCTCCTCAAAGCGACTCTCCTCAAAATCCGATTGAGCATCTGTTGCGATTACAAGACCGAGGCTTGCCGTACATTGGTGAAGTGCTAGGCTATGCAGCACAGCAGACCGAAACTTTGCTTGAGTTTGGCCATCCTACTGACCCGCAAAAAGAAGCGCTGACGCGCCTGAACAGTCAGATTCGCATCGCCTTGCGATACTTTAGAAATACGGGTCTCTTTTGCGTCTTTTCAGGCGAATTGGGTGCCTTCTCTCCGGAACTCATCCTTCCCGAGTCGTGAGCTCAGAAGACGTTTAACCCTCTCATTTACGGCGTGCTTTCAGAGAACAGAAATTCGGGCAGCCAGCCTTGAATAGTTTCCCAGACTTGAGTCGGGCCGATGCCAAAGGCAAGCCACAGCCCAATCAGGAAAAATCCGACGATGAAGGCGGCTTTGAGCGTATCTTTGACAAAGTCAAGCAGCCAGAAAAACACAACGGCTGTGATCGCCAAAGCTCCAATGGTTAAAGCTATCTCCATTTTCAAGGCACTCCCGACATTAGCGTAGTTTTTTTGAAGAGAGTTCCCGTGGGCTCACCTCTCAAATCTTTCGCAAGTGTAAGCCACCTTGCGCGCTTTTGATAACCTAGGTGCTTGTGAGGCAGGCAGGACCCGCAGCGGTCTAGGCCATTGCCGCTGTGAGTTCTGTAACGGCTGTGCGGGCCCATTGGTCTACGCTCAAAATATCTTCGAGACTAGGGTCGGTGTTGAGGTCGGTGCGGTGGCGATCGCACACTTTTTCAATCACCTTCGCAATCTCTAAGTAATGAATCTTTTCTTCTAAAAACAGCGCCACCGCCTGCTCATTTGCCGCATTCAGCACTGCCGTCATCGTGCCACCGGCGCGCCCTGCCGCATAGGCCAAATCCATACAGGGATACTTGGTATGGTCAGGCTCGCGGAAGGTCAGCGTGCCGAGCTCAGCGAGGCTTAGCGGCTTCCAGTCGGTGTAGATGCGCTCTGGCCAAGAAATGGCATACAGCAAGGGCAGCCGCATATCGGGCCAGCCCAGCTGACCTAGCATTGATGTATCTTGCAGCTCAATCATGGAGTGAATAATGCTCTGTGGATGAATCACAATATCGATGTGGTCATAGTCCAATCCAAAGAGATAGTGCGCTTCAATTACCTCTAGGCCTTTGTTCATCAGCGTGGCTGAGTCCACCGTGATTTTGCGACCCATTGACCAATTGGGATGCTTGATTGCATCAGCCATAGTCACCTTGGGCAAATCTTCTACCGGCCAATCGCGAAAGGCTCCGCCGGAAGCGGTCAGTTCTATTCGGCGCAGTCCGCCTTCTGGTACCCCTTGCAAACACTGAAAAATGGCAGAGTGCTCTGAGTCTGCGGGCAGCAGCTTGACGCCGTGCTTTTTGGCCAGCGGCAGCACCACCGGACCACCAGCAATCAAGGTTTCTTTATTGGCTAGGGCGATGTCTTTCCCGGCTTCAATCGCGGCGATGGTCGGGAGCAGCCCCGCACAGCCAACGATGCCCGTGACGACTGCTTCCGCGTCACCGTAGCGAGCCACTTCTACCACGCCTGCTTCGCCTGCGACAATTACAGGCTGTGGATCTAAAGAAGCGATCGCACTTTTCAGCTCATCTAGCTTGCTCTCATCACAAATCGCCACAATCTCAGGCTTAAACTGCATGACCTGCTCAGCTAGCAGCGTGGCATTGCTACCAGCAGCAATGCCCACCAGCCGAAACTTATCTGGATGCTGCTCCAAAATATCGAGCGTTTGTGTGCCAATAGAACCAGTTGAGCCGAGCAGGGTTATGGCTTTCACAGCAGTACCATCTGTAATGTTTTCTTTAGAATCACTATATAGCGAAACGTCGGGCCATAGGTATCTGCTGGTCGCCCAAGACTGTTCTACGAATGTTCAAGTTCCTAGCTGAGAACCTTCCAGATTACGTCTCATATTCACGTCATAATAGATAGGTGCCTACGCTGATTTCGCATTACTAGTGGACACCTCATGGACGCTTTTTCCCCCTCTCCGCCCGACTGGACCCAAAGTGCTGTCCATGCCCAGCCGTTTGGCTGTCCGAGCTGTGGCGCAGGCAGCCGAGAAGCTCAGAATGTATGGCTTAACCGCCGATCGCCCGTTTTCACGGATAATCGGAAGCGCAAGTATCAAGAGTTTTATCAGTGCGAATGCGGCACCGTGTGGTGGGGCTGGAGTTCTGACCGCCCGCCTTTGGACTTGAACAAGAACGACGAGAATGAGGATTCGTAAGGAGAGCTAGCGCGTGGATGTTGTAGTGCTTGGGAGCCTGAATATGGACTTGGTGGCGCAGGTCTCTCGCCTGCCTCAGCCGGGGGAAACCCTCGCAGGAGAAAGCTTTGCGATGGTGCCTGGTGGTAAAGGCGCCAATCAAGCGGTCGCGGCGGCTCGGCTGGGCGCACAGACTGCGATGATTGGTCAAGTGGGCAATGATGGGATGGGGCAGATTCTGCGATCGCATCTGCAAAACGAAGACATCGAAATAGCTGGCATCACACTCAATCCGCACAAGCCTTCTGGCACAGCTCTCATTGCTGTTTCTCCTGAGAACAATCACATCATTGTGAATGCAGGTGCCAACGGTGCTGTAGATGAAGGTGACTTAGAGGCGCTGATGCCTTACTTCAAAAAGGCCCGTGTGCTGTTGCTACAGTTTGAAGTGCCGCTACCGATTGTAGAAAAAGCGGCTGCCCTTGCATACACCGCTGGCATGACGGTGATTGTGGATCCTGCGCCTGCAAAAGGACCGCTGCCGCTAGATTTTTGTGACTATATTTCTATCCTCACGCCCAATCAGACGGAGGCGGCGATTCTGACTGGGCAACCGGTGGATGATATTAAAGGGGCGATCGTAGCGGCTGAAACCCTTCAGCAAAAGGGCATTGATGCGGTGATTGTGAAAATGGGTGCTATGGGCTGTGTGTGCGCTACAGCGCGCGGTAGCTTCGCGGTGCCTGTGTACCGGGTAGATGCGATTGATACGGTGGCAGCGGGCGACGCTTTTAACGGTGGGCTAGCTGCGGCGCTTTGCCAGCAAAACTATCAGCGCGGCGAGCCGTTGTGGCCTGAGCTATTACGAGAGTCCATTAACTACGCTTCGGCGGTGGCTGCGATCGCCGTCACTCGCCCCGGCGCTCAGTCTTCTATGCCGGTTTCAGCAGAAGTTGAAGAGTTTATGCGTTATCAGCGGGTATAGCAACACACCTAAAAAATGTATCCTACAACACTGTAAAGTAGTCAGGCGTCTAACGTTTGTATCTATTGCTGTGGAGAGTGTGGTCCGTGCTAGAGCCTGTGAAGACTGTTGAATATTATCAAAAGGATCCTGCCCCCAAACTCTTTTCAGCGGGAGAGACTATTTTTACTACAGGTGATATCGAAGAGATTCTCTACGGTGTTGTAGAAGGTGTCGTGGAGCTTTGGGTCGATGGCAAGCTTGCTGAAACCATTCAGAAAGGGGACATTTTTGGTGAGGGCGCGCTGGTGCACGAAGATAAGACGCGGTTTGAGACTGCGATCGCTAAAACAGACTGTCAGCTCGCCTACATTGGCAGGCAACACTTTCTGTTTGTAGTACAACAAACACCCATGTTTGCCCTAGAAGTGATCAAAAGCTATTCCGACCGGCTCAGACGAGTGAAGCAGTGTCTGTAGTTTTTTTGTTGTACGGTTTGGGTCACTTTCCTACTGGCTGTATTCTTTCGGCATCTGCAATAGCGGCATGTACTTTGCCTGCAACGCCTCAAACTCTTCTACCGTGTAGTAGTAAGGCGGTAGGTCCAAGTCTTTAGCCACGAAAGCGCGGACTTTTTGTTTGAGCTGCTCGCTTTCGTCGATTGCTTTCTTAGATGCACCGGCTGTCGTAAATGCGTGAATAGCTGTCTTGGGTGCATAGGCAAGCTCGGTTAGTTCAAAGCAGCCGTAGCGAAGTGCGAGGCGAGCAAATGTGTGCAGGTCTTTGGCAATAACCACGTTGGTCTGTCCCTCGTAATTATCGTCGAGTTGCCTGTTGTTCCGTAACGGTTTCAGCCGATAGTAGTGTCCTAAGCAACTCGACGATGCTATGAGACACATCATAAATTCCTTTGTTTGTGTCAGGATTTGTCAAAGATTACTCCGATAGACTTATGCTTGTCGAGCGCTTTCCATCATCGAAATAGGTTGTACGGTGATCGTAAATCCTAATGCCTTCGCAACCTTTGCAACTGTTGTAAAGGTTGGGTTTCCTTCTGGAGATAGGGCTTTATATAAACCTTCTCTGCTGAGCCCCGTATCTCGTGCGAGCTGGCTCATATTTCTGGCGCGAGCAACAACGCCCAACGCATGAATGAGCAAAGCTGGATCTTCAGCTGCCTCTTCAAGACAGGCTTCCATATATAGCTGAATATCTTCTTCTGTTTCGAGATGTTCAGCTGAGTCCCAACGAGTTGTTTTAAGCGTCATTATATATCCCTCATTGAGGCTTCTCTAACTGTTTAGCATTCAACGCAGACAGTTTGATCTTTTGTTTTTGCTGCTTCATAGTGCTTCCCCCTGCTTCTCCTATGGTAAGCGCTCTACGCTAAAACCCTTTTACCTTCCTGAGCAAATCAGCATAATAGGGCTAACACAACGAAGTAAGCCACTCCTATGCAAACTGAACTGGTGAAGACAAGTGAACTGACCCAAGGCGATCGCGCCTCGATGTATGCGCTGCTAGATAGCCATTTTGAGGGGGCTACGTTGCAGGTATTTGAAACCGACCTCAGCCTAAAAAATTGGGTGCTGCTGTTGAAAGATGCCGAAGATGAACTAAAGGGCTTTTCGACGATGTTGATGTATGACATTAGCTTTGAAGATGAGCTGGTGACGGTGGTGTACTCCGGTGACACGATTATGGACCCGAGCGCTTGGAGCAGTTCGGCGCTCTCTCAGGCTTGGGTGCAGGCCGTGAATCAGCTGAAGCGTCAATATCAGGGCGAGAAACTTTACTGGCTGCTGATTTCGTCGGGCTTTCGGACCTATCGCTTTTTGCCTACTTTTTGGAAAACGTTTTACCCCAGGCATTCACGCTCAACGCCGCCTGAGATGCAGCGACTCATGCAGTTTTTAGCGACGCGGCAGTTTGGTGAGTGGTATGACGCAGCAGCCGGTGTTGTAAGATTTCCTTCGCCACAGCGCCTGCGAGGCCACTTGGAAGGGATTCCACCAGAGCGGTTGCGGAATCCTCACATTAAGTATTTTGCGCAGAATAATCCGGGGGCGGCGGCGGGCGATGAGCTGGTGTGCCTGACTGAAATTGCAGCAGAAAACCTGACTAAAGCTGGACAGCGTATGTGGTTTGGTGAACTGGCGCTGGTGGGTCAGCGAGGATGACAGCACGCTCGGCCTACCGGATCTTTAATCAGGCTGAGCGGTTTGCCCAGGGCTGGTATTGGGTAATGCGATCGCACGCCCTCACTAGCCAAAAACAGATCGTTCTTCTGGGTCGTGCTCTTTTGCTCATGCGCGATCGCCTAGGCAACGTCACGGCTGCCGACCACCAGTTTCTCCACCCCGAGCACACCCAAACCTACCCTGTAGCAGAACGCTATGGCCTGATTTGGGTGTGGGTGGGTGAAGGGAAAAGCCCAGCGCCGTTGCCCCACGTGCCTGAACTGGGCGATCGCCCGTGTGACGCGGTGCTAAGCGATCGCTTCACCCGCAAGTGCCACCCCAACGTACTGTTGATTAATGCGATTGACGCTCACCATTTCAATTCTGTTCATAACCTGCCGTTAGAGATTCGCTTTGATATGCGATCGCTCAGCCAAGGCGCCCTCCAGTTCAACAACACAACGCGAGGTGGCGAAGCTTCTCGGTTTGTTCGATTCATTCGTCCCTTTTACCAGAATGAAGTCACCTATCGCCTGTGCTACTGGTATGGCAATACAGGAACTGTGACCCTGGGCCCAGATTTCCTGCATTTTTATCTTATGTTTGCACTGAGACCCGGAGAGAATGGCAGTACTGAAGGCCAAATGATTCTGTTAACCCCTCAGCGTCATGGCCTTTTGGGCTGGGCTTTTAATCGGATTGTTCTTTTGATAACGCAGCTAGTGGCGTCGTATTTTGCAAAGGGCGATCGCCATGTATTTGACAGTATTAAATTCAACTTTAAAGTGCCGCTTGAGGCCGATCGTTCCATTATTCAATTTATTCAACACATAGAACAACAACCTGCTTTAACCTGGAAAACCTGGAGATTGTCATTGTGAAACCACCTCTGAAGCCATCTGTGAACCCGCCTGTGAACCCGTCTGTGAAACCCTCTGTTGCGGGGCTCAGCTTGCCTGCGCTAGAGCCCGCCCACAGGCTCAACAAAATTTTGTCGTCAGCGCTAGGGCGAAAGTCATCAGCCGATACGGTTAAAATTGATGTCCCACCTTGGGGGGCAGACTGTTTTGGCTTGGCCTATAGTCCATTGTTTAATGAATCTACTCCGTTAGAGCAGCAGCATATTTTGCACTTAGCTAGTGACTCGCTACTGCTAGAATCCTACGCGATTGAAAAGGCGGGTGTGGGCTACATGGCGAAGATGGTGCTCCTGGCTAAAACGACAGAAGAGAGAATGCTGTACTCTCTTTTTGGGGCGGATGAAACGGCTCACTTGGCTCAGCTAATGCCCTTTGTGCCTGTAATAGATGACGCTAGCAAACGCGATCCTTTTTTGCAGCTGTTGGAATCTTTGCTAGAAACAGCAGACCGTTGGGCACTGATGTTTGTGATTCAGGTGGTGCTAGAAGGCTGGGGGCTGAGCCACTACCGCATGCTGAGTAAAACCTGTCGGGACCAGTCTTTGGGCGCGCTATTTCGGAGCTTTGTACAGGCCGAGGCTCGGCATCACGGTGCGGGTGTGATTCTGTTTGATGCGGATGCGCTGACGGCAGACAGTAGAGTGCTGATTGGAGAAACGCTGGCGGCTTTTTTGCAGATGGTGCAGGTGGGGCCGCAGCGGATTGTGGAGGCGATCGCCCAGGTAAAAGGTGGCCTTTCTCGAGTGCAGCGCATTCGTGTGCTGACTGAGCTAGATACCGAAACCCACAGCGGTAGGCGGCTGAACTTGCTGCGATCGCTCATCAGCCCCGTTGCACCCAGCGTGGCAGAAACACTAGATCAAAGAGGTCTGTTTGCTCCTCTGCCGCCTGCTCAGTGCCTTTAGTGCTTATAAAAGAGAGTGCTTATAAAAGAGAGTGCTTGTAAAAGAGAAAATGCGTGAAACCTATGGCTGCTAACACGATTACCCCTAACGAGGGCCCTTTGCCAAATTCATTACTAGATCGCAAAATTCAGCTCAACTATCGTCGTAACCAGCAGCAGGACCATACGGCTTGTTTGGATTTGGCTGCGAAAAGTTTTCGGTATGGGGATTGGTGCGATCGCTACTGGCAGTCAGAAAAGTTCTCTCTTTTGTACGGCACACCACTTTGGGACGGTGCTACTGAGCCTCAGCGTCTCGTGCTCAACCACCTGTACTGGGTCGCCTACTATTCTCAAATTATCTCCGCCGAAATTGCCACTATCTTCTTTAATCAAACCAGTGCTGCCGGTTTGTACGCCCACGAAGGCTTTCGATCCATTTGCGACATGCTGGATTTAGAGTCGTCACAAGAGCGCGCCCATATTGACGCCTTTCAAACTGTGGCTCGGCAGGTGGAAGCTGAACTGTTCGAGAGGCCGCTTTTCTCCTATCCCATGCGAGGCCCGTTTGTAGAAACTATGATTTTTACCGATGCCAATCGGCTCCAGCGCAGGTGGAAACAGCTACAGCTACAGGCATTTGGCCTACTGTCGGCAGGCAACACTTTCCTGGCCTGTCAGTACTTCACCGTGCGCGGCCTTAGAACTCTAAATGGAAAACTCGTGCAGCATCAGCTCAGCCAGTTTTGTGCAGCTGATGCGGACTCAGCCCCAGTTCCTAGTCAAATTTCTCACTATCACTTTATGGATGAGAGTTTTCACTTCAACAGTTCTACGCTGATTTCACAAGACGTGATTGGTGAACTGCCGAAACCCACTGCCTTTGAGCAAGCAGTCGCTAATCTTGGTATTAAAGGTTGTCAGAAAGACCACAGCGCTTTTTCTGTGGTAGTTAACGGTATCTTTTGGCGAGATTCGGCTCTGTATGACACGGTGTATCGGTTGCTGCGATCGCCCCTCTTCTCTATGGAGCACAAAGGTGCAAAACACATGATGCACAAATGCTTCACCCAGCCTTCTGAAGGGCTCCATCAAAGCTATCAAACCCACCAAGAGGCGATGCTGGCGTATCAGGCGTATATCGATCCGCTAGGGTACGTTTGGCAGAGCAATAGAGAAATGTCCACGATGAAAACAGCCTCTGTAGAAGGCTATTTAAACACCCAGAGAAGGTCTCTCCCAAAATTTTTTCTAAAACATTTCTCATCAACCACCGCAGACTATCTAAAAACAGGTTCCCCTTACCAAGGGGAACCGTAAGGGAGGGGTCTCCAACAATCCTGCCACACACCGAGATCCCTCCGTTGGTTTCCCTTCCCAAGGAGAACCGAAGAACAGCTTCACCATCAGTCTTTTACTCTATCAAGTGTCTCTCATGTCCTCACCCATTTTCAACAATCCTCAAATCGTTGCGAAAGGGTGGTACATCGTTTGCCCAAGCGATCGCATCCCCAAAAAGCGCATCCAATCCTTCGACCTCTGCGGCCAGCGCATCGCTATTTTTCGTGGCGAAGACGGCCAACTTCGTGCCCTAGACGCCTACTGCCCGCACATGGGCACCGATTTGGGCATTGGCGACGTGGTTGGCAACCAAGCCCGCTGCTTCTTTCACCATTGGGCCTTTGACGGCACTGGTCAATGCCAAGACATCCCCTGCCAAAAACAGATTCCACCCGGTGCACGGCTGCAAGCTTACCCCACTGAAGAGAAATACGGTTTTATTTGGGTGTACCCCGAGGCTATAAGAGATGCCGTTGATGCGCCTGCCCCCATCACTGACTTCGATGAACTCAAAGGCCACGAAGTCACCACCCAAGCCGATCGCCCTCTCATCCGCAAATGCCACCACCACATCTGTATGATGAACGGCATCGACGCCCAGCATCTCAACACTGTCCACCGCCTCTCCGTGGATATGGATTTATCTCTCGGCTATGATGCTAGCGGAGACATTATCGATTTCACCATGAGTGGAGATCTGCCGGATAGCACTCTGTGGAGCCGCCTCAGTCGTCGATTTTTGGGGACTCGCTACACGTATTCTATGCGCTATGCACACGGCTGTATTGGCCTGCTCACCATGCTAAAAAAGAGTCGCCTGTTGCCACCGCTTCATATGCTGTATGCCTATGTGCCCTTGTCAGACGGTGGCACAAAGATTCAACCCATTTATGTCACCCGCAGACGACAAGGCCCGATAGGATGGCTTGTGAGTAATTTTCTGTTGTTGATCACTCGACTCTGCTATTACGCACTGCGAGGTGAAGACGGAAAAATTTACGACAACATTCAGTTTGAGCCTAAGAGCCTACTTCCTGTTGATCAACCGCTAGTGGACTACATGAAATATGTAAACGGACTGGAGCGATCGCATTGGTCAAAATCCTCTTGCTAATATGTCTTCCTATACCCTCAACTTCCCCAACACAGACCACGCTTCAATCTCAATCGATCCGACCCAACCGCTTTCCCTGACGCTCACCCTACAAAACTCCCCGATTCTCTTCGGTTGCCGCACAGGCATTTGCGGCACCTGTTTAGTCTCCGCTTCAGGCAACATACTGCCCCCAAACGAAGATGAACAAGAAGTGCTTGCTCTCCTCGCACCAGACTTCCCGTCCGCTCGCCTTGCCTGCCAGCTCACACCCACCGGAGACTTTTCTTTAACTCCCCTAAAGCCATGAACTTTGCAAATTTCTGGTACGTTGTCGCGCTTAGTGATCAGCTCACCGCCAAAACTGTTTTATCCCGTACAGTGTTAGACGAATGGCTGGTCATCTTTCGCGATACGCAGGGCAACCCTGTCGCATTGCAAGACCGCTGCCTGCATCGCAACAGTCGCCTATCTGCCGGAAAGCTACAAAATGGACAGCTTCAGTGTCCGTATCACGGCTGGCAGTACGATGCCGAAGGTCACGTTGTAACTGTGCCCGCTGAAGGTCCAAGAGATCCAAACAAGAGACAGTGTCCGCATGTAGCGCGCAAAGCAGTGAGCTATGCCGCTAGAGAGAAAGATGGTTATGTGTATGTGAAACTCTCTAATACATCACCGGAAGCTGCACCTTTTGCGATGCCGCATTACAAAACAGTCGGCTGGGAAACGGTAAGAGTTGTCAACCGGTTTCAAAATACAGTGACTAACTGCGTAGAGAACTTTATTGATATTCCTCATACGGCGTCTGTTCATCCTGGCATTTTTCGTAATCCTCAGCAGCAACCGCTACGGATGAGAGTAATCCGCTACGAAGGAACCGTGACAGCAACCTACAC
>JBCBDN010000012.1:0-28325 GCA_038529685.1 Cyanobacteria bacterium J06598_1 | reverse complement strand
TGGGGCTTCAGATGTTTGAGCTTTGAAGGCACCTAGATCTATGCCGCTCAGTTCGTTGAGAATGTGTCGCCAAGTGAGGGCAAATAAATAGTTGGCCTGAACAGGAGACTTGGCAGAGTGGCGAATGAGGGAATACACCACCGGGCTGTAGCGGCAAAAAAGAGCGGCGAAGTACTTTCCTTCTGTGGGCGATCGCTGCAAACTATTCACCAGCGCGTAGTCGCTCTCGTTAATAAGCGGCTGAACCAAATCATGGTCGCATTCAGGAAAAATAGGAATTTGCACAGAGTTGAACCAGAATTTGACGACGAGACCCTAGCTGCCTATGCCATTTGTACAAGGATGCGTAGAATAACGCGCAGGAGCGCTAACGCGTAAGCGCATTGCAGTACAACAGCCAGGGTACAGCAATTTTTGTTGATAACGCTTTACATCGTTCCCAGAAAAATCCAGAAAGTCTCCGTAAAGTCAACAGAGCCACTTGATAAAATGAATCCAGATAGAATACTCCTTTTTAGCCCAACATGATATCTAGCCCCATTTTTACAGAGGAAACTTTGTTCTCCTTATTCATGAGCCGTCCATCACTAGACAGCTTCTTGGGTAGCACCTTAGGCAGCATCTTTCAGGGGTTGCCCCTCGATAGTCTGGTGTCTACTCAAGGCATTATGGTGATGCTGCTAGTGGCTTACGCGGGCGCGATGTGGGCTTTTTTGAGCAGTGCGCCCAAAGTACACACCGTTATGGTGTCGGATTTGGACATGGCTCGCCGCTTTTATGAAGGTGTGCTTAGCCTCTCGGCGGCGGATGTGCCGCTGCACTATTACTACAACTATGAGCAAACGCTGGGCACAAGCGGCATGGACCCTATGTTTGGCACAGGACTCGGTGGCGGTGCTATGACACGGCCCGGTGGTGAGTACAGTAGCCCGGAAGGTTTGTGGTATCAGCTGAAGAAGAACACGCAGCTCCACGTGATTGGCGGCGCAAGCTTAGGCAATCGCAACCGGCAGCGTCACGTGTGCTTTGATCACGATTGCTTGGAATATCTTTTTATGCAGGTGCAAACGAGAGGCATTCGGCATAAGTTGAGACGCGATCGCCCACTTAACTTCTTGGTCAAAGATTTTGACGGTGAGGTGATTGAAATGGCCGAAGTCGAAAATTGACTAGCAATACAGCAATGGGCGATACAAACGACCAAATCCTCAGCTGAGAATCAGATTCAGTGGGGAATCACTGGCACAATAGATAAGTGATTTCAGCGGGTATTACCATGAATGGCTTGATCGCGTGGGTGGCCTCTCCTTTCGAAGCGCTTCCACATCTGGCCGCAAATTTGACCGCAAACCTGGCGCCAAACCTGACCACGGTGTTGTCTGGACAACTCCTCCTCGGAAGATTTCAGTCTCCAGGACCAGAAATCGTCACTATTGGACCTGTCACCCTCAGATGGTACGGACTGCTGATTGCCTCGGCGGTGCTCATCGGCGTGACGCTATCTCAGTACTTGGCTAAAAAACGCGGTGTAGATCCGGAAAAAGTAGGGGACATGGTGATTTGGCTAGTGCTCGCGGCTATTCCCTGCGCCCGGCTTTACTACGTGCTGTTTGAGTGGCAGTCGTATGCGAGCCGTCCGGCGGATGTCTTTGCCATCTGGAAAGGTGGGATTGCTATCCACGGTGCGGTTTTAGGCGGTACACTGGCGACATATTTATTTGCTAAGTTCAATCGCCTTTCCTTTTGGCAGCTCACTGACTTGATTGCGCCATCACTGATTTTGGGTCAGGCTATTGGCCGCTGGGGTAATTTTTTCAACTCTGAGGCGTTTGGTCGACCGACCAATTTACCTTGGAAGCTCTACATCCCTTTGAATAATCGCCCGGTCTCTTTGCGTGAGTTTGAATATTTTCACCCGACTTTTCTCTATGAGTCGGTCTGGAACCTAGGCGTTCTGGCTTTACTGTTGGGCGTGTTCTTCTGGGGAGTAAGATCTCCTGGCAAGCTCAGAGCTGGCACCTTATTTTTGGTGTATCTGATTGCCTACAGCGCTGGCCGGCTCTGGATTGAGGGGTTGCGAATCGATAGCTTAATGCTAGGACCTTTGCGCATAGCCCAGATTATTAGCCTCACAGGTATTGCTTTGGGCTGGCTAGGTTTGATTTGGACCTATGGATTGGGCAAGCGGCTGCCCGATACTGCCTGGGCTCAGCAGAACTCCGCTAACCGATAAACATGAGAGCTTCGAGAATAGACGTTCTTTCTTTTGTTGGCATTAGCCATAAACCATTGACCTTTTTAACCAGTAAGACCTTAAAGACAAACTATAAAAACAAAAGAAAAGCCCCGAAGATCAAAAAGACCTTCGGGGCTTGGAATCAGGGTGCATCTACATACCAAGATGCAGTATTTTTTGAACGTATCCTGAGTTTGACCGCTACCTTTATTTACTCTTCAAACAAGGGATAGTGATGATAGTGAGTTGATGAATGTTGGAACTAGATATCAACTTTATTTGATTTGTTTTATGGCATGCTCGCTAACCCTTAGTATCCTTTTAGACCTCTCCTACCGCCTGTTCCCATGAATTCATTGAGATTTAAGTCAGAAATATCACCGGCTGTCTATATTGTGGGTGCAGGCCCTGGTGATCCTGATTTGCTAACAGTAAAAGCGCAAAAACTAATTGAGCAAGCAGATGTTTTGGTCTACGCCAATTCGCTGGTGCCAAAACAAATACTCTCAGCCATTCGGCCTAATGCAGAAAAGATTGCAACGGCCAATATGACGTTAGAAGATATCGTTCCGCTGATGATTGAGCGGGTACGCGACGGTAAGTCAGTTGTAAGACTTCATTCGGGTGATCCAAGCTTATATAGCGCTATTCATGAGCAAATGCTGCGGCTGAGTGACGCAAATGTCCCTTTTGAGGTGATTCCTGGTATCAGCGCTTTTCAGGCAGCGGCGGCCAAGCTACAGGTAGAACTGACGATTCCAGCTGAGGTTCAAAGCATCATTCTGACTCGCATTAGTGGGCGGACCCAGGTGCCCGAGACTGAAGAACTCGCTGGACTAGCGGCGCACAAGGCTAGCTTGTGTCTGTATTTGAGTGCCCGCCATGTGGCGCAAGCGCAGGAACAGCTAATGATGCACTATGACGCACAGACGCCAGTGGCGATTTGTTTTCGAGTGGGCTGGCCGGATGAGCAGATTCGGGTGGTGCCGCTCTCTCAAATGGCGGAAGTGAGCGAGGCTGATAACCTAGTGCGCACGACGCTCTACATTATTTCTCCAGCTTTAGCGTCCAAGCGAGGGACTAGGGAAGACTCGACGGTGCGATCGCAGCTCTACAGCCCGACCCACGACCATCTATTTCGACCCAAGAGAGCGACAACGGCAGCGGCGGCAGCCAATGAGCCAAAACAATCCCTCAATAAAGAGCAGTCTTTGACAAGAGAGCAAGCCCTCAATAAAGAACAGGAGAGTGCGAAGAAATGAACTACGTCGTTGCTGTATTGAGCGATCGCATCCAAGCCGAAGAAGCTTACACCGCCCTCGAAAAAGCCAAAATCACTATGGATAAAGTCGATATCCTTGGCCCCGGCTTCAAATCAGCCGATGAGTACGGCCTAATAGATCCTAAAGACGAAGCCTGGAAGCAAATCAGCCGTATGGCTATTTGGATTGTGCCGTTTGGGTTCGTTAGTGGTTTTACCTTCAACCTCGTTACGGGGCTCAACACCTTTCCCTGGGCTGGCACCTTGGGTAACCAAATCATCGGTGGTTTTTTGGGCTCTATTGGTGGCGCTATGGGCAGCTTTTTTATTGGCGGTGGTGTGGGTGCAGGGAGCGCGGGGGATGTGCTTTCGTATCGCAACCGCATTAAAGCGGGTAAATATCTCATTGTGGTGAAAGGTTCCGACGGGCTGATCTCACAGTCCAGCAGAATTCTTCGCACCTTTCGCCCTGAGACCATTCAGGGCTATGCAGACCCTGGTGCATAGCTCTATGATGAAGAAAAACTCGTAGTCGTTATGAGTTCTTCTTCATGCCGTGTCATCCACTATTTTCAACCAACTGATATATGAGCGTTGTATCTTCCTCGATTGAATCAGCTTCAGAGCCAGCACAAAATCCACTGTTGATTGGGAAAGGGCTCCCTCCCTTTGGCGAGATTAAGCCTAGTCATGTCGTTCCAGGTATTGAGCAGCTGCTGAACACACTTGAGTCGGACCTATTGAAAATAGAGGCTTCCTTAGATGCAGAACGGGGTTCTCAAAGATCTGGTGACGTTTCTGTCTCTTGGTCAACGCTGATTGATCCGCTGACTGCTATCACTGAGCGGATGAGCTGGAGCTGGGGCATTATTGGCCACTTGATGGGTGTGAAGAACAGCCCTGAGCTGAGAGCGGCTTATGAAGCTGTTCAGCCTGCGCTAGTGGAATTCTCTAGCCGGATTGGTCAAAGTCAGGCGATTTATACGGCGCTCAAGCAGCTAAAAGAAAGCGCTGAATGGGCTGAGTGGGAGCCTGCTCAGCAGCGGATTGTTGAGGCAGCTCTACGAGATGCAGAGCTCTCTGGTGTGGGCCTTTCTGGCAGTCAAAAAGAAACGTTCAATCA
Source organism: Cyanobacteria bacterium J06598_1 (assembly GCA_038529685.1). Classification (GTDB taxonomy): domain Bacteria; phylum Cyanobacteriota; class Cyanobacteriia; order Phormidesmidales; family Phormidesmidaceae; genus Phormidesmis. Next base: position 23,705 of record JBCBDN010000012.1, on the reverse strand, counting down.
CATTCAGCAGTCGCTGGCAGAGCTTTCAACCCAGTTTTCTAATCATGTTTTGGATGCGACTAAGGCGTTTAGCTTGACCCTCACTAGCCGTGGAGATGTGGCCGGTTTGCCGCCGAGCTTGCTGAGCCTGCTCGCCCAAGCGGCTCGTGATGTGGCCGAAAACGAAGCTGCGAAAAATGCAACTGCTGAGTCAGGGCCTTGGCGCGTCACCCTCGATATGCCTAGCTACATTCCTTTTTTGCGTCATAGCCAGCGGCGAGATCTGCGAGAGCAGCTCTACAGAGCCTTTATTACTCGCGCTTCTACCGGTGAGTTAGACAACGCTCCGCTGATTGAAAAGATTTTGGAGTTGCGATCGCAGCAAGCCACTCTACTGGGCTTTAAAAACTACGCTGAGCTAAGTCTGGCTCGGAAAATGGCCCCTTCTGTCGCGGCGGTAGAAACGCTGATGGAAGAGCTGAGATCTGCCAGCTATGACGCAGCTAAGCGAGAGCTGGAAGAGATCAAAGCTTTTGCCAACGATGAGATTAAGCAGTGGGACGTGCCTTACTGGACGGAGCGCATGCGTGAGGAGCGCTTTGATCTCAATGATGAGGCGCTGCGTCCTTATTTTTCATTGCCGAACGTGCTGGCAGGGCTGTTTGGCCTAGCTGAGCGTCTGTTTGGGATTACGATTACAGCCGCTGACGGTCAAGCGCCGGTGTGGCACAAAGACGTGCGCTACTTTCAGGTCACTGATGCGCCGACTAAAGCTGGCATCGCTCACTTTTACTTAGATCCTTACAGCCGCCCTGCGGAGAAAAGAGGCGGTGCTTGGATGGATGAGTGCATTGTGAGGGCCAGAGTACGAGCGAAGGAAGGCGGAAAAGACGCTGACGCGGCTCAGATTCGGCTGCCGGTGGCGTACTTGGTGTGCAATCAATCGCCGCCAGTAGATGATAAGCCCAGCCTCATGACGTTTCGAGAGGTGGAAACCCTTTTTCATGAGTTTGGCCACGGGTTGCAGCACATGCTGACGGCTGTGGACTATTCGGGCGCGGCTGGCATCAACAATGTGGAGTGGGACGCGGTGGAGCTGCCCAGCCAGTTTATGGAGAATTGGTGCTACGACCGCGACACGCTTTTTGGTATGGCGCATCACTATCAGACCGGCGAGCCGCTACCGGAGGCCGATTACCAAAAGCTGCTGGCAGCTCGACACTTCATGACAGGCAATGCAATTTTGCGACAGGTGAATTTTGGCTGGATTGATATGGCGCTGCATGCCGACTATCAACCTGGCGGTAGTGAATCGGTGTGGGCGGTGCGCGATCGCATTTCTGAAAAGGCAACCGTTATGCCGCCGCTACCAGAAGACGCTTTCCTCTGTAGCTTTGGCCATATCTTCTCCGGTGGATACGCTGCTGGCTACTACAGCTACTTTTGGGCTGAGGTACTCAGTGCAGACGCCTTTTCCGCCTTTGAAGAAGCTGGCCTCGAAGATAAAAAGCAAGTCGGTGTCATCGGTCGGCGCTTTAGAGATACGGTGCTGGCTTTAGGCGGCAGCAAGCATCCGATGGATGTGTTCAAGGCATTTAGAGGCCGTGAGCCCAGTACTCAGGCATTACTTCGACACAGAGGTTTGTCTAATCCTGCTGGCAACTCCCAGAAAAGTTCAGACTCGCGCGCTGTTGATGATCGATTAACGGCATAGTTCCGGACTGCTTTTTTTGTCGGTTGAACCCGATGCCGGACGTAGTTCTGGGTGTGTTTATAGAATTGCTACGGCCACAAGAAGCTACTGCGCCAGTAGACTGTAGCTGACTACATAAGCATCGGCGGGGGGCTGATTGTGACTAATAGCGAATCGACGGCTAAATCTCAGAGCGTCTCTCGCCAAGAGTTGAGGGAGTTAGTGCGATCTCAGCTCCAAGCCCTCCTAGAGCAAGAAAACTTTCGCGGCGCCAAGGCTCTCCTCGTGCCGGTTCAACCGGCTGACATTGCAGAAGCCATCGAAGGGTTGCCCGAAACGATGCAGGCGATCGCCTTTCGCCTGCTGTCTAAAAATGAAGCTATTGAGGTCTATGAAAACTTAGATTCTGTAGTGCAGCAGGCCCTAATCGAAGAATTCAAGCGTCAAGACCTGATCGACATCGTTGATAAAATGTCTCCCGATGACCGGGTCAGACTCTTTGACGAGCTACCAGCCAAAATTGTCCGTCGTTTGCTAGAGCAGCTCAGCTTGCAAGAACGCCAAGCCACTGCCTTACTGCTGGGTTATGAGGCTGAGACTGCTGGCCGAATCATGACGCCCGAGTATGTGGCGCTCAAAGAGAACTGGACGGTGGAAAGAGCGCTCAATCATATTCGTGCTCAGGCTGAGTTGAGCGAAACGGTTTACTACTTATTTGTCACTAATTACGATCGCCGGCTGACCGGTATTCTCTCGCTGCGCCAGCTGGTGGTTGGTAGAGCAGAGCAAACCATCGGTGAGATCATGACCCGAGAAGTGGTCTCTGCCCAAACGAGCGACGACCAGGAAGAGGTCGCTCGAATCATTCAGCGCTACGACTTTTTGGCAGTGCCTGTAGTGGACGCAGAAGACAGACTCGTTGGTATCATCACCGTCGATGACGTGCTGGATATTCTGGAAGAGGAAGCAACTGAAGATATTTACACCCTAGGCGGCGTTCAATCTGGTGGTGATAACTATTTTCAGAGCAATCTGCTAGATGTGGCTCGTAAGCGAGTGGTATGGCTGTCGGTACTGCTCATTACTAATACGGTGACTGCTGCTGTGATTCGTTCACAGCAGGATATTTTGCAAAAAGTAGTGGTGCTGGCGGCCTTTATTCCGCTGCTGATTGGCACGGGTGGCAATGTAGGTGCGCAGTCTTCGACGGTGGTGATTCGGGGGCTGAATACTGATGAGCTGAAGATTAAAGATGCGATGCAGGTGATTAGGCGAGAGGCGATCGCAGGTGCTTTCTTGGGTTTGATGTTGGGGATCGTCGTAACCGGATGGGCCTACTTCTTGCAGGGTGGCGCTGAATCAGCGCTGTCAGTGGCCGCCACCGTAGGCATCTCCCTAGTCGGAATATCGGTGTTAGCCTCTAGCGCGGGCGCGGCCTTACCCTTTTTGTTTCAATCGCTAGGGCTTGATCCTGCCTTGATGTCAGCGCCCTTTATTACCACGGTGGTAGACGTGTTAGGCGTTCTGATTTATCTATATTTAGCTCGGTATATTTTGGGTATTTGATCAAAGGAATTTGCTCTGGGGATCGCTCATGGGTAATATCGTTTAGAACACATCTGTCTATTGACTAGATTTGATATAGTTTCCCTTGTAGGTTTCTCAGTGGGCTCTAAAACCGCTGAGCAATCGAAGTAATCGTCATATTGCGAGGGTGTGTTCGACGTAAATGCAAAGAATTGTTTAGAATAGTCACGTGCTGACCAGTTTATGCTGGCAACTTAGGTGTCCCGTGCTTCAAAAATTCAAACAAGACATTAAAAATGACCTAATTGCTGGTTTGGTCGTGGTGATTCCACTGGCTACCACCATTTGGCTGACGATTAACGTCGCTACCTGGGTGATTCGGTTTATTACGCGGTTTCCCAAGCAGCTCAATCCATTTACTGGGCTTAACCCGTTTTTGGTCGCGCTGATCAATTTGGGTATCGGGTTTGCAGTGCCAATTTTGGCGCTGCTGTTGATCGGTTTGATGGCCAGAAACTTTGCTGGCCGCTGGCTATTGGACGTAGGCGAGCGAATTGTGCAGTCTATTCCGCTAGCAGGGTCGGTGTACAAAACGATTCAGCAACTGCTACAAACGGTTTTTCAAGATTCTAAAAGCCGTTTTCGTCGGGTCGTGCTGATTGAGTATCCGCGTCGGGGGCTGTGGGCGATCGCCTTCGTTACAGGTGCAGCCGTCACCAGCACACCCACCAAAATGCTCAGCGTATTTATCCCAACAACGCCCAATCCAACCAGTGGATGGTACTCCGTTGTTTCTGAAGACGATATTCTCAATCTTTCTATCTCGGTGGAAGATGCCTTCAAGGTGCTGCTTTCTGGTGGCATTGTTGGTCCCAACCTAGCGGCTGAAATTCCGGCTCACCGTATTCATTCCTCCGCGTCTAATCCTCTGCTAGACAATACCGTTAGTCCTTCGACTTTGCCGTCTGAAACTGTGATGGACCAGCCGCAGCCACTTTCCCCTGTGACGAATTCTTTTGGCCCACAAGAACAAGCGCCGGTTTAGTGCCTCAAAAAGGCTGATAATATAGCTGAATCCTAAGCTTGATGGTATTGCATGAAGGCGCGCTCTATTGCCCGTGAATTAGCTCTTTTAGGAGCCAGCCAACTCAGTGATTCCTCTTCTAGCAACAGTGCTGGTCGCCCTTCTGCGGCGCGTTCGGCGGGTGCGCGTGGCGCGCAGATGCTGGCTGAAAAACCTACTTCTGATAATTTGGAAGCGCTGCTGCTGAAAGCGCTGACCGCCTTGGGCGCTGACGCTCGAGAGACTATCGATACTGCCGAGGGTGAAATGCAGCGCGGTGAGCGGTTGGTGTTAGAAAGTGAGACGCGGACGATTGAGAAGGGTGAGGTGCGCGATCGCATTGCACCCGCCATTCCGCTAGTAGAAGCTGCAATCAACCGTGTGGGTGAAGCCCTAGAGCTGCTGATGTTTGTGCAGCAAGAAGACCGGCAGGGGATGGCTTCGGCTAAGCAGGCGCTAAAAGAAGCGGCGACTAGTCTGGAAGCTGCCGACCAGCTGATGGTTGGTCATGAGCAGAAAATTGTGGATATTGAAAAGGTGCGATCGCAAATTCAATCTGCAATCAGCATCGTAAAAGAAGCGTTAGTCGGCGTTAAAAAAGCGCTAGTACCTGAGCACCTAGCCAAGCTCATTCGCCATAAAGACGTTCACAGTTACGCCTGCGACTTGTTGTATCGCTGGATTTTGCACAGGGAAGCGATTGACGAGCAGCTCAATGAGGCGATGGAAAAATGGACGATTCGTCGCTTAGCAAGAGTCGATCGCGATGTATTGCGCCTTGCAATGATTGAAATTGTGCACCTAGATGTGCCCAAAAAGGTAGCCATCGACGAAGCAGTAGAAATGGCCAAACGATACAGCGATGAAGACGGCTATCGCTTCATTAATGGGGTACTTCGCCGCACGACTGATAAGCTAGAGGAGGCAGAATCTTGATGAAAGTCATCATGAGAGATATCTGCAAGTCCAAGTAGTGAGTTTAGGGTAAATGGCAGCTTTCAACTGGTTCGAGCGCAGCTATGAGGGACCCAAAGAAGACGGAACAGAGTCTGAGGCCAGTACTGAAGCTAACACCGAAGGTAACCAAGACGGCGAAGACTCAACCCCTGCTAGCTCTGAAGACTACCTGAACTGGGCAAAAGCCGCATACCAAAATATTCAGGCGCGCCAATCTGATGCCGAAGCCGAATCGGAGACTGCTGAGGATGAACCTACCGATGAGTTTGCCGATGAGTCTGCCGAGCAAACAGAAGATGCACCAGAGCCTGTAGAGGCTACAGAACAAGAATCCACAGAACCAGAGCCTGCAGAAGCGGCTACCTCAGAAGTCTCGACCGACGAACCTGATGAAGAGAGTGATGCTGCCGAAGCGTCAGAGCGTGACCCAACGGAAGAGACCTCAGAGACTACAGAACCTGAGAATGCTGCCTCTACAAGTCCAACCACGGCGGCTTCCCAAGCCTTTTGGGCTAAAGCTGAGCAGGCCAAAGCTGAACGAGAAGATCGCTTGCAGCGGCTAGAAGCAGAAGCGATTCTAGAGCCTGAGCCCGAGCCTGAACCAGCGGCCCCCGGAACCAAATTCGTTCCCTTAGATATTGATCTTGACGAAGCTTTCCTTTGGTCAGCAGAAGTACTCGCCTCTCAGGGCCGCCGCCCAGATGAGATATCGCTCGAAGAAATTACCTGGCTCAACAAGCTGCGCCAAGGTCTCGATAAAACCCGACGAGGCCTGGTTAACCAGCTAAAATCCATTGTGGGGCAAGGCCCGCTGAACGATGAAGCCGTCGATGAAATTGAAGCGCTTCTGCTCCAGGCCGATGTCGGTGTAGCTGCTACCGATAAAATTATTTCAGCGCTGCAAAGCAAACTGCGCGAAGAAACCCTGCCCCCAGAACAGGCCATTAACTATCTGAAAAAGCTCCTGCGCGACATGTTAGAAGCGCCGCTAGAAGGTGGCCACAACCTCACATTTACCCCAGAGAAAGGAAAGCTCAGCATTTGGCTAATGACTGGCGTGAACGGTGCGGGTAAAACTACCACTGTCGGCAAGCTGGCTCACATTGCGACCAAATCCGACTTTAAGTGTTTGATCGGTGCTGCTGATACCTTTCGTGCTGCTGCGGTAGAGCAGGTAAAAGTATGGGGCCAGCGCAGCGGTGTAGAGGTCATTGCTAACCCTGGGCAGAACACAGATCCTGCTTCTGTGGTGTTTGACGCCATTAGTGCAGCTAACTCTCGCGATGTTGAGTTGCTGTTAATCGACACCGCAGGCCGCTTGCAAAACAAAAAGAATCTGATGGATGAGCTCTCCAAGGTTCGCAAAATCATTAACAAAAAAGCCCCTGATGCCAGCGTGGAATCTCTGCTGGTGCTAGATGCGACCCTAGGTCAGAACGGTCTACGCCAAGCACAGGTTTTTTCTCAAGCAGCTCAGCTCAGTGGCGTGGTACTCACCAAGCTAGACGGCACCGCTAGAGGCGGTGTTGCCCTAGCGGTGGTAGAACAGTTGGGCCTCCCGATTCGCTTTATTGGTGCGGGAGAAGGGATCGAAGACCTCCGTCCCTTTTCTAGCTATGAATTCATTGAAGCCTTGCTCAGTGGTTGAGGCTATGGCAGCGGCACAAATCCAGCCTGTGAGAGAACCTCTTGACCTTCTCCAGTTTTTAGCATGTTGGCGTACGCGGTGCCTGCTTGCTCGGAAGTGTCTTCGCCTTTTCTCATGGCGACATATAGAGGGCGCAGGAGCGGATAGGTCTGCGACTGAAACGCCTGTAGGTTGAGCTGATTGCGGCGGGTAGGGCAGTCGGCTGAGGGGACGTAGGGTTGGCGGTAGGGCGGAATCAGCTGCTGGGCAGAATTGCCAATTGGCAGCGGGGCGACGGTGCACTGGCCCACGACTTCAGGTGCCGATGCGAAGTAGATGGCGCCGGGTGTGCTGCTGACAAATCGTAGGGCTTCGGTGGTGGTGTTAAGTGTTTTGAGATTGGGCGCGAAGGCTTTGCCTTGGAGAACGTCTTCTTGGAAGTATTGGACGGTACCGCCGTCGGCACCGCGAGAGGAGAGTTCGATGGCAAGGTTAGGACCGCCGACTTCGCTCCAGTTATTGATGGCGCCTGTGTAGATATCCTTGAGCTGGGTGAGGGTAATGCCAGGGATGCCCAGGTCTGGATGGGTGGCGATCGCAACCGCCTCCAAAGCCACCGGAATTTCTACAAGCTCTAATCCTACTTGCTGCGCCCGTCGCTTTTCTGCGGAGTTCAAAGGCCGAGATGATTGAGCAAAGTCCAGCGCACCGTCGGTCAGCATCTGAATACCGGCGCTAGAGCTTGCGGCATCTTTGTAAGTCAGCTGAAAACTCGGTACCGCCGTTTGAATTAGCGGATCTACAGAACCCCGCAAAGGCGCCCATGTGGTGCTGCCACCATACGAAAAGTTGCCTTCTGGCACGTTGGGAACATCGACAAATGCTGCAACGGATGGCTCAGAGAGCTCTGACGACTCAATCTCTTCCGGCGGTGGCGGTGTGGTTGAGCCACCCAGTATGTCACTTTTATAAAGCCACCAACCTGCGCCGCCCACCAGTAATACCGTAGCCATTAACGCTACGAGAAGTGCAGGCGTTTCGTTGTTTTGTTTGCTCATAGGGATCTACTTGGTGCGGCTTTGGCCGCTCAGCATGGTTAACGGCAAATAAGTCGATGCGGTTTAGAAGACCTTGTTCTTAGAAGACCTTGTTCCATTCGTATACAGCGTAGTCAGTCCAAATTCCGTTTTTCCAGTAGGGGTCGTTTTCTATGAGCGATCGCACTGTTTCCTCACTGTCTGCCTCGTAAGTCCCAAATACCTTGCTGTTATCTGTGGTGGGTCCTAGTGCGGTCAGCAGTCCTTTCTCTTTCTGGTCTGTTAAGCCTGCTAGGTGCGCCTCGCGGTAGGGCGTGCGTTTCTCGAGCGCGTTTTCGCAGTAGCTGCCCCACATCACAAACTTTGCCATAGCGTCCTCATCATTGTTGTGCGTAGCCCCTATCAAATCACACAATCTCAAACTCTACGCCGTAGGTTTTCAAAAGGTCGCAAGTGGTGTGGTCTACTACGTTGGTATCGCTCAGCTCTAAATTGTAAAAATTGACGGTTGCCGCATCGAAATAGGGCCCCGCGTGCCAAGTCCCGACCTCTAGCTTGATAAAACAATCGCCTGGAATTTTGAAGACTTTGATGTCTTCTGGCTGCGGCTGCATCGCATCACTAGGCGCAGCAACGCCCATGTACCAGGTCTCTCCAGCAAGTGAGCCCAGGCACTGTGTGCAGCCACCGTGGCGAGTGATGGTGTGAAATGTTCTGCCCCGCTGATGCAGCGCCATGATGTAAAAGCGGGGTGTTCCTTCGACGAGCTGTAGCTGAGCATCTTGCGGATTGAAGGCCACATCGTCGGGTTGCGGCACAATCAGCTGGCCAAAGGGCCGAAATGCTGCGGCAGTAATCGGTATCGCAGACAGCTGTTTGACGGTAGCTTGGCCAGCGGTTTGGCTATGTGGAAAATTGTCGGATTGGGCACGAGTGCCGGTAGCTGAGATGGGTGCAGTCATAGCTAATTTCAGTAGTGAAAACTGGCAGGCATGGGCCTAGGTGTAACTGACCTAGATGTAACTACAAGTTTACAAGCGGCGCCCAAAATGCTGACGGCTGTATTATTTTAATGACTTGCTTACTGGGCTTTTACCTAGTGGGCTTTTCCCTATTTTCTCAACACTGCGATTGCTCATGGATGACAAACTGATGCTGATGATTCCAGGACCGACACCGGTTCCTGAAAAAGTTCTGCTGGCGATGGCTAAGCACCCCATTGGTCACCGTAGCGGCGAATTCAGTCAGCTAATCGCGGAGACAAATGAAAACCTGAAATGGCTATTTCAGACAGAGAATAATGTGATGACCGTTGCAGCTAGCGGCACCGGTACCGTAGAAGCGGCGATTATTAACTTTTTGAGTGCGGGCGATCGCATTTTAGTCGGTAGCAACGGCAAGTTTGGCGATCGCTGGGCCCAAATTGCTAATGCCTACGGCCTAGACGTTACGGTGGTTAAATCCGAGTGGGGCACACCGCTCAACCCGGACGACTTTGCCAAAGCATTAACGGCTGATAGCGATAAGAAGATCAAAGCGGTGATGATCACCCACAGCGAAACGTCCACCGGCGTATTGAACGATCTCGAAGCTATTAATAAGCTGGTCAAAGACCACGGCGAAGCCTTGATTATTGTGGACGCGGTGACGAGCCTTGGCTCCTACAACATTCCTGTAGATGAGTGGGGCATCGATGTGATTGCTTCGGGCTCTCAAAAGGGCTTCATGCTGCCCCCCGGTATGGGTTTTGTCACCGCGAGCGATAAGGCTTGGGAAGCTTACAAAACGGCTACTTTGCCCAAGTTTTACTTAGACCTTGGCAAGTACAACAAATCAGCCGATAAGAACAGCACGCCGTTCACGCCCCCAGTCACTCTTTACTTTGGGATGAAAGTGGCGCTAGAAATGATGAAAGCTGAAGGGCTAGAGAACATCTTCGCTCGCCACACTCGTCACAAAGAGGCTTCACGCGCAGCGATGAAGGCATTGGGACTGCCGCTATTTGCGCCCGATACCCATGCGAGCCCAGCGGTGACTTCTGTGGTGCCCGATGGTGTCGATGCTGAGAAGATTCGCTCGGTAATGAAAAACAGCTTTGACATTGCCTTAGCAGGTGGTCAAGACCATATGAAGGGCAAGATGTTTCGGATGGGACACTTGGGTTTTGTGAGCGATCGCGATGTCCTCTGTGCAATCAGCGCGCTAGAAGCCACCCTTACACAGCTGGGTCATAAAGCACCCGCGAGTGGTGTTGCTGCTGCCAGTGAGCGGCTTCAGCGAGGATAACCGTCAATCTTAGAAGATATCTTGGTTTTATAGCAAAGTGCGGATGCATAACGCCAAGGCGAGGCAAGGCCAACGCACTTTGCTATGCGCTATGCGCTCTACATAGTAAGGGTTGTAACTGTTCGTAGTGTCTAAAGCTAAGCGCGGAAGGCTATATCAGGTAGTTTGATGCAATTTCCTATCTGATACTTCAATATCAACTGAATTAAAGCAGGTGTGGCTATTTTGTAAGAATAGCCACACCTTTTTGTTTGAGATGAGTGCATTCAACAGTCGTCAATTCTGATTTCATGTTGGAGAGAAAATCAAGAGAGTTCTTGTTAGATGTACACCCCATGCTTGTGGCCTGTAACGGTATTAATATGACCGGTTTAAGCTGATTTTAGAAGCATGCTGATTTCAGCTATAGCTTGTTGTTATAGATTTGAGATTTGTTTCAGGTTCCTTTTTGTTTGGGAAAAATATTTAAGGCTGGCGCTGACAACTTATCGGTTCTTTTTTCTTGATTAGTGGCTTAGTTGCTATCTGTAAGTATGGGTTGATTTGATGATTCTTAAGTCAGCGTTCGTCAGTAACAAGGCTTGCTAATAGTTAGGACTCAACTTCTGTAAAATTACTCTGTTTGTTTTACTAAACAACCTTAGAAGCTGGTATTTACGCTGAGCTGATAGTCTTTTTAATCCTTGAATAGCTAAGTAAAGCTGTGATTGTTAGCCCTGTAAGGAAGCCACGTTCAGCTGTTATATACACGCGCTGTTCACGCCCCGATTTTTAAATAAATCCTTTAATTACTTTGTTGAATCAACACCACGAAGCTCGCTAGAATACTTCCAAGATTTTACTATGACAAAGACGCTCGTTTGGGATCCATCTGTTTCACAAGCGCTTGATTCGCCCAACATTAGTGGTCAAGAAGGCAGTGAAATTTTAGGTGACTTTTTGTATGCAACCGACCTGTTCGGTAGCGACATTGATATCTATGCTATTGACCCTAACTCTGGGGCTTTGAACTTTCTATATTCTTACGGCACTCAGGGGGCAGGCAGCGGCGAGTTTGGTGAGTTTGGTCCTTTAGATGTCTCGTTCTATCAGCTAACTGATGGGTCCACAAAAGCCTACACGCCGGATGCCGGTAACTTTCGCATCGCGGTTCTAGATGTAGATGTGGCGACGGCTGATTTGACTTGGGATGACGCCAATACGCTAGAAGATGTTGGCCATTTGAATGCACCTTACGGCATCGAGATTAATGGCAACTTTCTGTACACTACAGATTGGGGCGCTAGCAACATTGATATTTATGCTATTGACCCTGCGACGGGTGAGCTGAGCTACGTGAGGTCCTTTGGCTCAGAGGGCTCTGGGATCAATCAATTTAGTGTAGAGTCACCGCTGGACATTAGCTTTTTGAAGCTGGAGAGTGGTGCCACTAAGGCGTATGTGCCCGACTCGCAAAATCAGCGCGTGGTCGTGCTAGATGTGAATACAGAAACGGGTGAGCTGACTTGGGATGCAGAGCTGACACTGCCCAATGGTGAGCCGAGTACGAACCAATACGGCATCGAGATTCATGAGAGTACCCTGTATGTAAATAAGTACGATGTCGGCGTACTGCTGTACGACATCGATATGCAGACTGGCGCGGTGACTTTTAACCACGCGGTGGGTTCTGCGGGCAGTGGCGATGCTCAGTTTTTGACGCCGATTGATACGAGCTTTTATCAGGCTGCGAATGGCAATACATACGCCTACGTTACAGATAGCGAAAACCGCCGGATTACTGCGTTCACAGTTGAGTCTGATTTTGAGGTGAATGAAAGCAACGTGCTTAAGCCTGGTTTGAATGGGGAGAGCCAGCTGACGGTGTCGCTAGTGGAGAGTCAGCTGGCTGAAGCAAGCGAGGTGGTGCTGATTACATCGAACAGTGCGGACGGTTCGATCGATGGTGTGCAGATGACGGACGCTGGGTATTTAGCCGCAGCGGCGGAGCAAGCGCAAATCGTTTTCTCAGCGCCAGATCATGACAGTATTGTCTCCGGCATTGACCTAAAGCGAGTAGTCACTATCTCTGGTGATGACTATTTGAACTTTGCGGTGATTAAAGGGGGCACTTTGCAGGATGCGCTGACTTCTCCAGACTCTGTAGAGGTCTCCTTCGGCACGCAGATTTTGAGTGGCGGCGCGGTCGCAGAAGGTCAAGATTCTGGGGTAAATGATGCGTTGCTCAGAGTGGGGCTTGGTCGCTTTACTACGGCTGCTGCCGACGCTAAGGTTTCCGATGGGATTGTGCTGTCGGTGCAGCTAGGCAATCAGGAGAAGCCGGTGGGTAGTGACTTGCAAGGTGTTGGCGCTGAGTCAGAGCTGATTGATTTACGAGCAGAAACCGGTACGCTGACGGCTGAGTTTTCGGTCTATCGCGAAGCAGATTTTGATAATGTGATTGGCTTTTTTGCGGTGGAAAATGAGGCGGGGCAAATTCGCAATGGCTTAGGTGCGTTGCTGAGTCCTGGTGAGGCGGGCTACGTAGAAGCCGCGATTCGCAATCGGATTGCGGTGGAGCTGTCGGGTGAAGATAAGACGACGACAAGCTACACGGCACAAGTTGAAGGCGGGCAGCTGCTTTCTAGCTTCATCTCGAATGGTCCTTTGGATTTGCTGCTAGATGATACAGCTGCCAATGACCCTAGCGTTTACTTTGTGCACGTTGGCGCTAACACTGATGGCAGCGATCATGTGAGGTTGCTAGGCGATAATACCTTTGGCTTTGAAGATTCTGTTGGCGGCGGAGACAAAGACTTTGACGACCTAGTCGTAAAGGTTGACTTTGCTTAAAGCTCTTGGTTATGTAGACAAGTCCAATTAACTTGTCGATATGCAGCAATACTATGCTGAGGCCCCCGACCCCAATGCTGGGGCCCCCGACCCCAATGCTGAGGCCCCCGACCCCAATGCTGGGGCTCTGAAGCAAGATGTACTGCCATGTATTGGCATTTTATGAGTACTTAGATCGACGCTTAGATTGACCTACTTATCTCTATCAATAGATAGCTTCTAAACAATCGGGTACGACTGGAGACCGCTGCTTTCCAGTGGAAGAAAGACGGTCCAGGTCGTGCCCTGATTTGATCTTTCTCGGACGGTGAGTTTTGCCCCGAGGGCGTGGAACAGATTTTTGGTGGTTTCTAGGTTGAGGCTGAGACCACCGGTTTCGGGTTGAAACATCAGCAGGTGGCCCAGCGACTGAAGCGCTGGTGGAGAACAGTCGGGCTGAGTGTTTGGCTGGTTGGGATCGGCTTGGGATTGGAATTGGAGCTTGAGCTGTTCTCCAGCGTGCAGGACGTGGAGCTGAATGTGGCTACCGGGAGACACGCTGTGGGTAAAGAGTTCTACTAGACCCGTGAGTACATGCTGAAGCATGGTGGGATCGCTAGCGACCATCGGCAGCTCTGGCGGTAGACCTACTTCTAGGGAAAGGTTTCGACGCTGGGCAGCTTGCTGCCACTGAGGAATGGCTTCTTGGAAGACTTGGTGCAGGGCGATCGCACTCAAAGGCGACTTCAACGCCTGACTGGCAGCCTCTAGCTCCACTGCCTTAAAAATTAAGCTAAAGCGATCGATCTGCTGCGTGCACTCACGGTCGATGCTGTTGAGACGTTTGATCACTTGGGCGTCGAGGTCTTTGCGCTTAAGAAGCGATCGCGTGTAGGTGCGAATGGTCGTCAACGGCGTACGAATTTCATGGGCCATCGCCTTAAGAAAATTGCTGTCGGTGGTCGCATCCGTTCCGCCGTCCTGAGCGCTATCAGCGTTAAGCGAAATAACCGGCGTTAGCCGTGCGGCGGGCTCGGGTAAATACGCCAGCATCCAGCGGTTGAACTGGCTAACAATGCGGTAGTTAGGATCTTTGGGCTTAAACTTTTTGACCAGGTTTTCAATAAATTCGAGCTGCTGCGGGCGAATCATCACGATGCGCGATCGCAGCATGCGCCACACCGAACTCACTACCTGCGGCATGAACGAGTACTGAAAGCTCAGCTCACCGTCTGCGTCTTCTCCGAGCACCACCACCAGCGAAAAATCAGCAGTTAGCACTAGGGCGAACTGTTCTTGCGTCAGCGGATCGTCTTCTAGTAAGGGCAGCAGCCGAGGCGCGTGTGTGGTCTTGTGGCCAAAGGCTTTTTGCGTGTGCTGAATGATCCGCTCTACGGGCGTGAGCGCACTAAACGCATCGGTGAATGAGTCTGAAGACGGCGGGATAAAGCTCCAGTTGGAGACTTGGGGGAGGCTGGCAGGGTTGCTGAGCATAGGGACCGGGCCAGAGAGCACTAGCGCCTGAGGGCCTTTCTTTTTGAATGATTTGCTGCGGGTGCTTTTTCCCTTTTGGGTAGGTGCGGTTTGCTGAATTAGGATTTGGTTGAGCGCTGCGATCGCACCTTGCCATTCGTTGCGCGATCGCTGCTGACGCGCTTCAGACGTGAGGCGATCGCTCACTGTTTCTACCTGCGTGCCATCGTCTATCAGGTCATCTTGGGCAAATTCTCCCAGTGCGACCAGTGCGCTAATCGTTGGTAACAGCTGTTCGCTTGTGCTGTGATGTGCACTCGCCTGATGTTGGCCCATAAAGCTTGCCGTGGCGTTTGGCGCCCGCTAAGATTTTTGCGAAACCGGTCTCGTTCGGCTTGTTTGATCCTTATATATAGAGTACGGTGCCCTCTTCTCTCCTGACTATGGGTAGAACCGAACGATTGGATTCGGTTAAGGGTTGGTTGTTTAATCGTTGTCTAGCTGTTTTTAGGGGCTGTTTTGGTGGATTCTTCTGATCAAGTTCTGGGTCAGTCGCTGGGTCAATCATTTGGTCAATCTTCGCATCGGCTGCCAGTGGTGATTGTGCCAGGGTTTCATGACGCGGCGCTGACGCGGCAGTGGGTGCGATCGCTCCCTAGCTTTGTTCGTCCGTTAATCATTGATGCTTATCCCACCTCTCCGCTTGCTGTGTACGAATGGCTGCAAGCTCACTTTTCTTCTGATCCGAATGAGCCCGCTGCCCCGATTGTAGGCATTGCCTTTAGTGCGGGTGTTATCGGTTTGGCGGGCGGACTAGTGCTCTTTAACCAGTCGAGTGGCGGTAGTGCGAAACGATTGATTGCGGTGGATGGCTTTGGTGTACCGGTCGTGGGCGTGCCGGTGACTCGCATCAGCCATGACCGCTTTACCCACGCCAGCTCACTGCCGCTAGGTGCCGGTGATGTGAATTTTTATGCTGATCCGGCTGTAGATCATTTACAGCTGTGGGGAGCGCCCGAAGCCGCTTCTGGCCTAGAAGTGCAGGGATGGAATCTCGATCAGGGCGTGCCGATGACAGCAGCTGAATTTTTGCGGCGAGTACTGCATGCCGAGTGGAACAAAGCCTTTAGCTGGCGAGCTATGGTTTGAATACTTAAGGAAATATGCGCATAAAAATATCCCCCGAAAGAAGGATCTTGTTGTTGTCAAACAGACAACTTACACTGAATAGAATTCACCTCTCTTCAGCATTGATCTGTCTATTTAGCGAGCATTTTCTCGGATATTTTCTATGGCCTCCCCTATTACAGCGACTCCCTCAACGGCTACCCAGCGGGTCAGTGGCGCGTATGCGTTGATTGATAGCCTGGTGCGTCATGGTGTAAAACATATTTTTGGCTATCCGGGCGGGGCGATTTTGCCCATTTATGACGAGGTGTACAAGGCAGAAGAGGCCGGTAAGCTTCAGCATATTTTGGTGCGCCATGAGCAGGCTGCTTCCCACGCGGCAGATGGCTATGCTCGTGCGACAGGCGGGGTAGGCGTGTGTTTTGCCACGTCTGGGCCGGGGGCGACGAACTTGGTGACGGGGATTGCGACTGCGCAGATGGACTCGATTCCGATGGTGGTGGTGACCGGGCAGGTGACCCGTGCGGCCATTGGTACAGATGCGTTTCAAGAGACGGACATCCACGGGATTACGCTGCCGATTGTGAAGCACTCTTACGTGGTGCGCGACCCGAATCAGATGGCGCAAATTGTGGCAGAGGCTTTTTATATTGCCAGAACGGGCAGACCGGGCCCTGTGCTGATTGATGTGCCCAAAGATGTTGGCGTTGAAGAGATTGACTACATTCCGGTGGATCCTGGTGATGTCCATTTGCCAGGATATAAGCCTGAGGTATTGATTGATATTTTTCAGCTAGATGAGGCGATCGCACTCCTCAGAGAATCTGAACGGCCCTTATTTTATGTCGGCGGCGGCGCTATTGCCTCCGACGCTCACGCCGAAGTCAACACCCTGGCGGAGATCTTCGCAGCCCCGATGACCAACACCCTCATGGGCAAAGGCGCGGTGGATGAGCGCAGCCCTCTATCGGTTGGCATGCTTGGCATGCACGGGACGGCCTACGCCAACTTTGCAGTCAGCGAATGTGACTTACTCGTTGCCATCGGTGCTCGCTTTGACGACCGAGTGGCAGGCAACCTAGAAAGGTTTGCAAGCAAGGCCAAGGTGATTCATATCGATATTGATCCCGCAGAGGTGGGCAAAAACCGAGTGCCCGAGGTGGCTCTGGTGGGGGATGTGAAAGCTGTGCTGAAAGAAATGCTTTCTCAGCTGGACGATGAGGCAGCGCCTAATACTCAGCGGACAAAGGCTTGGCGCGATCGCATTGACACTTGGAAAACTGATTTTCCTCTCGTTGCCCCCACCTACCCCGACGATATTTCCCCTCAGTCTGTCATTGCGGCGCTGACTGAGAAAGCGCCCGACGCTTACTACACCACTGACGTAGGCCAGCACCAAATGTGGGCTGCTCAGTTTTTGCAAAACGGGCCTCGCCAGTGGATTTCGAGCGCGGGCTTAGGCACGATGGGCTTTGGCTTACCCGCTGCGCTGGGTGTACAAGTGGCCTTACCCAATGAGCAGGTCGTGTGTATCAGCGGCGACTCTAGCTTTCAGATGTGTTTGCAAGAGCTTGCAACCTTGGCACAGTATGGGATTGCGGTGAAAACCGTCATTTTGAACAACGGCTGGCAGGGAATGGTGCGCCAGTGGCAGCAAACCTTCTTTGGTGAGCGCTACTCTTCTTCCAATATGGAAGTAGGGATGCCCAATTTTGAGCTGCTAGCTCAGGCATTTGGGGTAAAAGGCATGGTGGTGAGCGATCCTGGCGAGCTATCGGCTGCGTTAGATGAAATGCTGGCTCATTCTGGGCCGGTGCTGATGGACATACGGGTACGCCGTGACGAAAACTGCTACCCCATGATTCCACCCGGTGCGAGCAATGAGGACATGGTGGGTTTGCCGGATAAGCCTCGGCCATAGTGCTGATGGTTGAGTGAAATCCAGGCTAGCTCGAGGGTATTTGCTGAAAAACCGGCCCCTGCCTACCGTAAAACTAACTATCCGTACTCGCGTCTCCCGAGAAAATTCGGGCGGCGCGAGTATTTTTTTGATGGTTAATTGAGGGCATGTTGAAACAGTGAGAGGAGTATTTCGTCCATTCTTTATAAGATTGTGATGCTGACTTCAAATAAAAAGAAAAGAGAGATCGCTTTCGTTGAGTTGCTTAGGACACTATTCATAGCGACAACTAAAGTCATATAAAGCAGCTCGATATAGCGAGTGCCCTAGTGCAGCAGGACACTCGCTATATCGAAAAAAGTTTGTCAGAGACCTTGTTCTTCTGTCGATGCCGGGGTAGGATGCGCGTACTTTGATAAAGGCAGCGCATCGTCTTGGCTGAAAGTGCTTATATGTAAGACGTGTAGCGCCCTAAGTAAATTCACAGAAACTTCATAAAACAGATACTTCTTTCTCGCAATTGCATGGTTTTTGCCACCGATTTTGATCCAATTGATTCATCTACCCGTCGCCAAGCGCCCTCAAAAGTGGGTGCACGTGACGGTGCAAATGCTGAGACTGTCAGCCCTTTGCATCAAACCAATCGTTTGATTGCTCAAGCGCAGGCCAAAAGCATTACCCAGAAAGCGGCTCAGCAGGCAAGGTCTCGTAACATGGTGGCCCAGAAAGTGCAGTCTGAGGGCGAGGATATTGCGATCGCCGCTCGCGGCCTGTCTCAACCTGTCACCCAAAATATACTGGCCCCTCTCCCTTTACCCACCAAGCCAACGCTGCCGCTGGGGCTACAAATCCTCAATCGGGTTCAGCATGGTACAACCGCCTTTACGGGTTTGCTGATTGCAGGTGCTTTGGCGCTGTATGGTTCGAGCGTATATGTCGATAAATCAGCCGACCGGGCGATGGCTCATCTCAATCACTTACAGGGCGAGTCTCAGCAGCTCACGTCAGCTAACGAATCGATTAAGCAGAGCCTTGCAGAACAGGCCTTGCAAGAGAACTCTGGCCTAGAGCCTTACGAGTCTGGCGATGTTTTGTTTGTGACACCTGAGCCTCTGCGCGAATCGATGGAACCCGAAGAGAAACCTGTAAAGCGTCTGAGACCTTTAGGTTACTAAATCAGGCCTTTCGGCCCTGAGCTATCTCGAATCTGCACTATCTGCACTATTGGAGTGGGGCGGTAAGCAAGCAAGACTCATCTCGAACTTTTAACAAATAATTGCTAATTGCACTATGGCCGCATCTACTCGCCGTCGTAAGCCTTCGCGCCAGCCTAATATCCCGATGCCGCGATCTACGCCTGAAGCGATCGCAGCGTTTCGGCGGAAGTCTCCTCGGCTGCGGCTAATCAGTGTGTGGCTAGTACTCATCGCTGGCATGCTGGGCCTCACAGGGCGACTGGCGTATTTGCAGCTAATGATTGGCTCTGATTTGAAGACAATTGCGAAAGAGCAGCAGGCGATTCAGACCACGCCACGAGCTTCTCGGCGGCAAATGATTGATCGCCAGGGTAACGTGGTAGCGATGGACCGAGTGCTGTACACGCTGTACGTGCATCCTATGCTATTTAAGCAGTCGCCTGAAGAGGTGGCCACGGCGTTGGGCAGCGTGTTAGAGCCCGATGCGCTAGGGGGTGATACTCAGGCACTCGTGACCCTATTTGGTGAGCAGGCCAGCGGCATTAAGCTGCCTGCTGAGATTACGGAAGAGACGGCAAAAAGGCTGCGTGAGCTGCGCTTGGATGGCCTAGATCTGCTGCCGTCTCCGCAGCGGATTTATCCTCAAGGTGAGCTGTTTGCACAGGTGACGGGCTATACCGACTTAGAAGGTGTGCCCAAAGAAGGGATTGAGCTGAGCTTGGGCTCTCAGCTGGCATATCCGGAGCTGTCTTCGGCAGAGGCGGCGGCGTTGCAGCTGGTGACCCGTGATGACCAGCAGATGAAGCTGACGCTTGATAGTCGGCTTCAGCGGATTGCGCAGGAAAACTTGGCGGCTACTGTTGCTGAGTACAATGCTAAGCGCGGTGCGGTAATTGTGATGGATAGCCGCACGGGGGAATTGTTGACCCTGGCGGTGGCGCCGACCTACGACCCCAACCAGTATTACGATGCTGAGATTGAGTATTTTAAGAACTGGGCGGTGAGCGATCTGTACGAGCCGGGGTCGACGTTTAAGCCGATCAATGTGGCGATCGCACTCGAAACTGGCACCATCAGCCCCAATGAAACTATCTACGACGAAGGCAAAATTCAAATTGGTGAATGGCCAATTCAGAACGTTGACTTTAAATATGTGGGTGGACGCGGTGCGATTTCGGTAACAGACGTGCTGCGCTATTCCAGCAATGTGGGTATGGTGCACATTATGGAAACCCTACAGCGCTCTACCTACTACGAATGGTTGGAGAAGCTGGGGATTGGCGGGAAAACGGGGATTGAGCTGCCCGGAGAAGTGAATGGTCAGATTAAAGCGCGATCGCAGTTCGTTGGCAGCGCGGTAGAGGCTGCGACAACGTCTTTTGGTCAAGGTTTTTCGCTGACGCCTTTGCAGCTAGTTCAGCTTCACGGCACCTTAGCTAATGGTGGCAACCTGGTGACGCCTCACGTGGTAAAAGGCCTGTTGGATGAGCAAGGCGAGCTGACCTGGACGCCAGAACACACTGAGCCTCAGCGCGTTTTTTCGGAAGAGACAACCCGGCAGGTGCTAGCCATGATGGAAGAAGTGGTGAGCGACGGCACGGGAGCAGCCGCAAAGGTAGATGGCTATCAGATTGCTGGAAAAACCGGCACTGCGCAGAAGGCTACAGAATATGGTGCCTATGGCAATCAGCGGATTACGAGCTTTGTGAGCATTGCGCCAGTGAGCGACCCTCGCTATGTGGTGTTGGCGGTGGTAGATGAGCCGCAGGGTGAAAATGCTTACGGGGGAACGGTTGCTGCGCCGCTGGTGAAAAAGATGCTGGAGTCTTTGGTCGTGCTTGAAGGGATCGCACCTGATGAACCAATGCCGGACCTGACAGAGACTAAGCCCACTGAAGCGGCGGTAGAGGACGTTTTTATTCTGGAATAGCGCGCAGGTTCAAAATTCCGCTGTAAAGCGATAGCGTGGAGAAAAAGCTAAAAAGAGGACCAGAAGTAAGTACCCATGCTCTACGTTATCGGGGTTGATATTGGTACGAGCAGTACGAAGTCTGTGCTGTTTGATGTGCGCGGGCAGCAGGTGGCGCGGAGCGCTGAGGGCTATGCGTTGCGATCGCCTGAACCGGGCGCAGCAGAACAAGACCCCAACGATATTTTGCAGGCCACGATCAAAACGGTGGCTGACGTGGCGCGCAGTAGCGGCATTGATGCGAAGGATTTGATCGGCATTTCTTTCAGCGCGGCGATGCATACGTTACTGCTGATGGATGAGGTGAATCAGCCGCTGACACCGATGTATACCTGGGCGGACAATCGGGGCGATCGCATTCTCGACCAGGTCATCGCTCAAGACACGCAAACTGGCCAGACTCTCTATGAGAGAACAAGTCTGCCGATTCATCCGATGTCACCCGTCGTGAAGCTGGTTTGGCTACAGCAGTCTCAGCCAGAAGCATTTGCTAGGGCCACGAGAATCGTATCGATTAAAGAATACGTGCTGCATCACTGGTGCGCTGAGTGGGTGATTGATCTTTCGATTGCTTCAACGACAGGTTTTTTGAATTTGGCTTCGCGGCAGTGGGATGCGGGTGCTCTTAAAATTGCGGGGATTGAGTCTCGTCAGCTATCGCGAATTGTGCCAACGATGCATCAGCTCACGTTGACAGATGATATGGCGCAGCAGCTGTCTGTTTCTAGAGATGTGCCAGTGGTCGTAGGAGCAAGTGACGGTGTGCTATCGAATTTGGGGGTAGGTGCGATCGCCTCAGGACAAGCTGCTATCACACTAGGCACTAGCGGCGCAGTGCGGCAGGTCGTGCCCACGCCTACTACCCATCCGGACGCTCAACTCTTCTGCTACGCGCTCACTGACGATCAGTGGGTAATGGGCGGCGCTGTCAATAATGGTGGCATCGCCTTGCAGTGGACCCGCGATAGCCTCGTTCCTTACTCAGTTCCGCCGGATGAACCTTGCCTCGCCTCGTCTGAACCGAGCGCTTCGACGTACGAGCGTCTGACAAAAATGGCTAAGACAGTGCCTGTCGGTGCAGACGGTTTGATTTTTCATCCGCATATTTTAGGGGAGCGATCGCCTTTGTGGAATGCTCAAGCCCGTGGAAATTTGTTTGGCCTAGGGCGGCACCATACTCAGGCGCATTTGGTGCGGGCTGTGATGGAAGGTGTGCTTTACAACATGGCGATGGTGTTTGAGGCGCTAGAGCAAACCGGCGGACAGGTGAAGACCCTGAGCGCTTCGGGCGGGTTTGCTCAGTCGGACTTGTGGCAGCAGATGCTGGCAGATATTTTTGATCGTGAGGTGGTTGTGCCAACGGTGATTGAGAGTTCAGCGCTGGGAGCGGCGGTGCTAGCGCTGGTAGCGGTGGGAGAGTGGGATGAGCTGTCGCAGGTGCAAGCCTGTGTGGAGTTAGGGCGATCGCGGCGGCCGATTGCAGAGAATGTGAAACGCTATCAGAAAATACTGCCGATTTATAAGGATTTGCTGGTTGGCTTTAGTCGGCAGTACGGCGCCTTGCAGACGGCGATCTCAGAAGATTGCAAATGATGTGTGTCATGGAAAAAAAGTAGAGGGAAGGTCAGTACCTTGCCAATAAATCTTATAAAGTGCCTATCTCATTGGCGTACAAGATTTTCAGACGAGACTCAAGACGCCATTCTGTTTGTCTTGCTCAAATAACCGGATAGCTTTTTTTGCAGATCGTAATAACTGCTCTATTTCCTGAGTGGAACAATTGCCACGACGAATCCAGATGACTTTGGGCGGAAATCCTTTGATTAAGCTGAAATCGCTGAAGTCAGAGTCACGAGTCGCAATAATGTAACCGTGCTGTTTCGCATAATTCCATATTTCGCTATCTGCTGTCTCGTCCATCCCAAGCGGAAAAACGTGCTGAGAATTTGGATACAAATCATCTAAACGAGCGACAAGCCGAGGAGAAATATTGTGATCAAAGAGTAGCTTCATGCTGCAACTGTGATCGTTTTTTGCTCACGATCGGCAGCGTAACTTAAGCAGGCTAGGATGTCTTGCTGAGTCAGATAGGGAAAATCAGCCAGAATTTCGTCAGGGCTCATGCCTGAGGCAAGATACGAGAGTACGTCGTAGACGGTGATTCGCATCCCTCGAATACAGGCTTTGCCGCTACGCTTTCCAGGCTCTACTGTGATGATGTTTTGGTAGTTCATTTGAGAGCAAAAGGTTGCAGCAATCCGATTCTATCTCGCATACATCCGTTCTGATCATAAACGGGATGCTCAAGAAATTAGGAACAGATGACGGGTGGTGTTGTGCTGCCCGCGTTGACACGAGTAAATCCGTTGAGGTCTAACGTTGCGTTGGTGTAGCGGTTGAAACCTGTGGTTTCACCAACCTGCAAGTTTAGTCCAGACCCTAGATAGCTTTGCCCAAGCACTGATGTAATGCGACTATCGGTGCTGACTTTTCCCACAATGGTGTTGCCCTGCACGGTCCCCGTCATGCAGGCTTGGAGATCTTCGTTGAAATCTTCAAAGTTACCGGTGATGGTGTCGCCTAGCTTCCGAAAGAGAAATTGAGTGCCTGACGAGTTGAGATCGCTGTCTTCCATTGAAGCGCTGCCAGCCGAAGCGCCTCCTATTGATGAAGTCACTCGATAGTTGCCGTCAGGCAGGGCTGCTATGTTCAAAGGCGTTGAATTTAGGGTGCCGATGGAGAACTGGGACACGGTAGATGCGATCGCTTCATTAAAAAGTGCGCAGTCGAACTGAGTGGCGATCGCACCAAATCCTCCGCTCACAACTGGGTCATTAGCCGCCACACCCAACAGATTGGCGTACTCACCAGGCCGCTGAATCAGCCGCTGTCCGGCTTGGTTTGCAGAAGTGTTGTTAAACGTAATCGTGCGAGTAAAAGTCGCATCTGGCGAAACCCCGAGACGTGTGCCGGAAGGCATGGCTCGCTCGTAGCGGAAGGTACTGTTTCCCTGAAGTTCTACTAGCGTGATGACCGCATTTTGCCCAAAGCTGTTTGGC
>JBCBDN010000011.1:0-29300 GCA_038529685.1 Cyanobacteria bacterium J06598_1 | reverse complement strand
AGCAGACTATCAACGCGATCGCACCGGCACTGTCGATCGCCTTGCAGCCCAGATCACAGACACTCTATTATCACCGTAATTTTACGGAGCAGTACGGTTACTCAGCTGAGTTAGATTGTCCTGCATGGTTTGATGTAGCTGGGCTGCAAGGCGATCGACAGTGCCGGTGCGATCGCGTTGATAGTCTGCTAAGTAATCCTTAAGATTGATCGGTTCGCCAATAGAGAAGCGAGCTTTGCGTGCGGCCTTGGGCTGAGCATGCTCTACGTGAAATACCTCACGCTCTAGGCGAATCAAGGTATCCAAAAAACGTTCGGGCGTTGGAGACTGCGCCACATAGCCATCGTAAATCGCGTCAAAGTTCAGCAGCCGAATCGTATCCCACACCACGGCTTCTGGCGTCACCTGATTAGGACCTAGCAAGGGTTTTGTACCGGCTTCACCTTCCAAAAGATCTGAGTCTTCTAGCCACGCCTGCACCCGGTACACCCGCTCACGGATGGGAGCGTTCACATTGGGCTCAATCCCAGCTGCCGATTCGCACTTATCGATAAAGATCTGCCGCAGTCGTTCAATGCGCTGATTCCAGTCAAATTTTTCTTCAGCAGCATTAGGCGATCGCAAGTTAGCTTCTGTTTCAATATTCAAAATCACCTGCTCAGCAATCTGACGCAGGCGCGGATAGTCATCTAAGCCGGTATCGGAGCCAGAAGGAGAAATATTCAAGCCTTCCTCGAGCCGCACCAACGTCTTTTCTATCACTCGGTGCATCGGCTGCTGATAGCGGTACTTCAAGCTCAGCGGAACGAGGTAAATATCTGGCGCTTCTTCTACCGACGGCGCTTTCTTAGCTAGCTGAGCCAGCACTGACATCGGCAGCTGAACGGCCCCGGGCCGAAAGGGCATGATCGTATCGTTTTGGTAGGAGCAGCCGCCCTCTGGAAAAATCACCAGCCGACATCGCGGCGCTTTGAGCAAAGACAGCGTCTGACTAATGCTGGCGCGATCGCCCAGTCCACGCCGAATGGAATAACAGCCCAAATGCTGTATGAACCAACCTAGCCAACCCTTAAACGACTCATAAGCCACAACGTAATGAAACAGCTGGCCCAGCCGAGTCGAGAGCACAAACAGCGTAATGCCATCCTCCATAGTGGGATGGTTACACACAAACACTAGGCGAGCATCTTCTACAGCCCTCACCTTAGCCACATCTTCATCAGAGACAGAGAACCGTACTTTGTACAGCACACGGGCCAGCCCGTAGCTAATACTCTGCACTAGCCGAGTCATCAGCGGCCACTGCTCCGGGGGGTAAAAGGACTGAGCCCTATTCTCCTTCAGTTGCGTGTCCTTCATTCGGGCGTCCTTAGAGGCGGGATCTTTTGACTGACGAGAAGCTTTAAGTTCAGTGGAACGGGAATCAGCAGCCATAGCAAGTTATGCACAAAGTCCGTGACCTTTAATATGCCAGGGAAACGCCATAGGAGAAACAGCATCTACCCAAACAGCCCCTATCGAAAAAGTGACTGCTTCCAGTTCACAGCCCCCAGCGTCAATAGATTAGACATCTGCAAATGACTGAGGCCCTTTACCCCTTCAATTTTTATTTTTTCGTAGGGCCGTTCGGGTTGAATCAGCGACTTGAGCATCGGAGCCTCCTGCGGCAACTGTGACGATAGCTCACTCAAGTTAGCAATCCGAATCGTCGCATCTAACCCAGCACTGATTAGCACCGACCCGTCCAAGCTAAAGGCAACACAGCGAATACCGCCCGCGAGCCTGCTCAAAGAATCTGGCCTGAGCTTGTAGAGCACGCGCTCAGGGGTCAACAAATCCCATAAGTACACGATTTGGTCTTCTCCACCGGCAGCCAGATATCGATTGCCTGGGCTGAAGGCCACTGTCTTGATGCTCAAGTCGGGCTCAGTGAAATGGTCGCACACCTCTCCTTTTTCCACATCCCATAAAATCACAGTGCTATCGTCGCTACCGCTGGCTACCAGCTTCGCATCTGAGCTGTAGGCCACTGAGCAAATTCGATGGTCGTGCCTTGCCATCGGCTGAGAGAAACCGTCTTTGCGATGCCAGTGGCGCACGACGCCCTCATCACCACCACTGATTAGGTAGCGACTGTTCGTGGGGTCGAACCGGGCCGAATGAATCCAGTGATGACCAGGCTCTATTACCTTTACACAAAAGCCAGATGCAGTATTCCAAATTCGGATGGTGCCGTCATCACCAGCACTGGCCAGTAACCGACCTCGTCGGCTAAAATCCACGGTCCGTACCCAGCTGGTGTGCTCTGCAAAAGTCGCTAGGCACTGCCCTGTATTCGCATCCCATAGCCGCACAGTGTGGTCGTCGCTGGCACTGGCAATACGGGCATTTTTTCGGTCGAGCGCGATCTCCCAAATCCGCCCCTGATGCAAGGAAAGATTAGCGCGGCACTCAGCCGAAGCACTGTCCCACACCGATAGCTCACGGCTATCGCCACCGCTAATCAGGTGCTGAGAGCCCAAAAAGCTGACGGCGCGAATTCCGTTTGTGTAGCCACGATAGGTTCTCATCGGTCGTATGCTGACCCCTTCTAACTGCGCATGCACCTGCCACATCATCAGCGTTTGCTTGTCGCCCCCGGCAGTTAATAACAAGCGATCGCCCAACTGCTGGAAGGCTACTGAGCCAATCCGGCTTTTTTTCGTGGATATCGTCTGTACGCATTCGCGGGTGTTGAGGTCCCATAGCCGCACATTGCAGTCGTCACTGCCGGTCGCTAGCAAGGCACTCTCAGGGCTAATAGAGAGCGATCGCACACGCGCTCCACAGTGATCTAGCACTGCTTCACAAGTCCAGCCTTCGACAGTCCAAAGCCGAGTCGTACCATCATCGCTGGCGCTCAACAGATGCCTACTGTCTGGGCTAAACCGCATGCCACGAACCCAGTCGGAGTGACCTTCTAGTTCGGCAGCAGGGTGCAAATCAACAAACGGTCCCTCATCGCCACTCACCTCATCGCCACTCACCTTATCGCCACTCAATTGATCTAAGGCCAAATTATTAGAAGACGCTTGAACAGCCTGTAGGAGGTTCGCAACAGACCATATGCGGATGACATCGTTTCCACCACTACTCGCTAGCCACTGGTGGTCGGGGCTAAAGATCAAAGAGAGTCCCTTCGGATGGTCTTTAGCAGGGGTCGCGGCTGATGGCTGGACTGTAATTTGCGTAGATAATAGAGACTGATGGAGAAAGCAGCAGACCTCGTGTCCGTTTTCTACTTGGTACAGGGTGATTTGGTTGTCGCTACCGCTGGCGACCATCGTGCCATCTGGGCTGAGTGCGATCGCTCGCACCCAGCCAGCCATTTTCTTTTGCCACACCAGTCTGGGCTGAGCCACGCCGTCTGCGCCAAAGGCACCAAGCTGCCATAGTTTGAGATAACTATCATCACCACCTGTGATGACATAGGGCTTTTTAGGCGTAAAGGCGAGCGATCGCACCCAGCCATTGTGGGCAGACCACTCAGCAAACTTCTGCTTAGCATCACTGCCACTACCCTCGTCTACTTGCGTGCCCCAAATGTGGACACTCCCATTGGTATCGCCACAAGCCAACAGAGGTCGCCGTCTACCCTCATCGGCGGTCAGCGCAACAACCATGACATCACTCAAAGTCTCTGTGAACACCGAGCGATTCAGCTCACAGCGATTGAAGTTGACCGACCTCAGCTCAGCGCCCTGCAAATAAGCCTGCCAGATCATCAGCTTAGAAAAATCCTTATCTGAAAGCTTGCCCTGAGAAAGAGCCACCATCAGATTCACAAAATTTCCACCGGCATACCCCAACCTATAGGCGTTCCCCTCTCGGAAATCATCGAGTCTTTTATTTAGCCACTCATCCACCGCAAAAAGACTCTTCAGGTGATTGCTCAACCGGTCCAAGATAGGCCGCACAATAAAGCTTTGCTGAAACGTTCGAGAAGAGTCTTCTGCATCTGCTTTCATCAGCGCGTAGCTATTAAAGAAAGATAAATTGCCATCGATCAAATCAGTAAACGTCTCACGAACAAATACGCTCAGAACATACTCAGCAACCATCGGGTGCAGCTGATAGGAAGGGCCATTGAGCCGTACCACTTCAATCAAAAATCGCCGTTCGAGAGACCGCAAGGTGTACAGCAAATTTGTCTTGTGGTCTTCAGCAACAATATCTGCCTGCAAGTCTTCTAACGTGCAGGCAGAGTGGTTGATAGCGAGCCAATACATCGCTTCTATTTCCAATGCAGAGAGCCTTTCAAACTGTTGATTGAGCACACTCCTTAGCTCATCAAAAACAGAAATCTTCTGATCTAAAAACTCTCTTATGCTCCCAGCAAACACCCCTTCAATCGCATTGAGTGCCAGCCGCAGCGCCATCGGATGCCCCGAGTACCGTTCAATCAGCGCTTTGTAGTCAGTGGCATCACCTTTCAACTCAAACAGACTCAACATTCTCGCCGCCTCATGTACTTTGAGACCTCCCAACGAATACAGACTGGCACAGCAACTACCCGCCGGCAGTGCCAGCAGCTCTCTGGGCTTCTCTCGGCTAGTGAGTAGCAGCGCGCTGACACCTGTCATTTCACCCGTCATCACACCGTTGCTCACCGGCTGCTGAAAGGCATCAATCAATTCACCATATCCTGCCAGATCCTCCACATACAGGCTGGCTTGCTGCTGACGGTTGGCCTCAAATGTGGGCGTTTTGGCACGCGCTTCTGCCTCTGCGTTGCCCTTGATAAAGACCTGCTCAAAGCCATCAATAATCACTAGCACTCTCTGCTGAGAGAGCCTTGCTAGGAGCTGACGAATGAGTCCACGCGTTCTTTTGACAGAGCAATAATCACCACTATAAAAAGAACTGTCATCAGACGAGTTAGCGCCCAACTGTGCCGCATCGTCGGCTGAAGCAGACAGCATCTCTAACAGCACGCTCACCAGCGCCGCCGGATGCTGATCAGCCCGGGCCGTTAGCCATATCACCTGCTCAAAATAGCCGTTCAGCTCTGTCACCAGTTGAATGGCTAAGGCAGTTTTACCGATACCACCTAGCCCGCAAATAGCCAGTAACTTAGGGGCAGTAGCAGGCTGTAATACCCATTGTTTGAGATGCATCAAAGGCTCACGACGGCCTTCAAACAAACTCAAAGCAGGCGCATCATTCCAGAGATACTCAGTTTTGAGGTCCGGGTTATCTGGCAACGCCACACTTGAGCGAAAAGGGGCTACAGGCTCAGAGTGTTGTTCTATCTGCGGGCTGAGCGAGGGCACTGGTACCGGAGCCACTGGCACCGAATCTACTGCCTGCGCTATGAGGTGCCTCTGCAAAGAAGCCAACTTTCCGGGCCCCCTTCCTTTGATACCAAATTTTTTATAAACCTCTCCCAGGCGTTTGCGAGTGGCCGCCTCCGAAATCCCGAGTTTCCTAGCGATATCTTTACTTCTTCGCTGTTGTAGCGCCAGCTTCAGCGCTTTCAACTCTCCATCGGAGACCCGCTGGGCGCGAGCCAATCGATTGAGCACATCATCTGGGATACGGGGATGTGACATGGCAATGCCGTGATGGGTCTGTGTTACTTTGCATCAATCTAGTAATGCGCCTATGACTGATATGCCTATGACTAATACGCCTATGACTAATACGCCTGTGACTAATACGCCTATGACAATGGCTGAAATGGTTGCATCGACCCAGTGTATCTCACAATCTTTTTTGTGAGAAATCAACCGGCAGTGAGTTTAGAATTCTCTATATCTCTTTGGGCTAACTGTTGCATTAAGTAAGTACTACTGCATTATGTGAGCATTGCGCTCACATAACTGGACCGCAGCCTTAATCGTCGCTCCAAGTGTGGCTATAGATACCTAATATTCCATGATCATACTTTCGGCAGACCTTTTCAGACTTGACACAACTATGTGAGATCGCTACCGTTAGAACGTGAGGTTTATGTGAGATTTATGTCATCTTCACTTCGGCTCTCTGTTTTCACGGAAGAAGCAGTATCTGCTTTTATTGATACGTTTTCTCACACAGTGAGGTGATGGTCCGTGTGCCAGAGGTCAAGGTGTCTACCTAGCTGGGCCCCCAGCTAAAAGGAGTCATTGATTATGTCCCTATCATCTAACTCTGTAGAACCCTATACTGCTCAATCTGTTGCCAAGTCTGCGTCTGCTCGCCTGCCGAGAACGACCAGCCGCGCACAGGCCAGCTACAACCAAGCTAGCTATGACCGAACAAACCAGTCCCCAGAACAAGTCACGGGTCCGGTCCCGGCGCAGCTGTTTGAAATGCCGCTGTTCCCAGGCTACATGAAAGCAGTGCACTCGCCTGCGGCCAAATCACAACGACAGACGCAGCTGCCACGCAGTCGTGAAATTGAAGCCCTCATTCGCCAGCAGGCAGAATTTTCTCACTACATTCGAGAACAGTCCAAACAGTCTCAAGAAAGTATCGAAGGGTTGCAACTACAGCTCCAAGCACAGCAGAAACAGCATCACACAGCCATGCAACAGATGACGCAAACTTGGACGCGTCAGTTAACAGCGCTGAACGAAGCTACTGCAGCAAAGGTGAGTGCTTCAGCTATTCCCGCTGTTGAACGTCGTATGGAGACGGATCAACGGCCGCAGGTCAAAAGGGCACGGCTTAGCCATATTCCGACTACTTACAAAGTGCCTCGTCGGACACAGGTTACTTGGATTGAGCAGCTGCTGGGCGCAGTTCCAGCCTTTGTTTGGCTCGTGGTCACCGGGATGGCGGTTGCAGGAATGACGGCGATCGCACTCTCCCCCGCCGGACTCTGGCCCAGCGTCAGTTTCTTTATTCGCCTTGCAATTCCCATCGTGTTTGTCACAGGTCTGCTCAGCCTCAGCATCACCGCTGTTTGGGATAGCTTTCGCTAGAGATCAATAAACATCTAAAAAGAGCGCAATAAAAAGCCCTCATCTGCTTATGTTTAAGCAGATGAGGGCTTTTCTCATTTTTTTGAGCAGACGTTTAGCGACGGCTCACCAACGAAGCTTATTCGCCAGCCATGATTTTTGGCACCTTGAAGAAATCCTCTTCACGGTCAGGCGCGCTGTCCAAAATAGCTTCGCGCTCGGCAAACTTCTCTAACTGATCGGGGCGAGTGATATTGCTTACCTCAATTGCCCGAGTCGTGGGTTCTACGTCCTTAGTCTCTAGCTCATCGAGCTGCTGAACGTACTCTAAAATGCTGTTCAGCTGGCCAGTAAACTGCTGCTGCTCTGTTTCACTGAGTTCTAAGCGCGCAAGGTTAGCGACTTTGCGCACCTGTTCAATATCAATCATGGCCGGGTCGTCTTTGTGAAGAATGACATCAGAGAACCTAAATCATATCAAGCTTCATGCGGCCCGTGACCTTCAGCCAGTTTTGCGCCTCAATGTAGTTGTTGGGCGCAATTCGCACTGCTTCCATCCAGTAGCGGGCCGCTTCATCGTACAGAGAATCGGCTTCGCTTTTATCACCAGCGGCTTCTGCTTGCTCGCCCTGATAGTGATAAATCACAGCCGTATTGTTCAAAGCCTGAATCAGCCGAGGGTTGAGGTCGAGCGCTTCTTGGTAGAGGTCTAAGGCGTTTTTGTGCTCACCATTACTGGCCTCAATTAGGCCCATGTTGTAGAGGATGTAGCTCTTATCGTAGGGGTCTTCTTCTAGGGTGAGGGCTTCTTTGTAGTTGTCGAGCGCTTCTGCGTATTCACCATCTGCCTGGGCAGACATGCCGTCACGGTAGTAGGCAAAGGCTTCTTTGGCCTGCTGCTTAGCGGGCAGCATTTTCAAAATCATGTCGGCCATGACCGTAAATGACTTATCAATGAAGTTGTCGTTCTTTTGAGTTCTTGGCATTGAAATCCCTAATCAGCGCAGCCGATTCGCTCAGGTACTACAGTGGGTCCTTAAAAGACTAACAAACTGTAGTGGGTGCGATCGCCTAAACGTAAGGGATTTTTAAGTAATAAAACAATAGATAAACCAACGAGGTGCCTAGCATTGGGGCCAGGAGGTAGCAGAGCCTGGTATTAGCTGGCGATCGCAACTGATGGTAGCGCTGTCAAATGAGGCACAGACGTACTGTCAGGCGTTTCTTGCACTGTCGCGAGCTGCGCACTGAGAAATGTCATCATCTCTCCGACAGTCTCAAAGTCGTCTTCGTCGAAGCAGTCGCTCAAATCGAGCTCAAACTGCTCCATAAAATCTTCGCAGAAAGTAATCACCCAATCGTGCCAACACACCAAAGCAAAGTGCAAATCACCATGCAATGTATCTTCCGGGCGAACGCACCCTACGGATAATCCAGAGTACTCAGAAAACTGCTGATACACAAAGCTCAACAGCTCAGCATTATCTGAGTGATCTGCAAACCGCCGGCACCAAGCAGCCGCAGAGAGGTCACGACGATGAGCGTGTAACCACTGGTTTATCTGCAAACGCATCGTAAGATCAGGGCTCATTTCCGCATAAGCACTGACGTTGCTAAACCAGTTGTTCAATTGATTCATCATAGGAAAATCGGTCTTAGAGGAAACCGTTAGGGCGTTGTGTGTTTAATATTCCCAGTCACCCTAGAGAAATTACGGTGCTTTTTATCACGTACGTACTGAGGTTTTATGAGTTTCTCAATAGAAACCATTGAAACACTCTAAACGCCGTCCCAAAATACAAATACCTGAGTGCAAGATGGTTTTGCACTCAGGTATTTACAGAGTCTGACTCAATGTGGTCAAAGGCGATGAAACTGCTGTACTTAGCCGACTGGCTGAGCTACCGACACAGACTCGGCATAGGCATCTGTAAGAACTTTGCCCATCGCTTCAGGCGGCATCGGGCGTCCCACCCAATAGCCCTGTAAGTAGTCGCACTTATATTGATTCAATAAATCTTGCTCTGCCTGGTTTTCCACCCCTTCAGCCACCACCTTTAAGTCCAGTCGGTGGGCCAGCTCGATAGTGGACTGCAAAATAGCCTGATTTTTAGGATCGTGGGTTGCGCCGCGCACAAAACAGTTATCAATTTTTAGGGTGTCAATCGGCAGCTGCTTGAGATAACTCAAAGAAGAATAGCCAGTGCCAAAGTCATCAATCGCAATCCGAATACCCAACGCCTTCAGCTCAGTCAAAATTTCAATAGCTGATTCTGCATCCTGCATCAGCGCTGTTTCTGTAACCTCTAGCTCCAAGTTATGCGGAGAAAGTCCACTGCTGGCCAGCGTGTTCTTAATCGAATCGATCAGATTGAGTTGATTGAACTGCACACTAGAAAGGTTGATTGAGACATACTTCACGCCGACATTTTGCATGAGCCATCGCTTGGCCTGCATACAGGCTGTTTCGAGCACCCACTGACCAATCGGCACAATCAGGCCAGTATCTTCAGCTAGGGGGACAAACTTAGCCGGTGAAATGTAGCCTTTTTCTGGGTGACACCAGCGAATTAGGGCTTCGCTGCCTTCTATTCTGCCGCTGTGAAGGTTGAGCTGAGGCTGATAGTACACTTCAAACTCGCTGCGCTCTAGCGCGTATCGTAGCCAAGTCTCCATCGTGATTTGGTCGCTGAAGGCCAAAGGCATGTCAGAACGGTAGAACTGACAGTAGTTGCTTTTTTGCTTCTTGGCCGACTCTAGCGCCGCGTCCGCCTGACGCAAAAGTGTAAACAGGTCCTCGCTCTGATGCAGTAAAAAAGCAATGCCGATACTGGTGGTTACAAAGACTTCTTTGCCTGGGAGGGAGAAAGGTCGGCTCAGCGCGTCCATCAGGTTTTCAGCCGTTTCTCTGGCCTGCTGAGGGCGCTCCAAATTAGGTAAAACCACCGCAAACTGATTGGCCGTAAGCCTCGCTAGAGTGGCGCTTGGCGGTAGGCAAGCCTGGAGCCGTCGGGCCGTTGCTTTGAGGAGTTCGTCACCAGCTGGGTAGCCCATCACGGTGTTTACCAGCCGCAGTCGGTCTAGGCTGACAGACATAAAGGCGAGGGTTTGCTGACTTTTGTGTGCGGCGGTGATGGCTTGACTAAGCCGCTGATGAAGCAGCTGATAGTTAGGAAGATCCGTCAGTGCATCGTAATTAGTGAGTCGGTTGAGCTGCTCAGCGGTATTGCGTAGAGTAGTGACATATAGCTCACTGGTAGCATGCAGGCGGTGGATGCGTGCCTTAATAGTGCTCAAGATTTCGTCGTGAGAAACCGGATGAGTAAGGCAGTCGTCAGCACCTAGCTCCATCGCTCGGCGGGTGTAGGGGCGAGCAGTTTCGTCAGTAATTAAAATGAACGGGGTGAGGTGCAGTTCTCCGTCTTGACGAATGGCTTCAATAACCTGATGAGCACTGAGAGCAGCCTGCCCGGAGGTGACCTCACTTAAAGCCAAATCGGTGGATAAAACGCCGTACACAATGACGTCAGGCCGATGTCTGCGGCCTGCCTGAATCCCTGAGAGTCCGTCGTCTGCGGTGTTGACGAGGAAGTCTTCAGAGACCAGACAATCGACTAGGTCCGTGCGACTAGGTCCGGGAGTTTCGATAACTAGTATTTTCTGCATGGACGGTTCTTAGTCCTCACGCCTTTGGGAAGGCAAAGGTATAGGAATAAAGCGCAAAGGAAGATGCCAACAGATAACAAGAGGACAAACTGGCAGTCTCAAAAAGCTGACCTGAAAAAAATTGACCTCAAGGATTGCACCAAAGTAACGCATAAACGTCCTTAAGACTGACAGTGCCTGGGTCATCTTTCTAACATCTTCATAGCGTCTTGATAGGAGAGATAGCTGTTAAACCCGCTGACATAAGGGGAAAAAACAGGCACCTCAAAACTGTAAGCATGACTTTAGAATGCCCGTCCGCGTAGCTGTGTGAGCAGTCATACCGCTAGAATTCGTTGGCGCTAGCTCAGTGGTTTCACGCTACTTAGCCTTTTACAGATTGCTTAGAGGCAGCAAATTCTAAAGTAGTGACAAAGCTGGGATAAGAGACGGCTGCGGCTTCAGCTCTACGAATTTGGGTTTGGCCTTGGGCGCGTGTGGCTGCGATCGCCAGCGCCATCGCAATACGATGATCCGTATAACTATCTAGTGTGGCAGCACTCAGCTGGGCAGCCTCACCCATCCCGACAATTTCCATACCTTCTGGCTGTTCAGTGACCTCTCCACCAAGTTGGGTGAGAGCAGCGGCCATAACGGCTAGGCGATCGCTTTCTTTTACCCGTAGTTCTGCGGCATCGGTAATAGTAGTTTTGCCCGTGGCAAAAAGGGCTGCAACTGCCAGGATGGGCACTTCATCAATCAGCCGAGGAATCAGGTCTCCGCCAATATGACATCCTTTGAGCTGACTATGCCGAACTCTTAAGTCGGCTACAGGTTCTCCAGTGACATCCCGTTCGTTTTCTAGCGTAATGTCAGCTTCCATCGCCTTGAGCGCTTCTAAGATGCCGGTGCGCGTAGGGTTAATACCGACATTCTCGATGAGCAAATCGGAGTCGGGGGTGATGGCCGCTGCCACTAGCCAGAAAGCAGCTGAGCTAATGTCGCCTGGGACAATGACAGTTTGCCCGGTGAGCTTGGCCGGACCGTGGATGGTGACGCTATGAGTGGCCGTATCAATGGAAAGATTAGCGCCGAAGGCTTTGAGCATGCGCTCGCTATGGTCGCGGGAGAGGCTAGGTTCGGTGACGGTGGTGTCACCATCGACGGCGAGTCCGGCGAGTAGGAGACAAGATTTTACCTGGGCGGAGGCGATGGGGGAGTGATAGTGGAAGGGGATGAGCCGCTGGCCCTGAACGCCGAGGGGGGCTAGGGTATTGCTGGCTTTTCCGGCAATGAGTGCGCCCATTTGGGTGAGGGGGGCGATGACGCGTTTCATGGGACGCGATCTCAATGAGCCATCCCCGGTCACCGCAAAAAATTTACCGGGCTGAGAGGACAGCAAGCCAAGCATGAGCCTGAGGGTGGTGCCAGAGTTACCGGCATCTAGCACGCCGTCGGGCTCTTGGAGTTCGCCGCCGGTGCCTTCCACGGTGACCCATTCGTTTTCTAGGTTGGAGACTTTGGCACCCATAGCGCTGAAGCAGGCGGCGGTGCTGCGCGGGTCTTCTCCGAGGAGGAGGCCTTTTATGCGGGTGGTGCCTTGGGCAATCGCGCCTAGCATGAGCGAGCGATGGGAGATTGATTTGTCGCCGGGGACTGTGATCGATCCGGTGAGGGGTCCACTTTTGCCGCCGTCAATCTCTAGCGTTTGGTGGGGCGCTTGGTCGATTAGTCGTAGGAAGGTCATGGCGGGGGGAGGTGAGTGGATGGTAAGTAAAGGCTGCAACCGTTCGGAGGCCCCCGACCCCAATCCTGGGGCTCTGAGGCAAGACGCGACAATACATTCTGCATCTTACAAGTATTAGACTGGCGCACTCAGGAGTCAGCAGAGGAGCAATAAGAGCCAATACCCTCAATTAGCTGTGATTCTTCGGAATCGATTGCTTGGATGGCGCTGTAGGCGCTGTCTGTTTTGGCTTGGAATCGACCGAAGGCGGCTCTGAAGGAGTCTTCTGATTCGGTTTCTGCGAGGAGTTGGGCGGCTTCTTGGGCGGTGGTGAGGGCGACGCTCCACTGGGTGGTGACGGCGGTGTATCTTTCTCGGTATTCGTTGAGCTGAGGATCTTCTAGGGTGAGGGCGCTGAGGTCTTGGGCGAGGGCGCTGCTTTGGGTGCTGGCTTTTTGTAAGGTGGCCATATGGGCGGTGGCGGCGGCTTTGAGGTCTGGGAGGTTTTGGGCGCTGGAGAACTGGGCAAGGGAGGTTTTGATGGAGCGCTCGTACTCTATGCCAAAGGTTTGCCCTTCGCTGATGGTGTCGATCAGCTGTTTGCACTGAGATACTCTGGGGCCGCAGCTGGTTAATCCGAGAAGTAATAAGCTACTTAGAAAGGTGAGCGCTGGGCGAGAGGGCATTAGCAAAACTCAGCTATAGATTGAGAAAATCGTGGGCGACCAACACTATATACCAACTTCGATTGGCTTTGAATAACATGGGCACAGCAGCGCAGCTATCAGCGGCAGAACAGCAAGCGGCAGAAACTTTGCAGCAGCATCGGCGGCAGTTTTCTTCTTTGGCGGGTAAGCAATACTTTAACTATGGCGGGCAAGGGCCGATGGCAGATAGTGCGATCGCCGCGCTCAGCCAGGGCCAGCAAACCATTCAAACCAAGGGGCCTTTTTCGGCTGAGGTGTATGAGTGGATACTGGGCGAAGGTGAGCGGGTTAGAGGTGCGATATCGGCGGCCCTTGGCGCAACGCCAGAAACCATTACGCTGACAGAGAATGTGACTGTCGGCTGCAACATCCCGCTGTGGGGACTGCCTTGGCAAGCTGGCGACCACATTCTGATGGGAGACTGCGAGCATCCAGGCGTCGTGGCCGCAGTGCGTGAGCTTTGTCGGCGCTACGACGTAACGGTGAGTACCTGCCCGCTACTCTCCAATATGCTGGCGGGCGCTGACCCAGTAGGGGTGATTGCCAAAGGGCTAAGGCCCGAAACGCGGCTGGTTATTTTGAGCCATATTTTGTGGAATACGGGGCAGGTGCTGCCGATGAAGGCGATCGCATCTTTGTGCCATGCCAATGCGGCCCATACGCGGCTACTAATTGACGCCGC
Organism: Cyanobacteria bacterium J06598_1; assembly: GCA_038529685.1. GTDB lineage: Bacteria > Cyanobacteriota > Cyanobacteriia > Phormidesmidales > Phormidesmidaceae > Phormidesmis. The sequence goes on along the minus strand of JBCBDN010000011.1, from coordinate 15,614 downwards.
TCAATCAGTAGGATCGCTACCCCTCGACCAGCCCGGATGGCGCTTACCCGAAACCGGCGTAGATTTTTATGCCTTCACGGGACATAAGTGGTGGGGTGGCCCCGCTGGGCTAGGGGCGCTGTACGTACGGCCCGAAGTTTTTGAGGAGATTGTACCCACTTATATCGGCTGGCGCGGGGTAGAAGTTGATAGCACCGCGAACCCGACTGGCTGGGAGAAGAGCGGACGCAAGTTTGAGGTGGCGACTTCTGATTACAGCCTTTGGGGGTCGCTGTGTGAGGCGATCACGGTTCAGGCGTCTTGGGGAGATAGTCAGGCTAGGTACGACAGAATCTGTTCTTTGAGTAAAAGACTGTGGGCGGGGCTACGCGCGCTGCCAAATGTTCGCTGTTTGTTGCAAGATGCACCGCCGCCTTCTGGGCTGGTCTCTTTTCAGCTTTTGGATGCGGGTGGTGAGCCAGATTTTGCGCAGCACGGCACTTTGGCAAAGCAGTTGGAAGGGGAAAAGATTTATGTGAGGACGCTGCTTTCTCCCAACTGTGTTAGAGCCTGCGTTCATTACCTGACAACGGAGGAAGAGATTGCTGATTTAATCATACGAATTCAGACTGTCGCAGAAAAATTTGGGGGATAGGCTTGATGTAAGTCAGTCACGTTTGCGGCTACTAGCTTTCGCAGAATATGAGGAAAAGACAAATGGCAAAACCCACTTTTTTGAGAAAACCACTTTTACTAGCCAGCTCACTTTTACTGGTGCTAGGCGTGGTTTTCATGTGGGTTCAAAACACTTTTTATGGCTACCTAGATGTTATGGCTACCTAGATGAGAATGATGTTTTGCAGGACAGTTTGTTTCTGCCTTTGGGTGCGATCGCTATTATGTTAGGACTTGCAGGTTTCTTTTTCTTGGCTATCAAGGCGGCTGTGCGAATTGCTAGAAGATAGAGATAGGGAAGATTTGGATGGGGGGTGCGATCGCTCGATCATGAAATTGCCCAGTCATGAAACTGCCCAGTAATGAAACTGTTAGCACGGTGAGTACTGAAAATGCCTAAATGGTTTAATACCGCAGGCCCCTGCCAAGCTGATATTCACTATATGCTGCCGCCTCTGAGAAGGTTTCCAGGGATTGAGCGGCTGGTGGCACAGCGTGGCTATTTTGTGATTCATGCACCCCGGGAAATAGGGAAGCTCATCCAACCACCCTTATGTCCATACGTTCCGGAATGACTTTGCGCAGAGTGTTGCTTGCACTTCTTTCAACTGCTGCCAACTCTTTTCTGACGTTCTCTAATTCAGGTAAATTGTGTGAATACCAAAACTCTAAGAAATCAATTTCGTTATTCTCTATAGCATTACGTAGTTCAATAACTAATGTTGAGGAGCGACCGCACTAACAAGCAACTCAATCTAAGCCTTCCGCCCATAAACATGATTTTGCAGATCTTCTATCCTAAAAATCTGACCCAAATCATCCCATAGAACAGAATCACCGCCAAACAGCTCTACACCGAAAGCTGTTCATCAATAGGGTTCATGGGCTTGTAACCGTCTTCAGTACGCTCCGTTATTTCTAGTAGGCGAACCGGCCAAGAAGAGAGCAAACAGCACAACAACACATTTACTGTCTTTGCAATATTCAACCAATACTGGTGTGTTTAGCTTCATAGCAGCTCAATCGTATTCCCTGCCTTCGTATTCTCGGCAACCCTCACAGGGGCCGAAGGGATTTGCGGCACAGCGAATGTAGGGAGACCTGGCATTTAGCTGACAAGTAATATCCCCAATCACAAGCCCCATCCCATCCACATAGTGCTCATCAGGATTCTGAGGTCGTCTGGTGATGCGTCTGAGGCGATCGCTAGCCACCATATCAGTCGCTAACCGAATCTCCGTTTCAAACGGGTCACGCACCAGCAAAGTCATCAGCAGGTGTAGTGCTGCTGGCAACAGTCCAACAAAAAGAATGAACGCGATGAGCATAACGGCTGAGAGTGAAAATCACACAGACTTCGCCCAGATCCTAGCGCTTCAGCTGAGATTACGCCTTTTCTTTGGCTTGTTCTTTCTTTGGATCTTTGGTCTTTGGCTTGTAGGTAGAAGCTACGCTGAGTTCTGCTAGCTGCTTTTTGTCCACAGTAGAAGGCGCATTGGTGAGGAGGTCGCGGGCCTGCTGAGTTTTAGGGAATGCGATCGCCTCACGAATCGAGTTTTCTCCCGCCAACAACATCACCAATCGGTCTAACCCGTAAGCAATCCCCCCATGCGGCGGCGTACCAAACTCAAACGCCTCTAACAAAAAGCCAAACTTATCGTTCGCTTCTTCATCAGAAAGGCCAATCGTTTCAAACACTTTTGCCTGCACATCAGGCTGATAAATCCGCAGGCTACCGCCGCCAATTTCGTAGCCGTTGTACACAATGTCGTAAGCGACGGCACGGGCCGTAGTAAGGTCGGCAGTATCGTCAGGATGAGGGGCTGTGAATGGATGGTGCAGCGCTTCGTGGCGGTTTTCGTCAGCGTTCCACTCGAACATGGGGAACTCAGTAATCCACAACAGGTTGGTTTTGCTTTCGTCAATGAGGTTCAATTCTTTTGCGATCGCCTGGCGTAATTTATCCAAAGTCGCATTCACAGTGGCACTATCCCCCGCTGCAAACAACAACAGATGCCCCGGCTGCGCACCTGTTCTTTCTAGCAGCGTTGTCTTCTGCTCTGGCGTCAGGTTGTCTTTAATCGCACCAATCGTGTCAATTTCGCCCCCTTCCCGCACGCGAATGTAGGCCACGCCTCTGGCACCCGCATCGGTCGCTACTTTGAACAAGTCACCTTTGGGCTTAATGCGCACGTTAGAAATCGCATCGTTGCCGTTGGGAATGGGCAGCACTTTCACTTGGCCGCCACTCTTCACCGCGCCAGAAAATACTTTGAACCCTGAATCTTTCACGATATCGGAAACATCCACCAGCTCTAGGCCATAGCGAGTATCTGGCTTATCGCTGCCGTAGCGAGCCATCGCGTCCGCGTAAGTGAGGCGGGGAAATGGGGTCGGAATTTCTATACCCTTCACCGCTTTAAAGATGTGGGCCAGCAGCCGCTCGTTGAGGTCAAGAATTTCTTCTTCACTCATGAAGCTCATTTCCATGTCGAGCTGCGTGAATTCGGGCTGGCGGTCGGCGCGCAGGTCTTCGTCGCGGAAGCAGCGGGCGACCTGATAGTAGCGGTCCATGCCGGACACCATCAAAATTTGCTTGAACAGCTGAGGCGACTGAGGCAGGGCAAACCACTCACCTTCGTTAACCCGTGAGGGCAAAATGAAATCGCGTGCGCCTTCTGGGGTGGAGCGGGTGAGGACGGGGGTTTCGATTTCGATGAAGTCTTCGGCGTCTTCGAGGAAGCGGCGAATGGCTTTGATGACGTTATGGCGCAGGCGCATGTTGCGAGCCATGCGATCGCGTCTCAAATCCAAATAGCGATACTTCAAGCGCAGGTCTTCGCGCACGTTCTCTTCTTCAGCGGTGGAGACCTGAAACGGCAGCTGCTTGCGTACCGCATTGAGAATAGTCAGCTCATCTGCATAGATCTCGACTTGGCCAGTGGGTAGCTTATCGTTCAGCGAGTCTTCTGGACGCTGGGTCACGCGGCCCACCACTTTCACAACATATTCATTACGCGCTTCTTCGGCCACTGGGTAAGACTGAGGCGTGCGTTCGGGGTCGCTGACAATTTGAACTGTGCCAGTGCGATCGCGCACATCCAAAAACACCACGCCGCCATGATCGCGATATCGATCAACCCAACCATAGAGCGTGACCGTCTTTTCAATATGCTCGGCTCGGAGTTGACCGCAATAAAGGCTACGCATGGCGACAGAAGGTAACGAAATACCGAAAATAAAACCTTTTCATTATGAGGGATGAAGGCCCCTTCGGATCAGAGGATTTGATCCCCGTTTATTCAGAAGAGCAATCACTCGGATTCTGTGGCAGATTCTCTGGCCGCTAAATAGCCCCAGGTGTAGGCAGAATCAGCCATGTAGTGAACGGTAAATTCTGCGCCGATGGGGTTGGAATAGATATCGAAGTAGTTTTCAGCGATGGGCCACTGGCGCGGCTTGGGGAAGGTGTGTGGGGCGATGACGTTGAGCAGCCAGTAGTCTTTGTAAAAGTCAAAGTCGGCGGGGCCGAAGAGGGTGATGCCGGGAGGGGGGGATTGGTCGGTGATTCGCTGGTCGATGATGAGCGGGTTTTGAGGGCTGCGATCGCCCATGCCAGTCGTAAAAACTAGGTTGGCCGGGTTAGCGCCCGCTGCAAACTGAGTGCTGCTAATACCCGCCTGCAAATAATCATCGCGGCCCGTTAGCGCATGGGCTCGCAAAATATCGATCGCAGTGGGCGCCCCTAAACCATTGCGCCAGCCAACCGGAGCATCAGGATCTCGGCGGCTCCAGCCAAACGCCGTCGTACGAGTCAGCATTACTTGCCGCTCGGCGGCGCGCAGCAAGGCAGCCTTAGCATTAGCCTGAACTTGAGTATCAACCTGTAGCGGCGAATCACCGGCTGAGCGACTCGCTGGCTGAGCACTTGCTAGCTGAGCGTAAAGAAAAGCAGCATCGCGTTGAGACTGCTGACCATGCACAAACACTTCCGCCGTAGGATCAGTGAATACAGTTGTTTCTAAAAACAGATCGTGCCATTGCCGGTCACCCGTCAGTCGATACAGCTCTAGGGCAGCCAGATTGCGATCGTCCTTAACCTGATGCAGCTTTTTGCCTTCGACATAGTCGCTAGACACATAGCGACTTTCGGCATAGACCATTGCCCTAAGGGCACTGCTCTCGTACCGCTCAGCCAGCGGCTCATTGTAGCGCATCAACACATTGGCTGCCCGCGCCGCCACGCCTGCATACAAATAGCTCGACCACACATCGGGTGCGTAGGCCATCACCGTGAGCGATTCTTGCCAGCTGCCCTCGCCCCACTGGGGATGGGCGGCAGATTCTACCCCACCACGGATGCCCCCTTCTGAAGTTTGCAGCCGCCGAAAGAAGTCGATAGACCACAGGGCCTCGTCCACAATGTCGGGCAGAGCGTTGTCTGACTCGGGTAGGTTGAGCGGCTTTGATTTGAAATGCTCAGGGAAAAGGGTGTACAGCTCTAGCAAGTTCCGAGGAACGGTAAGATGCTGAATTCGGCGGTCCCAGTCGGCAGCATCAAAGTAGCCGCCCCAGGCATCGGGAACTTCAACCTCTGTTTTACGCGCTACAAGCGTTTCAAAGGCGTCTTGCTCACCCAAGCCCATATCGACTTCTAGCAAGGTAGTTTCTGACTGATACACCTTAACGCCGTCGTCTGGGTGGAAGGCGCGGGGTCGGACAAATTCGCTGTGCGGTGCGCCAATTTCGATGCCGCTACGCTGATGGTAAAACCCACGAGCAGCCGTATAAAACGCTTCATCCCAAACCTTAGAGTCAATCTCAAAATCAAAAGAGCAGCCCACGCTGTCTACACAGAGACGGTAGGTGCCGGACCGGGCAAACTCGCTAAAATCGAGCTGGTGAACTTCGCTGAGGGTATAGTCCTGATTGCGCGGATCTTCAGCCTGGTTTTCACGCCGGCGACGAGCAGATTGGCCTCGGTAGACGGTTTTGTTGCTGCGGGCTTCTATCAGCCGAAACGGTAGGGTATCTGGATAGTTCACGCCGCCGCCATTGCCCATCCAGGCGGATAAGTAGCCTGCTTTGAAGGGATCGGTAGGACGAAAACCTAGCTGAGAAATGTGGACCGCTTCACTGCGGGTTTCGGTCGGTTGGTAGGTAAAGGGCGTGTCTTGAACGCCGAGCGCGAAAAAGGCCAGTCGGTAGGTTTTACCTGTGGCCATCGGCTGAGGTAGGGCGAGGTAGAGGGTGTGCGCGGCAGGCCACCTTCTGACACCTTCAGCTTGACGGCTGAGAGCAACCGGTTTGGTTTTGCGCCAGACAGCAGTGGGCTGCTTGGCTATGAGATAGTTCGAGTCGTTGCGAGAGGAGATGGCGTAACGACCAGCTTGGTCAGCGGAACCTTTGCGGAAGGACGTTGAGTCGACTTCGTCATAGGTGTAGAGCACGTCTTGATGAGGACCGACTAGGAGGCCGATGAATTTGCCGTTGCGCCTAACGTGCGATCGCCCGTTACGTTTGACCAGCTCATCTTCTGGCTGCGGATTGTAGGCCATCTGCTTTGCTAGCTTCACGTCAGGGGCAGCAATTTCTATTGCAATCACGTCCGAGCTGACTGCGTAGATGTGCGTAGGCTTTTGAGGCTGGCTGCGACCAGCAGCAATCGTGGGCAAGCGAACCCTTGACTGCTCAGGAATAACACCACCCGCTACCAGCCCGCTCGTGACGAGACTAATAGCAGCGAAGAATAAACCACCAAACAATGCGTAGGAAACGAAAGGAAATCTATATTTTTGGCGTTTTTTCATGCTTATTGGGGAGTGGGGCGATGCTTCCCTATGGAAATATTAACCTGCTACGTAATACCGCTGAACGAAGTGATAGGATCTATTGCAATCAACCGCTAGGGGTGCCCGAAAAGGCTGAGAACACACCCTTTTGAACCTGAGTCTGGATAATGCCAGCGGAGGAAAGCATGAATAGAATTTGGCAGCTGCCTTATGGGCAGTGCTGCGCCGAGCCGTGTAACCATTGCAGGTCGCGTAATGATAGTGAACCGCGTCTTGGCTGTATAAGAAGTGACGCTCGGCACGAAAATCTCAACAGCAATCTCCACGAAACTCCCAGAGAAAGTCTGAATGATTTAAGGCAGGAGGCGCTGTTTTGGGTGTAAGCAGCGTTGTTTTGATAGTGGCGGCGGCAACCTTTGCCCTAATTGGCATTTCGCAGGTAGGCCGTCGAGCAATTGATTTAGAAGACTACATGGTAAGCCGAAACCAAATCGGCTCACCGATGGCGCTGGCCACCATCACTGCTTCGGCCCTGGGCGCTTGGATTCTGTTTAGCCCAGCAGAAGCGGGCTCATTGTTTGGCGGTATTACCGCAATTTTGGGCTACTGCATTGGCTCGGCGGCGGCGGTGTTTTTGTTTGTATTTATTGGGCCTCGGCTACGGCAGATTATGCCGTGGGGACATTCGCTTAATGAGTATGTTCGCCATCGATTTGGGGGTTACGCGAGCAGTCTATCTAGCGCATCAGGCGGAAAACAGAACGGTTGGGGCAGTGCGATGTACTGGCTGACGGTCGCGACGATGCTGTTGTATATGTTTGTGTATTTGACCGCAGAGCTCACGGCGATCGCACAGACCCTGCAACTAGTCGCCAATGTACCGCTGCTGGTCACTTCCCTGGTGGTCATCACCGCCGTTTTTGTGTACACCACCTACGGTGGACTCAAGGTCACGATTCTCACAGATGGATTGCAGTTTGTGCTGATTGTGCCGCTGCTGCTACTCGCCTTTGGGGCCACGATTGTTCTACTGGGGGGATTTGACGCGGCCTTTACGCCCGTGCGTGAAAAAGTGCCTGAGTTTTTGTCGTTGAGCAATATTGACGGGCTCCGATTTGGGGCAACGCTGATGATTGCGATTATCGCGGCTGAACTGTTCAACCAGGGAAACTGGCAGCGGGTGTATGCCTGCCGCGACACCCCCACCGTGCGACGTTCGTTTTTGGGATCTGCGCTGATTATTTTGCCGCTGCTATTTTTATCGGGGCTGCTGGGCATCATTGCCGCTGGCGCTGAGCTGAGTGGGACTACAGCCTTTTTTGACCTGCTGCGATCGCTCTCAGTCCCTGGCTGGCTAGTAGGCGCAGTGGTACTGCTGGCGGTGGCACTGGTGATGAGCAGCCTAGACACCTTGCTCAACGGAATTAGCGCGGTGTTCACCGTAGACCTGCTGCGGCTCTCTAATCAGCCAACTCAGGTGCTGTTGATTTCCAGAGTGCTGACGGTGATTGTAGGGATTCCGGCGATTGCGATCGCCTCCAAAGGCTACAGCGTCCTCTATCTGTTTTTTATCGCTGACCTGATCTGCGCGGCCCTCCTATTCCCCATCGTCTTCAGCTTTTACAATCGCTATCAGTCTGGGGCGAATGCCTTCTGTAGTTCAGTGCTCGGCATCATTATCGGCACGCTGTTCTTCCCCAAGCCCGACTTTAGCCCTTTGGTCAATATTCCGGGTGGCGGCGACTTGCTCAACAGTTTTGCAGCTGCTTTTGCAGTATCCAGTGTTGTCACCCTGCTCTGGTGCGCCGTCGATACCAACTTCAGGCATCAGAGCATTAAACCTTTTAACTACAGCGATTTACAGCGGATTAAACCCTACAGCTAACGCCCGCTAAAAATCACTGACTTTTTAATATTTTCTGTTTTTTTTAAATCTGCTTTAAATCAATTATTGCTGCTATTCCTCTCTACCAACACAAAACCCATGACACAGACTTCTGATCGCGCCCCTAGCAAAGCCAAAGTCAATCCTGAAAAGACCGTGCAAACTGCCAAGCAATCTACCAATCAAACGACTACCGGCAATAGCGAAAACTCAGCAGGAGACTCTACGGCCAAAAGAGGTACAACACCGCTCAGAGCTGACTGGATCGCTAAGCGTAAAGGCGATAAAAATGTCTCTCAGATGCACTACGCGCGCCAAGGCATCGTCACTGAAGAGATGGAATACGTAGCTCGCCGTGAAAACCTGCCCGTCGCACTCATCAAAGACGAAGTCGCGCGCGGACGGATGATTATTCCGGCGAACATCAACCACCCAAACCTTGAACCAATGGCTATTGGTATTGCCAGTAAGTGCAAAGTCAACGCCAACATTGGAGCCTCACCCAACTCTTCTGACATCAACGAAGAAATCGACAAGCTCAACCTCGCGGTAAAGTACGGTGCAGATACGCTGATGGATCTCTCCACTGGCGGTGGTAACCTCGACGAAATCCGCACCGCTGTCATCAACAACTCTCCAATTCCTATCGGCACGGTGCCCATTTACCAAGCGCTAGAAAGCGTGCACGGCAGCATCGAAAACCTAGACGCGCAAGACTTTTTGCACATCATCGAAAAGCATGCACAGCAGGGCGTGGACTACATGACCATTCACGCAGGCATCGTGATTGAGCACCTGCCGCTGGTGAAAAATCGCCTCACCGGCATTGTGTCTCGCGGGGGCGGCATTATGGCCCAGTGGATGCTGCACCACCATAAGCAAAACCCCCTCTTTAGCCACTATGACGACATCATTGAAATCTTCAAACGCTACGACGTGTCCTTTAGCCTAGGAGACTCTTTGCGCCCTGGCTGTCAGCACGACGCCTCAGATGAAGCACAGTTTGCAGAACTCAAGACACTCGGCAACCTGACTCGTCGAGCTTGGGAGCACGATGTGCAGGTAATGGTAGAAGGGCCTGGTCATGTGCCTTTGGACCAGATTGAAATGAATGTGAAAAAGCAGATGGAAGAGTGTTCTGAGGCGCCGTTTTATGTACTGGGGCCTTTGGTAACAGACATTGCCCCGGGCTATGACCACATCACCTCTGCCATTGGCGCGGCGATGGCCGGTTGGCACGGCACAGCGATGCTTTGCTACGTCACCCCTAAGGAACATTTGGGCCTGCCAAATGCTGAAGATGTACGCGATGGCCTGATCGCTTACAAGATTGCAGCCCACGCAGCGGACATTGCTCGCCATCGCCCAGGTGCTCGCGATAGAGATGATGAGCTGTCTCGCGCTCGCTACAACTTCGACTGGAATAAGCAGTTTGAGCTGTCGCTAGACCCTGACCGCGCGCGTGAGTATCACGACGAAACGCTGCCGGCTGATATCTACAAAACGGCTGAGTTCTGCTCAATGTGTGGACCAAAGTTCTGCCCCATGCAGACGAAGATTGATGCGGAGAAGTTGAGTGAGCTGGAGAAGTTCTTGGCGAAGGGATAGCACTTCGGCTACGCTCAGTGACCGGGTGTTGAGCTTGAGTAGGTAGCCGGTCATACGGCAGGGCCCCGTCCTTGATTTCGGGGCTCTTGCGGAAATGCGGCTTTAAGTCGTTTTCTATGCCGCCTACGTCCTCGCCAAAAGCCCCACTCACACCATCGACTTTTTCTACTTTTTTATAGAGGCGCGATCGCCGCAAAATAGGACAAGATAGAAGTCATAATTTATTCTTGTGAGTCCACTTCCATGTCTGAGTCTGTTTCTAATGATGCGATCGCCGCTTCGTCTGAGTCCAAAAGTTTGCAGGAGGTAGCGCTTTCGGGTGCAATCGCACTGGCAAAAACGGGCGAAAATATTGAACAGGCCAATGAACAGTTCGAGGCGTTGCTAGCGCAGGTAAAGGCAGACGGCTCAAACGCTGCGCCACTTTTGAAGCTGCTGTGGAAAGAATACGTTTCAGGTCAGCGCTCAGCCGCGTTTTGGCAGGTCATGAGTGACGCCGAAAAAGATTTATCGGACAAAATGAGCGCGACAAATATTCAGCTCAAACAAAACTACATGCGCCTCATTCAAGAGCAGTAAGCACCCCGAGCCTACAGTCGCGCCTGTAAATATTGACCTTACAACACGCCTGTAATCACAATTTGGCCATCTGCAATCTGAATATCTTCTGGTGTTAGCCCCTGCTGCTCAAGCAAAATATTGAGCTGTTGTTCGATATCGGTTTGCGACACACCTAGCTGCGTAGCCACGTTGGAAACTGGCAGCTTGAGGGGACCAAATTTTATGTTGGTGTCATCTAGGCTGACTGCGCTGTCGACAATCTTTGGGCTGCCTTCAATGCCGATGTACACATCGCGCTTGGCTAAAAACGGAAAGGCGTTGATCATTTCTGACACCGCATCTTGAGCTTCTGCTGGCAGTTCGTCGAGGGGCAGTTCGCTGAGGTTGACGGTGATGCCGCTTTCAATGCGATCGCCCTCAATATTGGTCGTCACACCATCTTTGGTAATATCCAAAATCGGCGCAATTTTAGGATCAGACGCCAGTGCTTCCGACACTCGCTGATTCAGCTCAGCTTCTGAAATAACAATATCGCTGGCACCCACCGCACGAGGCTTAGCATCAGAAGGGCGGGCACCAGCGTCCGAGTTAGCAGAATCAGGATTACCCGAGACCCGAGCACTTTCCTTCTTATATGAAGCATCAGGATCTGCGTCTGTTCCCACAGACTCTATCGCTTCCGAAGAATCAGCAGCCTCGTCTGAGCGCTGCCAAACCGGCGTGGCGCCTGTTTGCAACGACGCATAGCCAATACCCGCACCCACCACGGCCGCCGCGATCGTCAATCCAACAATAAATACTTTCATAGCCATGCTTACAGATGGAGCGGTTTATCTTGAGTATCTACACGGTATAGAGTTGCTATTCCGCTGCGTCAGCTAAATGTGACACTTGGCGGGCTAGCTGTATACACATAGCGAGGGGCGCATTGGTTTTTAGCGCTTGCGGATTAAGGTGCGTACGTGAGGCCAAGAAACCTGCCTGCTGAAGCTGTTCTATTAATGCGTCTCGCGGCGGAATATCCATTTTGCCGTGTCTGCCGATTTCAGCGAGAAGATAGTAGTAAGGCGGCAAACTAGCCTCAGCCTGCATGATGCCAAGCCAGTACTGACAAGCCTCCCAATCCACTGCTTCATCACCAGACGCCTGTTTTACTTGCGCAAGCTTCAGCATCTGAGTCAAATCAGCATCGCTATGCAAGGGGCCCAGCCACATTGGCCCACTCACAATAAGAGCCACATCAGACCCACAAGGACAAGACACCGCCCGACCCAGCTTTTTCCAATTCACGGCCTGAAACTGACCGCAGCTATGGCAATAGCGCAAAAAGCCGTAGCGGTCAGTTTGCCACTGAGAGGTCTCGGAAGGTGCCCCTTTAGCAGGACGCGTGATGCGCACCATGACTCTGTTCACTTCACCATGAAACCAAGAGAAAACAGGCTGAGCATTGAGGCCTCTAGCGGCTGCCTGCTGCACAGCTAGCCCAATAAGCAGCCTTAACCCCTGCTCATGAACGGCGGGATGCGCACGGGCATAAGCACCATAGGTTTTCAGGCTTTTGTCGGGAGCGCGGCCACTGGTCGCGCGGCCATCGGTACTGGTGAGATAGAGCAGGCCGCCTAGTTTTACCGCCCACAGGCTAGTGGTTAGTGTCGGCATCGGGCTGCCGAAGCTGTCTATATCTATGAGGTCGTAAAAGTCTTTTCGCTGGTGGCAGTCAAAGAAAACAGCATTGGCGTCTTGGTGCGTCAAACGGTAGCGGTCGGCAGGGAGGCTGGCGCTGAGGTTTGCGTGCAGGCGTGGGCGCAAATCCCAATTGCCTTCGTTGGCCCAAACAAAGTCAGCGTTGGCTTCTAGGGCGTAGCGCAGAGGGCGAACGCCGCAACCGGTCATCGCGTCGAGAATGCGGAGGTGGCCTTGGGTGTTTTTGTAGGCGATCGCAACTAGCACACCCAAATCACGACCCATTTGGCTACTGCGCCGAAAAAAGGCATCCCCGACACAAAATTTGGCAGCGCCTTCCTGTTGCCAGCGTTCTGAAGCAGTCTGTGCTGGCTGATTCATTGCCAGATCAGGAGAGGATTTGGGCGATCGCAGCTTCCAGCTCAGCCTTACTCAGCTCAGTCACCACGAACACTTCTTGCGCCGACTTACGGTGACGAGCAATCAGCTTATGCCCGCCTGTAATAGGCACAGATACTTTGAGCCTGAACTTCGGCGCGTTGGACTTAACGCGCGAGATTACAGCGGGGGTAATCGTCTGAATTTTGGGGTATTTAGCGAGCTTTTCGAGGATATCGATCAGTGTTGGCAAATAAGTAGAGTGCGTAATCACCACTCGCCCGCCGTCAGATGCGTTATTACGTTTACCCACAAATCCCTTTTGCCTCTTGCCACGTCAACAGCTATCTAGCTTACGCTTTTTCGAGGGGCCCCATAGTCAATCCGGCCCGAGTCAGCTGCGAGTGATACAGCTCGGCCTGCTCCAAAGGGCCTGTCCATACGATGGCCTGACCTTCATTATGAATTTGGTTAGCAAACGCCTCAGCTTGGCCTTGACTCACACCGGGAAGGTAGGTCGATAGGGTTTTGATCACGTGAGGGAAAGTATTGAAATCGTCGTTGAGCACGATGATTTTGTAATTTGGGTATTTTTCTTTGACAACGCTGCGCGATCGCGCTTTAACCGCTGAGGGGGAGGCGGACGTTGCCTGAATTGTTATGTTCTGAATTGTAAGGTTAGTCGCAGAGTTCATAGCCCTTCGTAAAAGTATCGGCGGTCTGTCGCCATTCCCCTGATGGTACAGGGTTGGAATGCAATCAGTTTAAAGGCTATGGAGCAAAATGGGAAAGGAACCAAGCGCCGCTTTTTTTCGCAGTAACGCTCCATACAATGACGGATTAACAGCCGACTAAAAGAACAACCAGAGAAAAGAATATCTCTCAGGCTTTTCGGGAAACCGTACCAAAAAGTGTAACAACCGAAAAGAAAGGTCGTAACAACCGTATCAAAATATCTTTTCATTCTCTAAAGCAGCTGATTTCAGTGAGGTTATCTCATCTTTTATCCAAAAAAGAACAACTCTATATTGAGATTGTTGAGGAGCTTGACACGTAACTCGGAAACGGATTTTCCGGCTTCTTAATGTCCTACTACAACACCCTTAGGAACATAACTCCCATGAAGACGGACTCTCTTTCTCAAGCGGCTTACACTACTTTCAAAACTCAAGTGAGCGCTGGACAAGTACTGCGGGCAGTACTCAAGCCAGGACGCATAGAGTATCAGCTTAAGCCTGACTTTGGCGGACAGCGCTATTACACGCAGGCAACAGAATCCAACGCAGAGGTATGCGCTCTGTTGCGTAAGCACAAGGTTCCTTTCACTGATCTGGCTAGCAATTCTGCGGCGGCGGGCCTAGTTGGTTTGTTGCTTTCTGCGGGTGCACTAGCGGGTGCCGCATGGCTAGCCAAATCCGGTGGACCCGGCGGTATCGGTGATGTAATGGGCACAGGCAAGAGCAAGGCACGTACTTACAACCCCGCAAGCGGTCAAACAAGAAGTAAAGGCAAAGCCGCCGTTACGTTTGCAGATGTTGCAGGTGTAGATGAAGCGAAACAGGAATTGAGAGAAGTTGTTGATTTCCTGAAAGATGGTGATAAATATCGTCGAATTGGCGCAAAGATGCCCAAGGGCGTGCTGCTAGTCGGCCCTCCCGGAACCGGTAAAACACTTTTGGCTAAGGCTGTTGCGGGCGAAGCAGGCGTACCTTTCTTGAATGTTGCGGCCTCTGAGTTTGTTGAAATGTATGTAGGTGTGGGCGCTTCTAGAGTACGAGATTTGTTCAAGAAGGCGAAAAAGCAGGCCCCTTGCATTGTGTTTATTGATGAGCTTGACGCCATTGGCAAGTCTCGCGGCGGCACGGCAAACGGCGGGAACGATGAGAGAGAACAGACGCTCAATCAGCTGCTAACAGAAATGGATGGGTTTGATGGCAATGCGGGCGTAATTTTGATTGCGGCCACGAACCGACCTGAGATTTTGGACCCAGCGCTGAAGCGTCCTGGTCGCTTTGACCGTCAGGTACTGGTGGACCGACCCGATAAGAGCGGTCGATTACAGATTTTGCAGGTGCATGCAAAGCCAGTGCTGGTCAGTGAAGATGTGGACTTGGATGCGATCGCCACTCAAACCTCGGGCTTTGCCGGGGCCGAACTAGCCAACCTGGTTAACGAAGCTGCCCTGCTCGCCGCTCGCAACAACCGCAGGGCAGTGCTGATGGCAGACTTTAAAGAAGCGATTGAGCGAGTAGTCGCTGGATTGGAAAAGCGATCGCGCATTCTCTCTCCAACTGAGCGCAAGACGGTGGCTTATCACGAAGTCGGTCACGCCATTGTGGGCGCGCTAATGCCCGGAAGCAACAATGTTTCAAAAATCTCCATCGTGCCTCGTGGGCAGGGCGCACTGGGCTACACCATGCAAACCCCTGGAGAGGACCGTTTCCTGATGCTAGAAGACGAACTACGAGGCCAGCTCGTCACCCTATTGGGCGGACGGGCCGCCGAAGAAGTTGTGTTTGGCAAAGTCTCCACCGGAGCCAGTGATGACATCCAGAAAGCAACTGACTTAGCCGAGCGCGCCGTCACTCAATACGGTATGGCCCCCAGCCTTGGGCCGATTGCCTTCGAGAAAACCCAGTCTCAGTTTTTGAATAACGGCAGCTCACGTCGGGCTATGGGCGGTGAAGTTGCTGTAGAGATTGATCGCCTGGTGAAGCAGTCAATCGATCAGGCTAGAGGCAGTGCGATCGCTATCCTCAACCTCAACCGAGACCTGCTAGAAACCATGACCCAAAAGCTCCTAGCCGACGAAGTGCTAGAAGGCAAAACACTTAACGCAATGCTGGCTAAAGCCAAGTCACCGGTTAACTCCCAAATTTGGCTGGCCACTGGTCAAGTTGCATAGAGGATATTAACGCACAGGGATTTGCTCACAACCACTCAAATACAAACTCTTATGGATTTTATGGCAGACGCTTTTCGAGAAAAAAGGGATTTATAGCAAAGCGCGGATGCATAACGCCAAGGCGAGGCAAGGCCCTAACGTAGTGATG
>JBCBDN010000010.1:0-29460 GCA_038529685.1 Cyanobacteria bacterium J06598_1 | reverse complement strand
ATCGATCCTTGCCTGATAGCGATGTTGGCATTTACGAATGCGAAGTACGTCTCAAATTTCGTATTATCGAAGAACAGCTAACAATGACCAACAAAGAGGAACTAGTGGAGACGTTAGTAGATGCCTTCGCATACGGCAGCGACGAGTATTTAGAAGCTATCGATAGCCAGGTAGCTATTGAGCAGCTACAGGACGTGGCTTCGGCCTCTCCTGCGATGCGGCGTCAGCTCATTCGCTTGCGCAACTCTAACCGTTTGGCGTAAGCCTCTATAGATTGGCCAAGTTCTACTTGGCCAAAGGCCACGGTTTTGAGTGGGCTTATCTGTTCAAAATACGACTTGAGAAAAAGCCTGGTAAGGTTTGACACAATGCTCGAATCCCAGGTACTCTTATAGAGGTCAAAAACACATACGCCCCCATCGTCTAGAGGCCTAGGACACCTCCCTTTCACGGAGGCGACGGGGATTCGAATTCCCCTGGGGGTATGAGTAAAAGTAACCCTGTAACGGCAAAAGCGTTACAGGGTTACTTTTTTGAATGTACGTCAGCCAAATCCAATTCTGCTTCCTAGAGCTCAATTACGTTGTGCAATATAGGGTGGCAACATAAAAAGCTCACAGACATGCTGTGAGCTTTCAAAAGGGGAGCGACTGGCTCTCTGAACGTTTTGTTTTTTACTGTGGTGCTAGCTCCAGAGTGCGCTGATGAATGGCCATCAGGTTCTGGGTGAGGTTATGACAGAGATGCCGCTCAATGAGACCCGATGGCATAGCAAGGGGGGGTTTTACCAAAAGCTCGTAGGATAGCAGGGTTGTTTGTTTGTCTTCTGAGGGTTGAAGATACCATGCACCTTCAAATTGCTTGAAGTCGCCTTCTTTCATGCAGAAGCTGACTTTATGCGGAAAGTTTTCGGTCATATCGAGGACAACGCGCGCACAAAATTTGATCTTGAGGAAGCACTGAGCGCCAATTTGCTCTAGGCGAATTCGGCCTTCTGAATTGTTGATGAGTTTGCTAGAGGTGAGGCTAGGAACAAAGTCGGATAGCCGTTCGTAGTCTGTGATGACCTGCCACACCTGTTCTATGGATTGAGGAATGACAACAGAGGCTTGGATCCTGCGCTCTCTGGCAGGTCGCTTTTCTGTAGATATGTTTACAGTGGGTGCTTCGCTAGCTCGTAGTGGCTTGCTGTTGGTACTTTTTGCAGTCGACAGGCTTTCAGAGGCCAAGGACTGCTCTGAGGTCGAATTTGCTTGAGAAGATAGCGTGTTGTATGTCACGGGCTTGTTTAAGCTCTTTTTATAGTGAAGTAGTACTGTGAGTTGAAATAAGTATGCTCAAATGACGGTACTCAGATGACAGCACGACGTTCCACCCTAACAATAGCAATATTTCTCATCAAACATGATAAAGCTACCAGAAAGGGTGACTTTTTCTCATGGGTGAAACCCAACTGAAAGCATGCTTGAACATTGTCAATCAGCATATTTGCTTATTCGCATTGTAGCTGCTGTACTAGGTGATACGACCTCAGCAATCACACGCCTTTTTTATTGGAATCTAGAATCGGGCGAATCGCTATGCAGTGAATCGCTATGCAAAGGTTGGCGAGCAGTGAGTGGAAAATGCATGAGAATAGTAAATTTGTATTTGTAAAGCGTGCGTAGCCTAGTCATAGCTGCTATAAACATCAGTGGAACGTCTTGCGAATGCGGTGGACATGGTTAATGCGATGACAGCTTTGCCCGGAGTGCCTTCTCAGGTGATTGGTACGGTGAAGGGCCCTGGGGAAAATGGCAACCAGTATGTCTTTATTACGTCGGATAACCGGCAGGTCAAGATTGGTGAGTTTGTGTATTACGAGGTGGCAGCTCCTGGTGGCTCTGCTTCTGATGGGAGCTCTGATGACAAGCCTGAGCTGCTGCAAATTTTGGGTAAGATTTCTGACCGCCGGTTGAGTGACCATTTGCCAGATCGGATGTTTGCAGATGCTCAGATTAGTCCTGAGGCAATCGCCGCTATCGTGGGCTTTTCTCACTCCAACCCCGAAATTTATGAAGTGACTGTCGATGTTATTGGCTACTTCAATCCAGCTTTAGGTTTTATTAACCCTCGATTGACACCAAATCCTGGTGCCAGCGTTTCGATTACAGACGACCAAACCCTGAAGCATGTTGTGAACAAAAAGCAGCCAGGCGATGTTGGCTCAGCTCAGGTGGGCTCCCTGCTGCTACGTCCCGGTGGTGCAGTACCTGTAGCGCTCGATGTGAAGGAGCTGGTCAGCACTCACATGGCAATATTGGCTGGTACGGGGTCAGGAAAGAGCTATACCGCTGGTGTGCTAATTGAAGAGTTTTTGCAGCCCTATAACCGAGCGGCGGTGCTGATTTTTGACCCTCATGGGGAGTACGGCACGCTGACGGAGATGCGAGGGCATGCGGCATTTCAGGCGGCGGATGGCTATGCACCAGACGTGCGAATTTTAACCCCAGACGATATTACGATTCGCATTTCGTCTTTGGACTATCACGATGTGTTGACGCTGCTGCCAGAGATGAGCGATCGCCAACAGGCCATTTTGAACAAAGCGTTTGCGATTTTGAAGCGGCATCGAAAAGGTGACTACCGCTGGAATGTAGATGACTTGATTGCGGCGGTGAATGAGGCCGATACGGCAGAGGATGATGAAGGGAATTTGAAAATTGGGTCGTCGGCTCCAGCGATTGAGTGGAAGCTAGATAGGTTTGCGAGTTCTCGATATTTTCATCAGACGGATCACCTATCGCCCAGTGACTTGTTTGAGCCGGGGCGGGTGACGGTGCTGCAAATGAATGAGATTAGCCAGGAAGAGCAGCAGGTGATTTGTGCTGCGGTGCTGCGGCAGAGTTATCTGGCTCGGATGAATACGGCAAAAGAAAAGAACGCACCGGGTGATGAGAATTATTTGCCCTACCCAGTTTTTACGCTAATTGAAGAGGCTCATCGATTTGCGCCAGCTAAAGAGCCGGCTCGGTGTAAGGCGATTTTGCGAACGATTTTGAGTGAGGGCCGAAAGTTTGGCCTGGGGGTAGGGCTGATTACGCAGCGGCCTGGAAAGCTAGATTCGGATGTGCTCTCTCAGTGTATGAGTCAGTTTTTGATGCGGATTGTGAATCCGGTGGATCAAGAGAGCTTGAAGTACGGTGTGGAGGCAGCAGGGCGGGATTTGCTAAAAGAGCTGCCTTCGCTAACGAAGGGCCAGGTGATTATTTCGGGGGCCTGTGTGAATACGCCGGTGCTGTGTCAGGTTCGCCAACGATTGACGAAGCATGGGGGCGAAACACTCAATGCGCCGACCGAATGGCAAAGGCATTTTCAGGGAAGTCGGATGCGATCGCAAGCTATTGACAGAGCCCCGGTCGCGGCAAAAGCTAAGACCAGAACGTTACGTGGTGTGAGCTTGGAATAGCCCCTATCGCCTAATCATGGCCACAGTCTGCTGCTGAAAACCTGCTGCTGAAAACCTGCTGCTGAAAACCTGCTGCTGAAATTCTGCTGTTGAAATCTGGCACTTTTGACTGTTGATATCTGGCTATTGCAGCGCTGCGGCTTGGGCGAGGGCCATTTCACTGTTCTGGGCATAGCTGGTGACGCGTTCTTGCGCGGCTGTGTACTGTTCGCTGCCCGCTGGAATTTGCGCCATCAGGTCGGAGGCTCTTTGCCAGCGAGTAGCTAGGTCTAACCATTCGGCAACGGACTCGGCGGTGACCCCGTCGGTGGAGGCTTGATTGGCGATCCGAACGGCTTCTGCGAAGGCATCGGCAGTTGCACCAGAGCTAGTCGGTGGCTGATTAGGCGTGGGGTTGGCTGTTGGAGAGGGCGGTTCGTTGGGGGGAGGGGTTTGTGGGGTGGTGTCTGCGGTTCTGTCACCGGCATTTGGGTCGGCAGCAGAAGTGCTGCCTGGATTGCTAGTCGTGGCGTTGGGTGCCTCCTCTTCTTCATTCTCTAGCGCTGGTGCTACTCCGGCGGCTTGCTCAGGCAGTGGTGGGAGCTCGTTGCCTGAAGCGGGCTCAGCAGGTGCGTCAGCAGTGGTGATACCCCCTTGCTGAATTTGGCTGAGGTCATCGCGAAACAGCCAGCCGGTCGCCAATACAAGGGTTGCTAGACCTACACCGCCGATAATGTTTCTTTGTAGGTTGCCTTCTCTCGGGTCAGGTTCTGTGATGTCTCTGAAGACGGGGCCGGCGGGTTTGAGATTGCGATCGCGTATCCACCGCTGAATAAAGAAAGGGCGCTTAAGCGTAATCATCTCTGACCAGAGCAGTGCGTTTTCGGGGTCTCGGTTAATCTCTTCTAGCCACAGCAGCTGATCTTCTTTGACGATGCGGCTATTGATGTTGACTTTGCTGATACGCTGCGGGCTGATGCTTTCTAAAATTTGGCGAACGCGATCAACTATCGTTGACTGATCTAGATGCTCTTTGGAAGGTGCCTCACACAGTACTTGTAGAACGCCTCCATCTACAACCGCGCGGGTGCGAATACCCGCATCAGCTAGGCGTTCGTTAAGAATTTGAATGATGGCGGCAACGCTACCCTGGCGGGCCTGACCAAAGGTCTCATTGGTTGGGTTGCTCATGACAGAGATAAGGAACGAGTGTAAAAGACTTGAAAGGTTAGAACGCTGGAGGTTAAAAATCTTTTGAGCGTGCTGGCATCCTGACCGTTGCTAATGCCTGACAACGTGCTGTCATCAGCAACGGTCAGGCAATGGGTGTTCTATCTATTTCTTCAGAGGTTTTTTGTGTCTTTGAATGTGTCTTTAGAGAATACCTGAAATTGGGGAGCCCCGTGGGGTCGATGCTCTCTAGGGGATTTGGTGGGGGATTTGGTGGGGGATTTGGTAGGGGATTTGGTTTGGGGGCGATGTCTGAGCGTGTTGGCTGAGGTGTGTCGTATCGTTGAAACGGCGGAGAATTGAATATTCGGGATTAAATCGGTCCTGGTTTGGGTGTTTGCCCAGCGCTTTGAGCTGAGAGTAGGTCAGCCAAAATTCGAAGATAGCCGTGTGGCTTATTGAAAGCTTCCAAGTGCGATCGCTGCCGATAATAGCCGAAATCATCTGAAGCATCAGCCCGCCGTGAGATACGGCCCAAACGGTATCACCGGGCTGATGTTTGGCAAAAAGGTCGTTGAGCCACGCTTGGGCACGGGCTCTTGCTTCGCTGGGTGATTCTGCCTGGGGGACAGGTTGCCATTCTAAAGACTGCATTAGGCGATCGCAGAGCGCTGGATATTTTGCAGTTGCTTCTGCCCAGGTCAGCCCTTGAAAAATGCCGGGATGAATCTCCTGAAGCGCGCTGTGGACCTCGATAGATAAGGGGTGATTTCGACGGGCCAGTTCCTCAGCCAGAATCGCAGTCGTTTGGTGGGCGCGCAGCAGTGGACTGCTGTACAGATGGGTCGGCAGTGTCGGCTCAGATTCTGAAACTGTAAGACGCCTAGGCTGTAGCAGCCCCTGGCTTAACGCGTGAGCCTGCTGCTGACCCAAGTCTGTGAGGGGCGTAGACTGTTGGCCTTCCATCCGCGCTTGGGTATTGCCGATGGACTGAGCATGACGGATTAACAGGAGTTTGAGGTAGCGCACGGGTTGAGCGATTGTCCTAAATACTGTAGCGATGCTCTAGTATGGTGTCTGCAATTGAGCTGGTTGATTCTTAGGCATCGTGGCGGCGGCTACAGCCGGGCAGGCGAACGTCTACAATTAAAAATAACTCATCAAAGTTTATTGGGGAATCTTGATGAAGGAAGACCTGGTGCATAAAGATTTTGGATTTTAGACGTTCATGATCTTTATATTGCGGGTTTTTCCGGAGCGCTATATTTAAGAATGGTTTAATTGCTTGGTGGTTAAACCTGGCTGTGAATCCCAACCTCACACCTGACGTTTATTTTTCTTTTGGGCTGTTTATCTATGCTGCTGAAATCAACGACCCGCCACATTTTGATCTATGCGGCAACGATTGAAGATAACGAGCTGATTCCCAGTGACCAACAGCTGACTGTAGATGTAGACCCTGAGAATGAGTTTGCCTGGACCGATGAGACGCTGCAAAAGGTGTATCGCGAGTTTGACCGGCTGGTAGATGACTATGCGGGTGAGGCGCTCACAGACTACAACCTGCGTAGAATTGGGTCCGACTTAGAGCATTTTGTGCGATCGCTGCTACAGTCAGGCGAGATTAGCTATAACTTGCGTTCTCGCGTATTGAACTACAGTATGGGCTTGCCGCGCGTGGTGGAAAATGCTAACGATGATGGTTCTAAAGAAGGTGCGCCAGCGTCCGTCACGACCTAAATGTTGTCTGTTTGGCCCTGAAATAGCGGTCTTCTTTTAGTGATTATTTGTCCCAATCCTAGCTGCAAAACTGCCAACACTGAAGGCACCGAGACCTGTCAGAACTGTCAGTCAGTGCTACCTCACTACTATCTGTGGGGAGTGGGTGATTTGGTGGCGACGCTAAAACCTGGCACGCTGGTTAATCAGCGCTACTTACTAAAACGCGATCGCATCTTTTTAGATACTAAGCCTGGTATTTTACCCGAGTCTTTGCCCGACATTCCTGGCTTTTTGCAGCCTTACCTGCATCTCTCGGCCTACCCACTGCACGTTCCTCGCCCTTACTCCGTCCTCAGAACGCCCGACAAAGACTACGTTCTGATGCTGGAATCATCAGCACTTTCGCTCGGCCAGCAGCCGGAGGTGCCTGGACAGCTGCCTAGGTTAATTAACCGATGGAAAGATGCGCCGCCTTTGCGACAGCTGAACTGGCTGTGGCAGATTGCCCAGATGTGGGATGGCTTCAGCGAGGAGCAAGTTGCTGCCACTTTGTTAGACAGTACGCTGCTACGCGTAGATGGTTCTATTGTTCGGCTGATGGAACTAGCCTCTCCAATGCCCACTGTAGAAGGCGTTGACAGTAGTTTGGTAGAGGGAATTGTTGCGGGTGCGATGGTTCCAGGAACGATAGATTCTTCGCTGGTAGCACAGCCAACGCTAGTAGATCTCGCCAGAAGCTGGCAGCCGCTAGCTGAGAGTGCTCATCAGGCGGTACGCGCATTTTTGGGACGGCTGTGTGAAAGTTTGGAGCGCCAGCAGCTAAATTCTGAACAGCTCAGTGAGCATTTGAGTCAGGCAATTACGGTTTGTGCTTCTGACCAGCAGCTGACCTATGATTTGTCAGTTCATACAGACCAAGGGCCTACGCGTAAGCGCAATGAAGACGCGTGTTTTCCAGAGAGCGGAACGACAACACAGTACACCAGTAATGCTGTAAAAAATGCGCCTCAGCTGCTGATTGTGTGCGATGGGATTGGTGGCCATCAGGGCGGTGATGTTGCTTCAAAGCTGGCGATTTCTACGATTCAATCGAATCTGGCACCTGTGCTAGCTCCAGAAAGTCCGGTCTTAACAGCGACTGAGCTTTCGCTGGCGATTGAGTCGGCTATTTGCGCGGCTAACGATGAAATTTCGGCTCAGAACGACCAGGCTCAGCGGCAGGCGCGCGATCGTATGGGAACAACCCTTGTACTCGCTCTGATTCGTGGTGCTGAGGTGTATATTGCTCACCTAGGCGATAGCCGTGGGTATCGGGTCAGCTCCAGAAACTGCCAGCAGGTAACCCAGGATGATGATGTCGCTTCGCGACAGGTGCGGCTGGGAGGAAGTCTGTATCGAGAGGTGCTAGTGCAGCCGGGGTCAGGTTCGCTGATTCAGGCGTTGGGTATGGGGTCATCGCAGTCGTTGCGGCCGACGGTGCAGCGATTTGTAATTGATGAAAACTGTGTGTTTTTGCTGTGCTCGGATGGGTTGAGCGATAGCGATCGCGTGGAGCAATTTTGGCAAAGTGAGCTCAGTCCGCTGGTGTTGGGCGAAGCGCCTTTTTCGGCGGCAGGTCCTCGGCTAGTCGATTTAGCGAACAAGTACAACGGTCATGACAACGTAACGGTCGGATTGCTAAGCGCTCAGGTGATGCGGGTGTCGGAGCGTATTGTGCCGCGTGATATGGCAACGAGTGGGGGGGCGAAATCACCCACTGCGTCGGACGATGCGGCCGTGGAGGGTGTGGCCGCAGGCGATACGCAGCCGCAGAAAACACGCTTGGGTAAGGGCCGACCGACAACAACGCTGCGTTCTCCGGCGGTTTCTTCTCCTGAAATGGCGAATGTGCCTTCCTTTGCGAAGACAACGACTCAGTCCGCAACCGATAAGGCAGACTCGAATAGTAAAAAGTCAGCTGGTTCAGGTGGTTGGAAGAAGGCCAGTTTGGCGCTTTTGCTATTGGCCTTGGTTAGTGGGGGGCTATTTGCGGCTTTCCCAGGTTTGCGTCAGCGCTTTTTGCCTGCTTCGGACCCTTTGACGAGTGAAGGCGAGGCTGCGCTGCCCAGTGAGACCACAGAGACTGATTCATCTGCGGTTGGCGGACCGCCAGTAACGCCACCCCCGTTGAATATTCAAGATTTTATCCGTATTCGTCCGGCTGCGCAGACGGCTCCTAGTGCGGCTGGCATCCCTTTGCTGTATCCGACTCCGGAGATTGGAGTTAGTCCTGAGCCCAATGATATTGCGGGCACTGTTCCAACGGGCAGCGTTGTGCAAGTGATGCAGAAACAGACGGCTGAGGATGGTTCTGATTGGGTACAAGTTGCGCTGTGTTCGATTCCTTCTGGCGAGAGCTTATCTGATGTGCCCGCAGAAACAGATACTCCCGATGGAGAGGATTCGGCTGGGGCATCTGGCTTGGACTCTACTTTGAATGTGCCTGAGTCTATTGATCAGCCGCTGATTCTTAATCCTGGTTCGGATGGCTGGATTTTGGAGGCAAGTTTAGGCGCGATCGCACTGCCAATCGAAGACGTGCAGCCGAGTCAAAAAGGTCGTTGTGATAGCTAATGGCGAACCCAGGCGCTAGACCGAATGAACGGTCAGATTCACTCTGCTTGTGGGTGGCGGTAGATAGATTGCAGGCGCAGGGCGATCGCTTTGCCATCTGGGTGCTACGCGCCCCACATCCAAGCGGGCATGTTCACCATGACTGCGACTGGAGCGGCCAGCTGGCACATGCTTTGCAGAACTGGCAGTCGCTGTTTTCTTTACGCGGTCTCCCGCAGGTTCCCCACATTCCATCCGCTTACGTGCCTGAGTTTGTACTGGCTCCGGCTAAATCAGTGGATGCAGAAGAAGAAGCTGAACCTATTTCGAACTATGCCAGTCGCTACATGCAGAACTTGGGCATTAGCCTGTGGCAGTGGTTATTTAGCGGCCCGATTGAAAGCAGCTTTGAGCGCGCCCAAGGAATTGCCATAGGTCAATCTACGCCACTGCGGCTGCGGCTTGAAATCCGTGACCCCGAGCTGATTGCCATCCCCTGGGAAATTATGCAGCAACAGGCTGGTCTGCGAGCACTGTCGCTCAATCACAAAATATTGTTTAGCCGTACCAGCAGCGACGTAGATCCGTTAGAGCCTACGTCTTTGGATCACGCCTTAAGAATTTTGCTAGTGATAGGAAAAGACAGCCCTGGCGAGGCGGCGTCTTCGGATACGTTGTCAGCTGATTCTGCTGGTGATGGGATCTCCGAAGACCATTTGCAGTTAGAGCAAGAAGCGGCCTTATTGAAAAGAATACTTGAGCAAAACAGCGACTTGCTCAATCGTCCAACCGCTCATCGGCGGGTCGATGTCTTGCTACAGCCAACGGCAGCAGCCCTCTCAAAAAAATTGGAGAAGGGCGATTACAACGTCTTTTTTTACTCGGGGCATGGCGTTCCGGGGCCCGATGGTGGACTGCTATTTTTGTCTGATGCGACGTTGAGCGGTACTGAATTGGCTCAGGTGCTCACCCGAGCCAAAGTTAAGCTCGCTGTGTTCAATACCTGCTGGGGTGCGCAGCCTGATGAGACACCCCAGGCCTCTTTGCCTCGCAGCAGTCTTGCAGAAGTGCTGCTGCACCACGGTTTGCCAGCTGTCGTTGCGATGCGTGATTCCATTGCAGATGCAGAGGCAATCAGCTTTATTCAGGTATTCGCTCAGGCATTGGCAGAGCGAAAGGCGGTAGATGAAGCTGTGGCTATTTCACGTCAGCAGCTACTGACGCTGTATCACTTCAATCAGCCTGCGTGGACGCTGCCCGTGCTGTACATGCATCCAGATTTTGACGGTGATTTGCTGATACGTGAAGACACGCAGACTACGCAAATCAGGGGGACAAAGACTTCTTTGGGCTTAGGTAAGCAGCATGCGCTGTTGAGGGATCCTGAAAATCCGGGAGAGCCCTGGCTAATTTATAGCGATGTTTTGCTGATTGGCCGTCGGCCTGACGTGAATGATGTGGTGATTTCAGACCCTTGGGTATCGAGTAATCATGCTGAAATTTTTAATCGCCGAGTCGCTCCGAGTGAGGCCACTGATGGTCGCCCGATGGCCTATTTTTTGCGAGATAAATCTCGCCATGGCACCTTTTATATGGAGGATGGCAACTGGCGCGAGGTTCACAGGCAGGAGGTACCGCTACGCTCAGGGACTAAAATCCGCTTTGGCAGCCGCTCAGACGGTCGACTGCTAGAGTTTTGGTTGGAAGATGCCTAGCTAGACGCTAGAATTTTTGCTTCGGTTATCCGAACGCAAAGGGGTAGCGGTATAGAATATCCAAATCTATCGAAACAATAAAAGAGTGCGCCGTGCGGAACGGCAAAAACTACATCTGTATCTCTTTGAGTCACACATTACGATTTTTGCTACTTCAGCTAAACGCGCAAACACACTATGACTAACTCTTCACCTTCGGGCGGCAGTAACCTAGATAACCCGGCCTTATTAGCCACTCAAGCTGAACTACTCCAACGGGTTTTGGACCCGGAGCAGAGTGCGCCTTGGTTGGCGGCTGAAGCAGCTGAGGAGTATGCCACGCAGCTGGATGCGGCGGGTCAGGCGTTGGAAATTTCTGACGAAGAGGCGGCAGCGGGTTGGGAAAGTTTGTCAGCGCAACTGAGCCAAGTGTGGGGTGATGTGACTAGCAAGGCGGGTGTGTTAGCACAGCTGCAAGCTAAGTTTGCGGGGCGGCTACCGAGTGATTTTTTGGCGGCGATTGGTGAGAAGGCCCAGCAGGTAGCTAAGAGCGGTCAGCCGATGGTGAATCAGCTGATTAGCTGTGTGCAGGATGGCTTTAGCAATATGGCTGAGGCAGATTTGCAGGTGATGGCGCGACCGATGGCGTTTGCAATGCGCGGTAAGAGTGCGGATGAATTTATAGAAGCGACGATTCAGTCTGTGCGTAAGGATGACTGGGAGGCGCTCTCACCTATTGAGCAGGCTCGGCTGAGCTTGGCGGCGGCTCGCTATGCGATTTCCCAAACGGATAAGGCTTAGGCTCAGATGTTATGTAGACTCACAGCGGGCATGGGGTAAATGGTTTGTAGCTCTAGCCCTAAAAAGTCGCTTAGCGCTTGCCCTAGCCACCAAAGCTCAGCGGGAGAAAGCTGGTTACTGCCGATGGTGTATGCCTGACTCCTGATGTGAATGGAGAGTTTGGGTGGAACGATTCCTGTTCCTACCGCGTTGGTATTGGCATCTTTTTTGAACTTACCTGTGAAGCTGTATCCAGGGTTGTACGCGACCAAATCGATGTTGGCGACAGCCCCTGAATAGTCGTCCCAATAAATTTTTTGGCTGTCACTGATTGAGCAGGTGCCTTCGCGGATCCCGTGAGTGCGATCGAGTTCGATGGCCCGTCTTTTCTCAAGGGGGAGTTCACTGCTTAAATAGATGATTAATTGGATGATTGCTGCAGGAAGATAGAGTGCTGAACTCAAAAACAGTAGCCAGAACAAAATGGATGCATGACCGGTCACAGATATCCGATAAAGCATCAACGTGAAGAAAATCGGGGTGGCAAAATTAATGAGTTTAGGGCGTTTTCGGCGGTGCTTGTTTGTAATGATGCGGATGCGATCGCTCGTCTGCACCAAGTCCACTTGCGACCCTGCTGGCTTGAGACTCCGATAGCTGCTGGGGAAATCTTCTTTGGCCCGTAGCGCCCTCAGTGCCACTTCTGCAGACTCAAATCGCTGATTTAAGTAGGGATGGGTCATACGCTTAAGCCATTTAGCCAAAGCGGGCTCAATACTGTTATCCCCGAGCTGAATTTTTCCATCAATGTATACGCAATCAGCGGGGTGAACGCCTGTTATGAGGTGGATGAGCGTCATGCCGAGGCCATATAAATCGGAGGCTTCAGTGGCCTGTCCGGCGAACTGCTCCAGTGGAATGTAGCCGTAGCTCCCAACGATAGTAATGGTGCCGGTTTCTTTCGTGAGATCCGTTTGCACTGAGCCAAAGTCAACGAGGTATAGCTCGCCAATCCCGTCGGCTTGAGTGCTCATTAAAATATTGCTGGGCTTGATATCGCGATGAATAACAGGCGTTGTTTGCTGGTGTAGATAGCTCAGGATAGCCAATAGCTTTTCCGCAATCTCTAGGACTTCTACTTTGGTAAAGCGTCTGCCCGAGGACATGAGTGTGGCCAGCGATTCTGCTTCGATATAGCTTTGTACCAGTACAAAGCTATGCACGCCCCCAATATCAGTCTCGAAGAAGTCTCGATACTTTGGAATGGCTGGATGGTCTAGGTTCTTGAGAATGTGGGTTTCTCGTTCAAACAGCTTGAGGTCAGTCCATTGTTCTGCTCGCTCAGCAGCCATCTTAACGGGCCCATTTGGCGAATGGTTAAGCTGAATGATTTTAATGACAACTTGCGCTTGCGTTTGCGTATCTTGTGCGAGAAAAGTTTGTCTACCGGCTTTGTGGCTAATTTGCTGGTGGAGGTCGTAGCGCTCCGCCAGACGAGTGCCTTGGAGGGCAACTGGGGGCATCAGTGGTTTCATTGTAGAAGGTCTAAAAATAGACGACGGGCGTGCTTGTATGGCGAGCAGAAGAGTATGACGTGTACGCCGGTTGAGCGGTTATGCCCTGTGCGTGTAGTCGTCTACCATCGACATCGGTAGGGGCGATAATTTGGAGCGGGATGTTTAGAAAGTTGCTGAGTTCTTGACCTATCCACTTCAGTTCTGCTGGCGAGAGATGAGCATTGTTGATGGAATACTTTTGGTTGTTTGCGTAGAGAGAAAGATCTGGTGGGAGAATAACTGGACGCCTGATAACGTCTTTTTTTCCTTTTTGATAGCAGTGCTCGAATCGGTGTCTGGGGCTATAGATGATGTGGCTTATGCTTTTGAAGGGAGCTATTTGGGATCCCTTTTTGTGTGTGAGCGCGCGCATACAGCGACCTCTGACCGCTCCTATCTGAATACCCATTGAGCGATCGATTGAGATGAGTTTGTAAGCGTACTGCTTGAATACGTGCTTGATGCATCCTTGGTAGCCAATGATGACGGCTATCCACAGCAGCAGGGGAATGAAGGCTAGAAACAGCCCAATAGCGCCAAAGGACCCTACACCAACAGCAGATGAGAGAAGAAAGAGCGGGACGCAGACGGTTTCCTTTTGTCTGATGGGTGTATGGCGATGGGTCACGATTTTTATTTCGTTTCGCGTGCGGTAGAGGGCCACTCGACTGTTCTTAGGTTTGAGGTGAGGGTAGTAACCGGCACTGTCGTCTTGACTGGTGAGAGTCGTGAGGGCGATCGCAGCTGACTCAATCCGATGATCCGCGTAGGGATGGGTGAGCTGTGTTAGCCAATGAATGAAGCGATCGCTCACCGCCTGCTTCGTGGCAATACTCTGTACCTGCACCTGCCCATTTACCTGCGGCATTTCTGCTGGATGCGTGCCCGTCATCAGATAAATCAGCGTCATTCCCAGACTGTAGAGGTCTGAGGCGGCAGTGGTTTTGCCAGAAAATTGCTCTAGCGGCATATAGCCGTAGCTGCCCACAATCGTTACGGTGCCGCTGTCTTTGGTAGCGGTAATTTGCACCGCGCCGAAGTCGATGAGATAGACCCGATTCACCGTGCCATTGGCATGCGTACTTAGCAAAATATTGCTGGGCTTAATATCTCGATGAATCACAGGCGGAAGCTGCTGATGGAGATATGCCAGCGTTTGCAGCAGTTGCGCGGCGATGCTGACGACTTCTGTTTGTGAGAACCGTCTACCTGCCTGCACAATCGACTCTAAAGACGGCGCATCGATGTAGGTCTGAACCAGTACAAAGCTATGGACCCCTTCGATTTCGGTTTCAAAATAGTCTTTGTATTGTGGAATTGCTGGATGCGCTAGATGCCGGAGAATTTTGGCTTCTCGTTCAAAGAGTTTGAGCGCAGTCCACTGTGTTTTGTCGTCGTCTTTTTCTGCTTCTTTCCTGGCTTCTTCATTGGCACTGCGCTGCGCCGAGGGCCCTGCCGAGGTTTGCCCAAGCTGCATAATTTTGACAATTACTAGCGTCTGGGTCTGGAGGTCTTCAGCTAGAAAAATTTGCCTGCCTGCTTTGTGGCTAAGCTTTTGACGAAGGGTGTAGCGAGCGTTCAAGCACGTGAGCAGTGCCATAAAAAAGTCTCCTTTCATCAAGGGAAGAAATGGAAATGCGTATGACTAAGTAACGATTGAATAAATGCTAAGTTAATAACCTGTCCTTGTCAATGTAAGTACTGAGTAAGGCATGAATAAGGCGTGAGCGGTAGGATGGTGACGTTGCGTTTGAACGGGTTATGGCTAAGCCTTCTGTGAGTGCGTCAGAAGCGGGACGTCAGCTGGCAGAACAGTCGCTGAAACTAGCTGGAATGACGAAGAAGGGCTTGAGTGAGGCGGCGGGCTGTAGCCGTCAGCCGGTGACGAATTTTTTTAAGGGGGTGGCGATTGAGCAGGGGCTGTTTGTGGAGCTGTGCGATCGCCTCCAGCTAGATTGGCAGACGGTCGCTGGCTTGAGCCCATCACCTCCGGCTGTAGCCGTAACGCCTAGGTTAGGGCATGCAATGGTGGCGAATGCGAGCGAAGCGGATGGCTTGGCAGTTGATGGTTTGGCGATTGATGGTTTGGTGCGATCGCTTCGCAAAACCGCAAAAGACAGCATCTACGAACGCTGCGGCACCGTCCGCGTCCTCGACATGTCACGCCCGGTTGGCCTGAACGACATCTACACCAACGTCAATATCCTGGAGCAGGTCAGTAGTCACCAGCGCCGCCAGCTCAGAGACTTAGTTGCTGAAGCCGAGTCAGGCAACTTTGACCGGCTAGGCTTTGGCCAAGTTTCTCAGCCCCGTGTCCCGGTAATGACCGCTGTGGAACGTCACAAAAAGCTGATTGTGCTCGGCAAACCCGGTGCCGGGAAAACGACTTTCCTAAAGCATTTGGCCATCCAGTGCATCGACGGTCAGTTTGAGCCGGACCGCCTGCCGCTGTTCATTAACCTGAAGCAGTTTGCCGAAAATCCGAATCGTTTAGGACTGTTAGCTTTCTTGAGCCATCGCCATTTGAAAAGTCAGATAACGGCTTTGAGCGGCTCGGATATTGAGGCGCACATGCTGCGACTAAAGCGAGTGCTCAATGAAGGGCGAGCCTTGCTGTTATTAGATGGATTGGATGAGGTCAATCAAGACGCTCACGACTGGGTGCTGCGTGAGATTCGAGTGGTGTCTGAAGAGTTTCATGAGAATCACTTCCTGATGACCTGTCGGGTGGCGGCTTGGGAATACACCTTTGAGCAATTTACTGAGGTGGAGATTGCCGATTTTGATAGCTCGCAGGTGAGCGCTTTTGCCGAGCAGTGGTTTGACGGTAAAGCGATGCAGGCGCGGACCTTTTTGTGGAGCCTATCTAAGCGGCCTCGGTTGGCTCAGCTGGCCGTAACGCCGCTGCTGTTAACGCTTCTGTGCTTGGCTTTTGAGGCGTCGAGTGCGCTGCCGAGCAGTCGGAGCGAGCTGTACCAAGAAGGGATTGAAACGCTGCTGAAAAAGTGGGATGCCTCCCGAGGAATTCATCGCGATCAGGTATACAAAAAACTATCGCCAAAGCGGAAGGAAGACCTACTGAGTCAGATTGCGCTGACGACCTTTCGAATGGGTCAATACTTCTTTCGGCAGCGCGATTTGGAGCAGATGATTACGGACTACATTCGCAATTTGCCAGAAGCAAGCGATCGCCCAGAATCGCTGCAAGTCGATAGCACGACGGTCCTCCATTCTATTGAGGCGCAGCATGGCCTCTTGGTGGAGCGCGCGAAGCACTACTACTCATTTTCTCACCTGACGTTTCATGAGTATTTTGTGGCGCGCGAGCTTGTATTCAACAGTTCCAATCTGCAAAAGACGATGGCTCAGCTCGCGGAAAAATATGCTCTGAAGCCTCGCTGGCGGGAGGTGTTTTTACTCTCTAGTGAGCTGTTGCGCGATGCCGATTTGTTGCTGACGCCGCTGGCGAATAAAGTACACGCTTTGCTTGCAGGTTCGGCCAAGCTTCAAGACTTTTTGGTCGATGTGTTCGAGCGAGCAAGTCAGCCTCATTTTGCTGGGGTGAAACCGGCGGCTGTGCGGGCTTTTTTGTTTGATATTGATTTTGATATTGATGAGAACCGGGTGGTGGCGATTCGGCTGGACCCAGCGGCGAACCTGTTGGTGTGTGCAAGCTTTTTGACGCGGATGTTGGAAGGGGTGACGTTGGCAGATGCGATCGCCCTCACTCATACCTACGACCAACAAGTAACCCCCCCCCAACCCAAAATCGCCCAGGCCAAATCGGCCAACGAAGCCATGATGATCGCAATTGACATTGTGTTGGAGTCTAAAAGGCTGAAGCCCCAAGAAAGTGAGACGCTCAAAGGCATTGTGCAGAAGCTTCAGCCCGGTGACTCTCCCGTTGTTTCTCGGTGGACAGGTGAAGAGGCTGCGATTAAAGAAGTGGCGGATGCGGCTCGCCATGTGGCGAAGGACCGCTATCATATCGGGGAGAAATGGACCTTTAACGATGCCGAAAAGCAGCTGCTGAAGCAGTACTACCGGACGACTCGTTTGTTAGTAGATTGCCTTTATAGCGACGGGTGTATGCTGGGGCCTGACCGTCGTCAGGCGATCGAAAAGAGTTTGTTTAGCCCTGCGATGTGTTTGAGCGATGGTGATTAGGATTGCGAATGTTTTTGAGGGCTTTCATCACAGCTCTATTCCTTCAGATGAGGGACTTAAAGCGCATTTCCCATTAAATTCAGATACTGAGTCTTCTGTTCAGGTTCGTGCTTGGCATAATGACGAGTTGGCACTGCCTGCGGAAGGGACTCACTTTGGGTTTGTGTGGAGGGGAATGGCGTATGTGATGCGCGATCGCTCTCTTGCAACGTTTCCTCTAAGTGAGGGCATGTACTTTTCTGCCTCAGAAGCGGTCACGCTCAGCGGCCACGATACCTCTGGAATCGTCATTACTGACCTGCGCCATCAGGGTCGATTTCAGATCGGTGGTCCGCTCGAATTAGAAGGGCGCTTTGCCTATATCGATGGCGGCATGACGAGTCTTTTGATTGCGCCGATGGCTTTTGGTGACCCGGTGCTGAATGCGCTATACATGCCGCCCAATGTGGATCAGACGGTGCACTGTCATCCGAGCGATCGCATTGGCATCATCATCAAAGGCACTGGCGAATGCTGCGAGCGTGACGAATGCCGCTCGCTGACCCCCGGCACCTTATTTCACATTCCAGCTCATCAGGAGCATAAGTTTGTGACCTATGGGCAGGGGTTGGATCTGGTGGTGTTTCATCCGGATAGTGATATGGGGTTTAGCGATCGCAACCACCCCATGCTCAGCCGCACCCTAGTCAACAACGTTCGTGCCACTGACCTTCCTGATATTCAGACCTCTCGCTGACCTAGCAGATTGCCGACTTTCTGCACGACCCATGACACTCCCCTTCGGGTGATTGGCAGCAGCAGCCCCATGACTATGCCGAATTGAATGGATGCTCTCTCGATGCTGGCTGCGGATTTCATCGGTTCATACAGAAGGCTCAAGAATGCGATCGCACTGAGTAATATCGCCCAAACAATCGCACTCACAATAGTCCGAGAGATGGCGTCGTCCCAGCCTAGCCATTCCTTTTTTAGCCATTGATCTAGCCAGATATTTTGAGCGCTGATGGCTAGGCCAACGCAAAGCCCTAGCGCGCCCGAGAGCATGATTGCTTGGTCTGTTTCGGTGAGGTAGTCCATCTTTTTTGGCTGTTTTTTAAGGCGATTAAGCGTCCTCAGCAGGCTCTGTCTGTGACGACAAAGATGCTCTGATTTGGCCGCTAATGGGGGTCGCAATGCTGATGAAAATGCCGGTTTTGAGAAAGAAGGGCACAATGTCGGCGCGGGCAATGCTGAGCGATTGAGCAGGCTCCCAATTGAGCAGTAAAAAGGCTCCTAGCCCAAAGAGAAAGCTGAGGCTTGAGATGCTGAAGGCCAGCTTTTTGAGGGAGATGCTCCAGCCCATCCAGACTTTGTTGATCAAATAGTCGAGGCCGATGGATTGCAGGCTGATGAGTAAGCCGCTGACAAATCCGACGGCGGTGACGGCGAGGATGATGCGGTCAATAAGCATAAGAAACGGTCGATAAGGGGGAAGCGCTTATCAAAGTTTACTGCTCAAGTCATCGCTCTTTCCATTGGCTGACTATCTGATGACTACCTGATGACTACCTGATAACCACCTGATAACGGGCGTGGGATGGGTGGTGTGAATAGGCAGGTTAAGAAAATCGCTGAGTTCGTGAGCGAGCCACCAAAGCTTGGCCTGTGAGAGACGCTTATGACCGATGGAATAGGCGTCTGTATTGGTGTGGATTCGCAGATGCGGTTGCATTATTCCTCTGTAGCGTTTGCTGTGTGGCTGACCAAATTGAGAGTACTGACTGAAGGTGTAGCCAGCGCTGTAGGTGAGCAAGTCGAGTTTGCTGAAGGCTACGGTCGGCGATTGCCATCGAATAGTGCTGTGCTTACGCTCGCTCCAGCGGTTTTCCCCTCGGTCGTGTATAGGGCGGCATATGCGTTTGCTCTTTGCTGTGATACGGCCTACTGCTACGGGCCACTATCGCTGACTCACCGCCTCAATCTGTTCAATAAAATACGCTTCGCGCAGGCTTAATCTATCTGCAATGACGAGGGCTCTTTCAAAGGCTTTAAGCGCTTCTAGGTCATTGCCCTGACGGCGCTGAAGCTGGCCGATTTTGTCGTGGGCATTCATGATGCCGTAGTCGTTGTAGGCTTGCTGCTCTACCGGGATGAGCAGCGAGTAGGTACCGAGGGCGTCTTCGGTGAGGGCGAGCGATTCGTAGAGGCTACCGAGGTCATTGAGTACTTGGGCCGAGAAGCTGAACTGCTCAAACCTTTGGGCTTCTCTGTAGGCCGCTCGGTAGTAGTCGATGGCGCTGGTGTGGAGGTTGAGCTGGCGGTAGTTTTGTGCGATCGCCACCATCACCTCAGGAAACTTCTCCTCCTCCCCCATTGCTCGATAAAGCTCTAGCAGGTCCGTCTGTGCCCTATTGGCATTGAGCAACGCATCCGCCTGCTGATAGCTGTACGCTAGCTGCTCCAAATACACCCGCTCCTGTGCGATATCGCCTTGCGCTTTTGCCTGATTGAGCAGTGTGAGATAGAGATTAGTCGCTTCAGCAAAGTGAAACCACTCCAGATGGAGGGCCGCGAGCGTGAGCTGCTGAAGCTGCTTTGTGCCGTCCTCTTCTGGGCTGAGGGCAATTAGCTGCTGATACACCTCCACCGATGAGTCAATATCACGCAGTGTGACAAAGGTTTGAGCGAGCTCGTTCAGCGTGGCCAGGTCTGCTGTTGGTGCGCCGCTGACTAACGACTCTTCGGGGGCGTCTGAAGAGGCTTCATCGGGTGCTTTAGCGTCAGTACTTGCGACGCCTAAAGACGCTTGAATGGTGTCCCAAATCTCTCGGGTGCGGAGGGTGAGTAGCTGTACATCTGTGATTCTTTGCCTGTTCCAGGCGATGCTAGTTACTCGCTGAATGGCAGCAAATTCTTGTTGAGGGCCCAGCACTCGCCGTAGCTTAAGCTCTCGTCGCCATAGCGCAAAAGCTTCGCTGATTTGACCGGCTTCTAATAGCTGCTGTGCTGCTTGAGCTAGCTGATCGAGGTCGCGTGCGATCATTTGTCGTTCTAGCGGACTGTATTCGCGATCGACCGATAGCGCAGGTAATAAAGGGTCTCTGTTTTCGCTGGTGAGCGGATTTTCTAAGAAGTCTGCTCTGATAACTGGATCGACCTGCTGGGCTAGAACGGGGGATGCGATCGCAATCCACAGCGCACTGATTATTGTGCTAGCGACGATCCTCCCTGTCGATAGTTTCAATGCCAAAATAAGCCGCTCAATTTCAAAGTGAGCGCGCTCTTTAGAAGGGTTTTTAGCGCGCCCTTTGGAGCGCTCTTTAGAGAATCGGCTACAGCTGTAACGTAAACGGTTGTACACAGTTATTTGCAGAACTTCACGATTGATTGAGCGTCCGTAATAGCACGGTTAATCTCCGCAGGATGTATTATTGCGGGCAAACGGGCTCTTTTGAGTGTCTCAGTGGGGCTTTCTCAGTGGCTTTGGCCGCTTCATCACGGCCCTTAGTTGCGCCCAGTTGCGGTAGTCTGGTTATCTTGCGGCTGAAAACCTTTTCGGGCACTTCAGCGCTCATCACCATAGCAAACGCCTGTCTTAGTATGTCTTCTAACGTTGCCACTCGGACCGTTCGGATCGGTTCTCGTAAAAGTCAGCTGGCCTTGGTACAGACCCACTGGGTTCAATCCGAGCTGAGTAAAGCCTTTCCCGACATCAATTTTGAGGTCACAACGATGGAGTCAAAAGGGGACAAAATCCTCGATGTGGCGCTCTCTAAAATTGGTGATAAGGGCCTCTTTACCCAAGAGCTAGAAGACACCATGCTCAGCGGCGACACCGATTTTGCGGTGCACTCGCTCAAAGATTTGCCTACAAACTTGCCCGATGGCCTGATGCTAGGTTGCGTCACCGAGCGGGAAGATCCCGCCGATGCGCTTGTTGTGCACGAAAAGCATAAAGACAAGCAGCTGAATACGCTGCCAGAAGATGCGGTAATCGGTACCTCTTCTTTGCGCCGATTGGCTCAGCTCCGCCATCACTTTCCTAAGTTTCAGTTCAAAGACATTCGCGGTAATGTGAACACTCGCCTGCGCAAGCTTGATGATGGCGAGTATGACGCAATTGTGTTGGCAGCGGCGGGTCTGAACCGGTTGGATATGAGCGATCGCATTCATCAAATTCTCCCCCCAGACATTTCTCTTCATGCGGTAGGCCAAGGTGCGCTCGGCATCGAATGCCGCCGGGGTGATGACGAAATTCTTTCGATTTTGAAGGTGCTAGAGCACGAGCCCACCGCGCAGCGCTGCTATGCGGAACGGGCCTTTTTGCGATCGCTTGAAGGCGGCTGCCAAGTGCCTATTGGTGTGAACACCACGATTGAGGGCAATACGTTGACCCTGAAAGGAATTGTGGCCAGCTTGGATGGCCAGCAGTTGATTAAAGACACGGTGACGGGTGCGCCTGTAGATGCTGAGAGTATGGGTGAGGAGCTCGGAAAGCGACTCAGGGCTCAGGGGGCTCAGGAGATTTTGGACGTGATCAATGAGCAGAATCGCTCATAGCTTGATGTGATGGGATGTGCCCATTACGACTGCCAACCAGGGCCATAAAAAAGGGCAGTGCTATTAAGTGAATAGCACTGCCCTTTTTTATGACTTTGAATATCCTTATTCCATGTTCGCTCTGGCGTCTTTTACGGCGGCCATGAACGAACCGACGCAAGCTGGAAGACTTAGCGCCAAAATAACAGCGGTGGGTGCGGTGCCCCAATCGGGGTTGCCAGAGGAGAGTTCAAACATGCATCCGACGGCTGCGATCGCACTTAAGCAAGCAACTCCTAAAAATGCGCCGCTCTTGGGGGTCATCATGGTTCTTTTCTCCGGTGTTTAGTAGGGCAGATGGTGAATGGGGCAGATAAATGGAGTAAAAATGAAAGCTAAACGGCGTATGCGAAAGGCTAGCTAATTTTGGCCACGATCTTTTGAACGTCTTTGACCTTGAATCCGTTTTTGTCTAGCTCTTGGGTCAGCGCGATCGCATTCTCTACCCGATCGACAAACATCACCCCGTTGAGGTGGTCCATCTCATGCTGAATCACTCGAGCGACTAAGTCATCCGCCTTTATCTTTCGGGGCCGACCCGACTCGTCTTTGTAGCTCACTTCTATTGCTGCTGGGCGAATTACATCCAAATACACACCTGGAATACTCAAGCAGCCCTCTTGCCCGGTTGCCAGCTCTTTACTCGCGCTAATAATTTTGGGGTTGATGAGCACCAGCGGCTGATTGGCTGGATCTTCTGGATCCGAATCGACGACTAGCAGCTGCTTATTGACCCCTACTTGAGGTGCAGCAAGGCCAATGCCGTCTTCGCTGTACATCGTTTGAAGCATTTTACGAACTAGGTCACGCAGCGTATTGTCGACTTTTGAAACGCGCTTGGCTGGCTGGCGTAAAACGCGATCGCCTAGATAGTGAATCGAAAGAGGCGGTTTTTTGAGTTTTTTCTTTTCAACTTCAATAACGGCGGCCATGAGTTCTACGGATGAAGGGGTGACTGGGAAAGTTGATCGCGAGAAGCGAGTGAGCACTGAATCGTGAAAACTATTGTAACAACTCAGAACGGCTTCGATAAAGCCTATCTCACTGTAACGGAACGAATTACCTCTGGCCGTCTTGAAATCAGTCTTGAGCTCAAATGGTCTTTAGAACAACCTTGATCATGCATCAAATCAGCTTGATTTGGGAATCCTATGGCTGCTTTGGCTGCTTTCTTGGCCTGCTTTCTTTTCCGGCCTTCCACGGACCCTTCACGAATGTTGAAATCTTTTCTCAAAACAGATTATCTGCTCAGCGAAGCCTTTCGCGGCCTGAAGCGGGGCGGCTGGATGAACTGGGCCGCCATTAGCACCATGACGGTGCTGCTATTTTTGTTTGGCACGAGTTTGCAGGTGAGCTGGCAGGTAGAAGGGCTGCTGAATCAGTTTGGCTCACAGCTGGTGATTTCGACCTATTTAGAAAGCGGCGTCGATGCGGGCAGCATGATTAGCCAAGTGCAAAGGCTTCCCGGCGTGGTCGATGTGGTGTCGGTGAGCAAGGAGCAGGCGTGGTCGCAGCTTACCGCCGACCTGGGTCTTTCAGATATTTCTAACGCGGCAGCTCAGCTCAAGGGCAATCCGCTGGTCGATGAGCTAAAAGTAAAAGCGCGCGACGCTCAGCAGGTGCCTCAGCTGGCAGACACCCTGCGTGCTATGTCAGGCGTAGACGATGTGCTGTACGTCAATGAAGTGATCAAGCAGCTGCGCGAGCTGAATGAAGGCTTGCAGTGGGTGAGCTTGTGTATGGTGAGCCTGCTCAGTATGACTGCGATCGCGGTAGTCACCACCACGATTCGATTGATTGCGATCGCCCGCCGCCAAGAAATTGAAGTGATGCAGCTCGTCGGAGCCACCCGTAGTTGGATTTACTTGCCCTTTCTGTTGCAGGGCGCTACCTTTGGCCTCGTCGGTGCGGGCGGCTCTTGGGGCCTTTTAATGGGAATTCAGCAGGCCCTCAAGTCACTATCTAATAGCAGTCAGCCCGCGTTTATTGAGTTTTTGATCAACGGCCTCAAACTCACCCCTCAGCAGTGGATTATGCTGCCTGCTGCGCTCTTTGCTTTGGGCACGAGTTTGGGATTGCTCGGCAGCGTTCTGGCTGTAAAAAAGGTAGCGGCTCGGTAGCTGAGAGCCTGCAAAGCAACAGCTTTATGGTCTCTACGATTTCTTTCTACACATCTTGTCTCAGAGCCCCGAAATCGGGGACGGGGGCCTCAAGGTTCGTCAGAAAGTAAGCACTCACACCTCACAGCCAAAAAGAATCGCCCTGCCGGATTACTTCGGCAGGGCGATTCTTTTTGGATTCTTGTGAAGGTACAGAATCGCCACTGAACGCTCAGCGACTTGTTTCTTTAGTACGCGAGACCCATGCTGCGAGTCGTTTCAGCGCCCAGATAAACGCGAATGCTCAAGAAATCAGTAGGGCAAGCGGTTTCGCAGCGCTTACAGCCGACACAGTCTTCAGTACGAGGGGAAGATGCGATTTGGCCAGCCTTACAGCCATCCCAAGGCACCATTTCCAAAACATCGGTCGGACAGGCTCTGACGCACTGGGTGCAGCCAATACAGGTATCGTAGATTTTAACTGAATGGGACATGAAGTATAGACTCCAAAATTATTATTGCAATATCGCCAATCTTCACTGGCCAGTCTAGAAAAACCAACTTAGAAAAACTGACTGACTCGAAAACTGCCCAGCGCCATGCTCCGATTCAGTAGCGCTATAAAACTAACGCTCACCTTCGCAGCAGGGGTTGCAGGCATAGTGACTGCGAGCAAGGGTTCTCCAACCCATGTGCAGTGTATCTTGCAGGTGAGATCGATCTCTTAACTATGTGGGCAAAAATTTATGGAATGTAATATTTTTTGAGCGCCTGTAGCTGTTTGTCTGCCTGTCACCGTGAGTGGCTATCCGGAGGGGTCACGCTTTCCTATAAGATAATGAAGCTTAAATCACAAACTGTTTTGTAACTGTGAAGTAATGTCCTCTGGCTTATGGGTCTAGCTCATAGAAAGTCATGCGCACTACGAGCAAAGTACAGAAGTTAAGTTTGAGCAAGTTTTTGCGCTTTTTCGCCGCTGTTGGAAGGGAATTACAGTAATGAGTGACGATATTTTAGTAAAAGTTCAGAAAATCGTTTCTGAACAGCTCGGTGTAGACGAGGCAGAGGTTAAGCCAGATGCCAACTTTGCCAATGATCTAGGGGCCGATTCTCTCGACACCGTTGAATTAGTCATGGCCTTAGAAGAAGAATTTGATATCGAGATTCCTGACGAAGCGGCTGAAAGCATCAGTACGGTTCAATCTGCTGTCGATTTTATCAAGTCGAAAGCGGCTTAGCTTCCAGGTCCGAACGATCGAAAGAACGCTAGTAAGAACGAGCTAATAGCCCCCCGCACTGGCTATAACTGCCCGTCGCTTAAAAAGAGTCCAGTCAAGGCAGCTTCAATTGCTGCCTTCTCTATCTTTAAATGTAGGGTTTGTTGCTCGTTTGTGTTCTTGACTTCAGGCTCTTTTCTTTGCAAGTTCTCACAGCTTGCGTGTCTTAAACGTTAACTATTCTTTGTCCGGGTGCTCATAGCTTCTGTCATCAAAAACAGGCCAAAGACCTGCATTACAGAAGCTGGCTAAAACATTGGCTATCCGAACAAGCCCTCTGCCGCCCTTAAAAATTATGGCTTCCTCAGAAAATCAAGTGGACGAAAAACAGCTGACCAAAAAGCGAGTTGTCATCACCGGAATGGGTGCCATAACGCCCATTGGCAATACCCTAGCGGACTACTGGCAGGGGCTCATGAGTAGCCAAAACGGGATTGGCCTGGTGACGGCCTTTGATGCTTCTAAGCATGCCAGCCAAATTGCCGGTGAGGTAAAAGGCTTCGATCCTCTGGACTATATGGATCGCAAAGATGCCAAAAGAGCAGCGCGGTTTGCTCACTTTGCGATCGCAGGCAGCAAACAAGCCCTTGAAGACGCCAAGCTCAAAATTACCGACCTCAACGCTGAACAAATCGGCGTCATGATCGGTACTGGCGTCGGCGGCATTCAGGTTATGGAAGACCAGCAAGAGGTGTACCTCAATCGGGGCCCCAGCCGCTGTAGCCCCTTCATGGTACCGATGATGATTGCCAATATGGCCGCCGGACTCACCGCCATCCAAACGGGGGCCAAAGGCCCAAACTCTTGCCCTGTCACCGCCTGTGCGGCAGGCTCCAACGCCATTGGAGATGCTTTTCGCCTGGTACAAGGCGGCTACGCCCAGGCCATGATTTGCGGTGGCACCGAATCAGCCGTGACGCCACTCACCTTTGCCGGCTTCTCCTCCGCCAGGGCCATGTCTACCCGCAATGATGACCCTCAGCACGCTAGCCGGCCCTTCGATAAAGATAGAGACGGCTTTGTATTGGGTGAGGGTACCGGTATTTTAATTTTGGAAGAATTAGAGCACGCCCTGAGCCGAGGTGCTCGCATTTACGCTGAGATGGTGGGCTACGGCATGAGCTGCGATGCTTACCACATGACTAGCCTCGCGCCTGGTGGAGAAGGCGCAATTCGGGCTATTCGCCTAGCGCTCAAAGATGGTGGCATTGCGCCAGAAGAAGTGAGCTACGTCAACGCTCACGGCACCAGTACACCGGTAAACGACCCGAACGAAACGGCGGCTATTAAAGCTGTACTCGGTGAGCATGCTTATAACATTACGGTTAGCTCCACCAAGAGCATGACCGGGCACTTACTCGGCGGCTCTGGTGGTATTGAAGGGGTAGCAGCGGTGATGGCAGTTGCCAACGATAGAGTGCCCCCGACGATTAACCTTGAGAATCCTGACCCGGTTTGTGACTTGGACTATGTCGCTAACACCAGTCGCGAGCAGGTTGTAAATGTAGCGCTTTCCAACTCCTTTGGATTTGGCGGTCACAACGTGACGCTGGTCTTTAAGAAATATAAGTAGGGCTTAAGCTGCATAAAAAATCAGGAGTAGCAGACATAGCCACTCTTAACGGTCGTAGATGTTACAGATTCCTAGGTATAATAACCTAACAAAACTTCTTAAACATTTGTTTAGGATGTCGCGCACCTTCTCGAAGAGCGTCATCCTAATCGCTATTGTTTAAGAACCCACGATCACAATTTCACGTGTCCTAACGTTTGCCCTTTAAACGTTTGCCCCTACGTCTGCTCCATCAAACGCTGTTTAAATCAAAGAAAAGTCTATGGCTGTCGCAACTCAATCGCTTGAAGCCCTGTGCATAAATTCCATTCGTTTTTTAGCCGTTGACGCCATCAACAAGTCCAAGTCGGGTCACCCTGGTTTGCCTATGGGCGCGGCACCGATGTCCTTTGTGCTGTGGGACAAGTTCATCCGTCACAACCCTAAGAATCCTAAGTGGTTCAACCGCGACAGATTCGTGCTTTCAGCTGGTCATGGCTGCATGTTGCAGTACGCCATGATGTACCTCACTGGGTATGACAGCGTTTCGATGGACGACATTA
This sequence comes from Cyanobacteria bacterium J06598_1, assembly GCA_038529685.1. Lineage (GTDB taxonomy): Bacteria > Cyanobacteriota > Cyanobacteriia > Phormidesmidales > Phormidesmidaceae > Phormidesmis. Next base: position 2,283 of record JBCBDN010000010.1, on the reverse strand, counting down.
AGCAGTTCCGTCAGTGGGGTTCCAATACGCCGGGTCACCCTGAGAACTTTGAGACTGCGGGTATTGAAGTGACTACCGGTCCCTTGGGCCAGGGCATTTGTAATGCGGTCGGTTTGGCTGCGGCTGAAGCGCACCTCGCTGCTAAGTTCAACAAGCCTGACTGCACCGTTGTAGACCACTACACCTACACCATCATGGGTGACGGCTGTAATATGGAGGGCATTTCGGGTGAGGCGTGCTCTTTGGCTGGTCACTGGGGCCTCGGCAAGCTGATTGCCCTCTATGACGACAACCACATTTCGATTGATGGCTCGACAGACATCTCCTTTACTGAAGATGTGAGCAAGCGCTTTGAGTCTTATGGCTGGCATGTGCTGCATGTAGAAGATGGCAATACTGATTTGGACAGTATTGAGAAGGCGATCGCAGAGGCGAAAAAGGTCACTGACAAGCCCACCATGATCAAAATCACCACCACCATTGGCTATGGCTCCCCCAACCGCCAAGGCACAGGTGGCATCCACGGCGCCATGCTGGGCGATGACGAAACTAAAGCAACTCGCGAAGCCCTCGACTGGAAGTACGGCGAGTTCGAGATTCCAGAAGACGCGCTAAACCAGTACCGCAAAGCTATCGACAACGGTGCTAGCGCAGAAGCTGAGTGGGAAAAGGCGCTGGCTACCTACCGCACCAAGTACGCCAAAGAAGCCGCTGAATTCGAGCGCCTCCTCTCCGGCCAGCTGCCCGACGGCTGGGAAAGCAATCTACCGACTTACACCCCTGCAGACAAAGCGCTCGCAACTCGGAAAAATTCTGAAGCGACACTCAATGCACTAGCACCTGCCTTGCCTGAGCTAATCGGTGGTTCCGCTGACCTTACCCACTCCAACCTCACCGAGCTGAAAATTTCTGGCGACTTCCAAAAAGGCGCTTACGAAAACCGCAACATGCACTTCGGTGTACGCGAGCACGGCATGGGCGCTATCTGTAACGGCATAGCGCTGCACAACAGCGGCCTCATTCCTTACTGCGCAACCTTCCTCGTCTTCACTGACTACATGCGCGGTGCCATCCGCCTTTCTGCGCTGTCCGAAGCAGGCGTCATTTATGTAATGACTCATGACTCCATCGGTCTTGGCGAAGATGGCCCGACTCACCAGCCAGTAGAAACGGTCGCTTCCTTGCGTGCCATTCCTAACCTGTACGTGATTCGTCCCGCTGACGGCAACGAAACCTCTGGCGCATACAAGATTGCCGTTAGCAAGCGCAACGCACCCACGCTAATGTGCTTCTCTCGCCAAGGCTTGCGCAACCTACCTGGTTCTTCTATCGATGCAGTTGCTAAAGGGGCCTACACCGTCTCTGACTCTGACGGCACACCCGAGCTGATTTTGATTGGTACGGGTAGTGAAGTTCAGCTCTGCGAAGATGCGGCTGAAAAGCTGCGCGGCGAAGGCAAAAAAGTGCGTGTGGTTTCTATGCCTTGCTGGAAGCTATACGAAGAGCAAGACGCAGCGTACAAAGAGTCTGTACTGCCTAAGGCTGTGAAGAAGCGCTTGGTCGTAGAAGCAATGAGCAGCTTCGGCTGGGCTAAGTACTACGGCGACGAAGGCGACATGATTTCTGTTGATACCTTTGGTGCCTCAGCGCCTGGTGGCAAGGTCATGGAAGAGTTTGGCTACACTATCGATAATGTTGTTGCCCGTGCAAATGCACTGATGAGCTAGCTGAGAAGGCTAATAACCATAGCTAAGAAGTAAAGAGGAGAATCCCGTCGGGATTCTCCTCTTTACTTCTATAAAGAAGTAATATGTGTAGTCGCAATTTTTCCTGAAACTGACTAGTTCCTACGAAAAACAAGTCATACAGATTTGTTATTTAAGGAATATGCGTATGAATTACTCTGAACCATGGCCAGTTGATGAATTGATAGATGTTTTAAACATGATCAAAAGTAAGATTGGCGCAGCTGATTACATATCGGAAGAACAGAAAGGTCTACTTTGCGAAATAGTAGACAAACTTATAGAAAATCCGCAATAAGACAAAGCTGCATCTATTGTCTAAATTGTTCCGAGGCTCTCTCTATGGCAGTATCAAACATTCTTTCAAGATAGTTTGCCTGGTGGTTACTTAATTTCCCCCAATCTCTTTTGCTTCGAATGTGTTCTAAAGCGAAAACGTATGGCTCAGAAGAAGTCGCCACTGTTCTTTCTATAGATTCGTATACACTCTCTGTCTTTGGGCCACCACGTAACAACGAAGATGATATCCAGTCTAAGA
>JBCBDN010000009.1:0-30135 GCA_038529685.1 Cyanobacteria bacterium J06598_1 | reverse complement strand
GAGCCGTTTCAGCCACAATTTCAGACTCATCCTTCATGAGTGCTTGTAAGGCAGCCTTGGCGTCATCGCTCTGCTCAAACCGTCCTAGCGCCAGGGCTGTTCGGTGGCGAATTTGCCAGTCGTCATTGCTGGCATAGGGCAGCAGCAAAGAAATGGCGCGTTCGTCGCCTAGCTCACCTAGGGCGCCGATTGCAGAGACGGCCACGAGAGAATTATCGGACGTGAGCGCCGATTGGAGCAGATCAAAAGCGGCGCGATCGCCCATTTCTCCTAAGCACGCTATCACGCTCATTTTCACTAGCCACTCAGGCGTACTTTGGTAAAGCGCCTGCAAATCATCTAGCGCCTCAGACAGCTTCAGTGCCCCTAGAGAATCGGCAGCAGCAGCTTGAACATCGGGCTCACTGTCTGATAAAGCCGCTTTGAGTAAATTGAGCGCAGTGGCTTTATCTTGCTCGCCTAGGGTTGAAATTTGGCTGACTGCCGCGTAGCGAACGCGGGTATTGCTATCGGTACACAGCGGCTGAATCAGCGTGAACGCAACACCGGGATCAATATCGCGCAGCAGATTGATCCCTTTAATGCGATCGCCAAAATTTTCCGAATTGAGCATTGGGCGAATTTGTTCAGCCGAAGAATCCGAGGAAGAAGCCATAGAAAACGCAATGATATTAGAAAGTGACATTAGCTACCGTTTAAGCATAACGGTAAGAAACGATGGGTGTATTAATCTCGGCAGTGCTACCGATTGCATTGGTAGCACTAACCGGTGTGTGGGTAGGCCGAGCCTTCGCCATCGACATCAAAACCATGACCCGGCTCAACATTTACGCGCTGCTACCGGCACTGGTGCTCACGGGGGTATATGGCAGCACCCTAGCGCTGGGGACCGCGCTACGAATCGTCTTAGGATTTTTGCTGAACTGCGCAGTGCTGTATGGGATTGCGATCGCTTGCGCTCGACCGCTAAAGCTCCCGAGTGCCACCCAAAAGAGCCTAGTGGCCACAACGCTACTGGCAAACTCTGGCAATATTGGCCTGCCGTTTGTTTTGTTTTCACTCGGAGAAGCCGGTCTCGAAAGAGCGATTGTATACCTCATCAGCTCGGCTATCTTTATTGCCAGCGTGGGCCCGATTTTTCTTAAGGGTGAAGGTATTAAAGCGGGGCTCAAAGTCACCGTGAACCTACCGGTCTTTTGGGCGACCCTCGGTGGAATTGTCCTGCAGGGGTTCGCCTTGCAGGTACCCACAGCCATTGACCGAGCGCTGGAGCTGCTGAGCAGCGCGGCGATTCCGATTGCACTGCTAACCCTGGGCGTGCAGCTATCGCGCACATCGCTAAGTTTTGGCATTTATGAAGTATTTGCAGCGCTGCTCAGACTGCTGGTGTCGCCCCTGTGTGCCTACGGTATTGGCCGACTGATTGGTTTGGAAGGGCTTGATTTGGCCGTACTGGTCATGCAGTCTGCAATGCCGGTCGCCGTGAATACGTTGATTTGGGTGACTGAATTTGGAGGAGACAGTGCGCGTGTGGCCAAAACCATTGTGCTCTCTACACTGATGAGCTTTGGGACGCTGCCGCTGGTGCTGTGGCTGGTGACTCGATGAAAGCGATATTTACTGAGCGGGGTCAGTCTGGGCGGGGTCAGTCTGGCTGGCGACAAGAACACAGGGAGCCGCGACGATTTGCTCACCGGTTTGGTACACGTATAGGCCGATGTTACCGCTGTAGTCGGCGATCGCATATTCATAGTATTCGCCCTCACTCTGCTGGGTGAACGTATAGCGAATACCGTCTTCTGGATCTTGAATAATTAGTGGGTGATTGAGATTGGGATCAAAATCGTCATAAACAATCGGCGTCTCCAGCGTTAGCCCCTGCGAACGGTACTCCATAGCGTCCGCAGCGGGGCGACCTAGCGTCACCTCATACAGTCCATCGCCGCACTGGTAGCTTGCATCCCAGCCCACTGCTGGCAAAAGGCTATTAAACGTTTCACTTGTCGGCGTATAGCTTTGCTCAAAAGGCGGTTCTGGAATCGCTTCTACCCCATCAACGCACTCATCGGAAACGCCATCGCCATCAAAATCGAGCTGTGAATCATCGGCCTGCCCGTCACCATCACAGTCGACAACATCCCCAACGACCTCACCCTGGACCGCTTCCGTTTTCGTCCGTGGGCGTTCAGTAGTAGAGACCTTAGAAGGGGTCTTTTTGAGTACAGAAGTTTGCCCAGAAAGCTGTAGAGAAGATGCGAAGATCGATCCAGACGATACTCGGTTAGGCGAGCAGGCCGCCAACAGCACTGCCGCAACCAGAACGCTAGAACAGAGCTTGAATGTAGAGGCGATTTGCATTGTTTCTAAACTGAGTTGAGGGCATTGGCTGTGCGAATTCTAACATCGGTTTTTTTTGATGTTGAAGTGACAGTGGTCACCTACTCAACTGTACATTCTTGGACTCAGCTTTTGCGATCGGCGTCGCTCAAAGCTTGCGCATCGATCACTGCCTCGCCGACGAGTTCATTTAGCGATTCATCCCACGATTCACGCTGTAATTCACGGAGTGAATCGTCCAGGCGAATAGGCACTCGCTCACGGCAGTTGGGACAATACCAATACACTTGAGCCCGGGCAATGTGTCGTAGTAAGGGCGTGTGGCAGCACAAGCAGTATTGTTGCATTTTGAATAAAAAGAAATTAAGGAACAAGCGCGTAGCGATATCTTGCACAAATACTCTAGAAAGAGAATATGAGGAAGCTGTGAGTCTGTTACACACAGCAAAGATACAGGCTGCTTTTTGTATCTTTTCGTCACGATTGTTGTCTGTGTTCTTGTTGACGATATCCTTATCTATCTGGGTTTCGGATAGCCGACACCACTCGACACTACTGATGGTTGGGCTTAATCTATCCACCCTAAAAAACCAGCAATTTGGCTAGCCAGTGTTGTGGGGTCAAAAGGCTTATGAATAACCCCCTGGGCACCTAGGGCATAGAGCTGTTGGCGATTGGCCGCCCGCGATTTTGCAGTGAGAAAAATAATCGGAATAGCGCGAGTATCGTCATCAGCCTTTAGCGCTTTGAGCGTAGCCACGCCATCCATATCCGGCATCATCACATCTAGCAAAATAGCGTCTAAAGCGTGCTTTTTGGCTTGGGCTATTCCCTCTGCACCAGAGTTGGCAGTCAGTACCTGCCAAGTGCTCATCAGGCTCAAACCAATCTGGGCAACGGTTTGAATATCGCGCTCATCATCGATCATTAAAATCTGTTTATTAGCCATGTTGGTGTGCCTGCAAAAAGAGCTTTAGAGTATCTCCGGCGAGTTATCTCTGGCGGGTTATCTCTGGCGGGTTATCTCTGGCGGGTTATCTCTGGCGGGTTATCTCTGGCGGGGAAGTGTAAAGTAAAAACGGCTGCCCTGCCCGTGAATACTTTTTACCCAAATCCGGCCTTGATGCTGCTGAACAATCTCTCGGCAGATAGGTAATCCTAGGCCTGTCCCCCCCCGCTCGCGCGCATCGGAGCTATCAACCTGTTGAAATCGCTCGAAAATAGTTTCGAGTTTGTCGCTCGGAATGCCCCGCCCTTCATCTTTAATCATGAACTCAACCTTATCGCTTTGGGGCACTGCCTGAATCCATACAGTGGCCCCTTTAGGAGAGAACTTAATCGCGTTGCTCAACAGATTTGTCAGCGCCTGCATTACCTGATCCGCATCTGCCCACACGTTTACCGAATCCATCGAACCCTCCAAATCCGTCAAGCGATCAAGCGCCACAATAGTCAGCCTAATACCGTAGTCGTCAGCCATAGACTGCATGGACTCAACAGCATTTTTGAGCAGATCCGCAGCAGAGCAAGTCGCCAAAGCAAGACTGGTGTGTCCTGAACTCATGCGCTCCAAATCAAGCACGTCGTTAATCAACCGGGTCAAGCGTTCAGTGTTCTTCAGGGCAATCTCGATCAGCGACTGGCTCTGACGGCTGAAATCTCCTAGTTTGCCGGTAGACAGCAGCTTTAAAGAACCGTGTACAGAGGTCAGCGGCGTGCGCAGCTCATGACTAACCACAGAAACAAATTCATCTTTCATGCGTTCGGCGGCTTTGCGATCGCTAATATCGCTCACCAGACTAAACAGCCCCTTCACCTGCCCATCTTGAATATCTGGGATATAGCTCACGCTGGCCCAAAGCTTTTCACCACTGCTCTGAACCATTTCAGCTTCGTAGGTCACCTTCTCACCCGAGAGCGCCTGCTCCAAGTAGGGCAGCATTTGCTGATACACCGACAAAGACACAATATCGCTGACCTGACGGCCTTTGATCTGTGGGTAGGGAATGTCGTACCAGGTTTCGTAGGCGTAGTTGTTAAACCGGTACCGGTGGTAGCTATCGATGTAAGCCACCAAAGCTGGTAGCGCATTGGTAATTAATCGCAGCTGCTTTTCACTGCGGCGCAGGGCAGTTTCAGTGCGCAGGCGCTCATCCATTTCTCGGCGCAGCTGCTGATTGGTCTCAGTCAGCTTGGCGGTTCGTTCCACCACCAAATCTTCCATGTGCTCTAGCAGCTGAGCGTGGTTAATCGCCACCCCGATCTGGTTGGCCAGCTGCTGCATCAAATCAATTTCTAACGGACTCCACCGCCTCGGCTGAATGCACTGATGGGCCACGAGCAATCCCCAGAAGCTGTCCTTGGGTTTGCCAGCTTCGTCCACTTCGGTCAGCGACTCTGCTGCACTACTGCTGGTCAAAATAGGCACCGCCAGCTCAGACTTTACTGAAAGCTGATTGAGCACTGCAACAATTTCAGGCGCAACGCCTGGGCCCGCCATCGTATCAATCACAGAAACAGACTGCTGACGATAGTGGTCTATATAGCTCGCATGCAGCAGCGGGTTATCTGGCCAGGGCCTGCGGAGGATGGTTTGCGCAGGCCCTTGAGATAGGTCAGTGAAAGCTTCGGCGGCCAGACTGATGGGCGCACCCAGCGTTTCAGCTGAAGGGGATGCCTGCAAGATGAATACGTGATCGCAGCCGAGCAGCGCCTGCACTTCGCGCACAGTGGTTTGCAAAATCTCTTCTAGCTCTAAAGATTGGCGCACCTTTTGAGTGAGTTCCACCAGTAGATGGCTCTGCCGGTAGCGAACTTCGAGCTGACGGCGGCTGCGACGCTGTTCGGTCACTTCTATGCCTGAAGAAACCACGAACTCCACTTGCCCTGAGCGGTCAGTGAGCACCGTGTTAGACCAGGCAATCACGTGCATTTCTCCAGATTTGTCTAACCAGGTGCTTTCATAATATGAGTTGGTTTGGCCGCCCATCAGCTGACGAAAGATACCTTTCATCGCGACCTGATCTTCAGGCACCAGCAAAAAATCCCAAACGCAGCGGTTTTGAACGTCTGATTCGCTGTAGCCAGTGGTGGTTTCGCAGGTACGGTTAAACCTTTTTATTTTGCCTTGGCGATTAAAAACAACAATCAAGCTGCCAGATACGTTCAGGAGCGTTTCGGTATCCAGTTGGGTATCTGACGTACGTTCATCATCGAGATAATCATCACTGACATGAATAGAGGGGGGACCATTCAAAAGTATGCCTCTCAAACCGCTACAGCATCTGTCGAGTTGCGCAAGGGGACCTATCATCGGCTGAAACCGTTACGTCCCAAATGCAATTCGACTAGCAAACGTCCTATTGCATTTGGGACGTTTGCTGCGTTTGCCTATCAGCCTACCGTAGGCGTCTGGCTTTGATGGTGTACCCAATACTTTTAAACAGATCTTTGAACAGCGCTTCGGGCTGGGTTGGTTTTGATTGGCTTTAGTGGCTATTTTTTGTGGTGAATGGTTAGCGAAATGTCAGCAATATGGAGGTGAATGTGCATCTTTCTTCATAATTTACTCAGAATTGAGCCTTATGCTGAGAACTGTAGCGGTCTGAGGTCTCATGCAATATCTCTACTATTTCGCTAATACCAGCTTGGTATTACGTGTTTTGCACTATCTCTCCCGCTCAAACAATGGTCAATTTTCTCATCAGCTAGAGTCTGTTACGGTCATTTATCTGACGGACCGATGGGTGGTAAGAATTAAGGTGAAACAGCCGCTGAGCCTTCAGCAAGATCTCAACTTTGTTGCCTTTTTGAGAGAAAATGGGTCGGCTTATTCAACCACGGCTCGCCTAGAGAAAGTGGTTACCAGCCTAGAGAGCGGCGTTGGTATTACAGAAGTGATGAATCGCTATCACCTCGTGGTGGTTTCCCACGGGGCCCTCAATGCTGAAGATATCGAGGAGTTTCGCAGTACGTTTGTACAGGGCTTGGGCTACTGCCCACCTAGCTTGGTTTAACCCCCAACTCGCCTACGCCGATTGATTGAGCAGACTGATTGAGCAAGCTACAGGCACGGGTGAGCTGGTTGCGCAGCCGAATGGCTAGCTCTGTCGGCGCGACGGCTTTATGGATAAAGTCATCACCGCCCGACTGATAGGCTTCAGCCCGTAAGGAAGCCTCTTGGTGGTGGGTGAGAAAGAGAATGGGCATGGCCTGGAAACGAGCATCCGCACGGATTACGCGGCACAGCTCTAGTCCGCTAAGGTGAGGCATATCAATATCTAGAACGAGCAGATCGACCGAGGGTGGCTCGGCGGCTGACAGCCATGTCCACAGTTCGCTAGCGCTACTGAAGGGGATGATTTGAAAGCCCCAGGGGGCGAGGCTGGTTTGGAGAAGCGCGCGGAGTTCAGGGTCGTCATCAGCGATCGCCACATGAACCTGGCTGACTTCGGCCTTTATTAGCCCAGCGGCAGCCAACATAATTTGGAGCGGTGGACTGGTGCGATCGCTCACCATATCCACCCCCGACCGAATCAGACCAAGCCTCGTGTGCAAATCCAGCCGGGATGAGAGCACCCCCAATGGCAGCGCATAATCTGACTTTATTCGCGTTACGACAGCTGACAAATCACTGGACATATCAGACCCTGCTGACTTGCTAGAGAACGCGGTTGCCGCGTCAATCAGCACTAGGTCACAAATCATTGACTGAAGGCAGTGTTCAGCCTGCTGTGAATTAGCCACCACTTTGGTTTGCAGCTGGGCGTTGGCGGCGATCGCCACCAGCTGCTGAACTAGCGCGGTATCTTCACTCACGATCAGCAGCACCGGTAGCCCGTTTCGCACAGAGTCAACCAGCACATTCGCAGAATCAGGAACACTCGCCTGGTCTATTTGCTGACGCAGCGCCTGCACCCAGCCCTGAAGCTGAGTCACGGCAGCCGCTGAAAGCATTGGCGCGGGCTCTTCTACTGCGGGCTCTCCTACTGCGGGATCTCCTACGGGTGTCTCTGTAGCCCTCTGAGCCGTTTCTACAGCAGACGCTGCGGGCGTTGACCGCAGCGTCTGCTCAATATTGCCGGCAATCTTAGACCCTTCTGCAAACCCGAAGCTACCCAAAGAGCCTGCTAGCTGATGGGCACACACCAAGCCATTGTGGAACAGCACAGCTTTCAAGTCCTCCTTTGCCAGCCCGGAAACGACCTGCTCTAGCGTGCGCACTTTGACACTGGCAGAACACAAATACCGACGGCAGGCATCGGCTAGCTTTTGCTGCAATATCGCCTGATAGGACTGAGTGCCCTCCGTTGGAATAGCTGGCGGAACAGCCGCCGGAAGAATCGTACGCGGCCGCTCATCCGTAGGCCAGCTCGTATTCTCATTGAGCCGGTAGCCCAAGCCGTAGACCGTTTTAATCAGATCTTTCGGCGCATCGGCGGCTTCTAGCTTACGGCGCAGCCCCTTGATATGAGTCCGCACAGCGTCTTCTCCAGGCGGATCTTCAAACGACCACAAGTCTTCGATAATCGCCCCCAAGCTGTACACCCGATGGGGATGACGCAAAAACAGCTCCATCAGTGAGAATTCTTTTGGGGTGAGCCGAATCGGCTGATTTTTGTACGTGGTTTCGCAAGCGCTAGGGTCTAGCCGCAGGGGGCCCCACGCCAGCACCGTTGGCAACCCTTGATGCTCTCGCCTGAGCAGGGCCCTGATTCGAGCGCACAGCTCAGCAAAGTCAAACGGCTTCACCACATAGTCATCTGCCCCGGCATCCAGCGCTCTCACCTTCTCGGCAGTGCTCTCCTTAGCGGTCAAAATCATCACAGGGTTAGCATATCCCCCCTGCCGAAAGGCCTTGGCAAACTCAATGCCATCCCCGTCAGGCAGCATTAAGTCTAAAACGACCAAATCGTAATCAAACAGCTCTATATAGGTGCCAGCACTAATGCCATCCACCGCAATATCAACCGCGTAACGCTGCGCAATTAGCTGCTCGGCCAGCGTTTCCATAAGGATTTCGTCATCGTCGACCAGTAGTATACGCATTGCTTCAGCACGTGTTGGCGCACTTGTTGTGTTGCCCGCGTTACTGACGGTTGATCGTTTTACTGACGAGAGTGCGGATCAGAACAATTGGGACGCACTGTGTGGAAAAGAAGCGCGATCGCAGAACGAATACAGTCGATGCCAGCCGTCAATAGGCCCTTATTAATTCATCATATAGCAAGTACCCCAATGCATTAGGGCACTTAACGCTAACTGCGCGGCTGACAGGTGGGGCAATAGTAAATCCGGCGAGCGTTGACCATTTCTTTCACAACCGGCTCGCCGCAGACATAGCAAGGCTTTTGCATCCGACCAAAGACCCAGTAGCGATAGTCTCGGTAGCGAGCCCCGCCGGCTTTTAGTTTGTTAGCCAGATCCAAATCATTGGTCACGCCCTTGTACTTATAAGACTGATACGAAATCTCAATAGAGACTTTCGCCAGCGTATACAGCTGCTCTTCAGTACAGTCCATCGGCCTAAGCTGCGGGTGCAGTTGGGCCACAAACAGTATTTCACTGCGCAGGTAATTACCAATGCCCGCCAAAAAATGCTGATCCAAATAAAGCGTCGATAGCCGCCGCCGACAGTGCTTTTTAGACAGCAGTGCCGCCAGCAGCGTTTCTGGCTGAAGCCCCTTGCTCAGCACATCAGGGCCTAGCTTACTCAAAAAGGGATGGCTTTCAATCTCTTGAGGGCTGCTCAAAATTTGAATATCTGACGCGCTGTACAGCAGAGCTGATTTTTTGTCGTTATGAATAGCAAAGCGCAGCTGCCGCTTCGTCTCCGGAAAATCGTACGATTTGCGAATCATCCACTTGCCATACAGCTGATTATGGCTGTACACGCTCAAACCATTATCGAAATGAGTCAGCATGGCCTTGCCCCGCGTTTCTACTTCCGTAACCCGGCAGCCCGTAAGCTCTGATTCAAAGGGCTTTAGATGCTCAAAGGCGAAGAAGACTTCCGTCGTAGGGTGGGGGCGGACGGCGCGTTGAATTTTGTCAGCAGCGATGCGAATTTCTGGGCCTTCAGGCATAAAAGAGGGTGCGGGGGTGAAGGGGGGCAGGGGGAAAGCGGGCGCTTCAGTTAAGATTTTAGCCGTTCAAACCCAACAAATATAGGGCTTTTAGGGAACGAAGAAATCTTACAAAAGGGTGAATTCGGCCAGTCTCACGAGTGGATTGCGGTATGTTGAGCATACGTGTTCAGCCAGCCTATTTAGAGTCTATGACCTCAGCTCAGCCATTGGCCAAGCCCCATGCCAAAGCAAGACCGCTTAAGCCCGGTGCAGCCAAGCCCGCCAAAGAACGATGCAGCGAGTGTGGCCTGTGCGATACGTCTTACATTCACTACGTTAAAGACGCCTGCGCTTTTTTGAACCAGCAGGTCAGCGAGCTAGAGAGCGCTAACCACGGTCGCAGCCGAGACCTCGATAATGAAAATGAGCTGTACTTTGGCGTGCAGCAAAAAATGGTAGCCGCACGCAAGCTAGAACCGATTGACGGGGCTCAGTGGACAGGGATTGTCAGCACGCTCGCTATTGAAATGCTAAACCGGGGCCTGGTCGAAGGCGTGGTGTGCGTACAAAATACAGAAGACGATCGGTTTCAGCCAATGCCGGTGATTGCTCGCACCCCTGAAGACATTTTGGCCGCCCGGGTAAATAAGCCCACACTCTCACCCAACCTGTCTGTACTCGATCAAATTGAGCAATCGGGCATGAAGCGCGTGCTGGTGATTGGGGTGGGCTGCCAAATTCAGGCGCTGAGAGCCGTGCAGCATCAGCTCGGATTGGAGAAACTGTATGTACTGGGCATGCCCTGCGTAGACAACGTCACACGGGCGGGGCTACAAAAGTTTTTGGATACCACCAGCCGTTCGCCAGAGACGGTAGTGGCCTACGAGTTCATGCAAGACTTTCAGGTGCACTTTAAGCACGAAGACGGCTCAGAGGAAAAAGTGCCCTTCTTTGGCCTAAAAACAAACAAGTTAAAAGACGTATTTGCGCCGTCGTGCATGAGCTGCTTTGACTACACCAACTCGCTCGCAGACATCGTAGTAGGCTACATGGGCGCGCCGTTTGGCTGGCAGTGGATTGTGGTGCGCAATGACACAGGCGCCGAAATGTTTGAGCTGTTGGAAGGCATTATTGAGACGCAGCCAGTGATGAGTAGCGGCGATCGCACTCAGGCCGTACAAAACAGCATCCCCGCCTACGACAAAGGCGTCACCTTACCCATGTGGGCCGCCAAGCTCATGGGCGTTGTGATTGAAAAAATTGGGCCGAAGGGTCTAGAGTACGCTCGCTTTTCGATTGACTCGCACTTCACCCGCAACTATTTGTACACGCGGCGCAACCATCCTGAAAAGTTAGAGGCGCATGTACCTGAGTTTGCCAAACGCATCGTGGGTCAGTACAAGCTGCCAGAGAAGTGATTGAGAAGAATAATTCACACCGCTTCAAAATGAGTAGCCGTGAAGACGAGTAGACTACTCGCCAAAATAGATTTCTCTTAAACAGCTTTCAGTAATGAAGGAAAGTCTCTCTTTCATTTTGTCACTCGCATCAGAGAAATCCACGTCTCCTGAAAGTAAAAATTCTAAAACACTCGCACCAACTATCTCAAAGTTACATTTCAAATCTGTCAGTAGGACGCTAAGGCTCTCAAGATTGATACCCTTTGGTGTTGGGCAAGCAGTGTAGGGAAATACTTGTGGATCTAGTACATCTAAATCCAAGTGAACATACACCTTGTTGAAACCTACTGCTTTAATCGACCGTATCAATTCGGCACTGCGGTTTGCATTCACCTTTTCAACAGAAAACAACAAAAGATTACTTTGACGAATGAAGCGGCTTTCTGGCAAGTCCAGCGCTCTAGCACCCACTAAAAACACCTGCTCGGGGCATAGCTGAGAAAATGACTGACTCAAAATAGTAGAAGGCCCTTCGCCTAGCAAAGCACGTAGAGGCATTCCGTGAAAGTGACCGCTCGGCGAGGAGCTAGGCGTATTGAGATCGCCATGAGCATCTAGCCAAATGACTGCTAGAGATCTGCCATATTTTTGATTGAGAAAAGAGACTGGGGCAATTTCAACGCCGCAGTCTCCTCCAATTGTGAAAATTCGCGCCGGATTCTTATGCTGAATACAGCTGCACGCTGCCTGAAGCTGCGTCGATATCTGAGATAGGCCCAGAATATTCTGAGTAACCGCTAGAGAATAAGCAGATGAAACAGGAATCTCTGCAAAAGATTTAGCAGGGTCTAACACCTGCCGTAAGAGCGTGGCTCCTCTGTAAAGGCCAAGATTACCGCAACCCTGCCACTGTGGAAAAAATAAGTTGAGGGTTGAGTCCAAAGCGTTCATCGCAGGGCAGTTGTCAAACAGCCTAAACAAATTTCATCGCAGCCTGACGATCATCAGCATACAAGAGACCCATATTAGAACTGTCTGGAAACTGCAAAGAGGCTCCGTATATCTACATAAGTACAGACAAAATATGAGGACGTTGAGGGTTGCTGCTATGTTGAGTCAAGGGCTTTATCTACTGGCTTTCGCACTGGCTACGGGCGCGATCGCACTCATCAACAACCTCATAAAAGCAGGTCCCTTCAGCCGCCGCACCAGCCGCAAGGAATCCGCCCTACTCGACTTTTCTGACCAAGTCAGATTCTTCAGCGAAAACAGTAGGGACAACTGCCGCAACTCCCTCATCTTCAAAAAAATGACCGGCAGGCACGCGCCCGTGCGTATTATTAACCTCGTCTTCAGCTGCTACGATCCGCACCTGGCCTGCTACATCTACGGTAAAGCGCCACGCTATGTTCACTTTCAGCGGAGTGAGCTCGAAAACTGGCAGCTCAGAGCGCCCGCCGTTGTGCGCAATCATTTTTTGAGAGTCATGCTGTGGCTAATGATGCTCAATAGCTTAGTCTTACTGGGTCTAAGCGGTTACATCGTACTCGTGCTCTTAAATGGGTTTGGAGAGTTAGCCTCTCAACCTGGCATCATGCGGTTTTACATCAGCTCTATTACTTTTTTGCTGTGCATGATGGTGGTTGCGATCGCCTACTGCAAATACGCCTACCGCGAAGTCGTCTTCTTAGACTTGGTCACAACTTTCTACGCCGACAAACCTACCAACAGCAGCGCCCTCATTCGCTCCGTGTTCAACGACACGCCGGTCAGCATTCATCAGCACCATTTGAACCATCGCTAACGTGTTAAAACGTAGGCCGTTCTTCCAGCAAACAAAACAACGTCAGCGCGACCGTACAAGAAAGCGTGGTTGCAGAGAAACTGTCGCAGCCGAGTAGCTGAATGGGGAAATACAATAGCAGCGCTGCCGCCGCAGAAATGCCGGTGGGCTGGCTCAAAAAGTGAAAGAACGCCTGCAGGCTATCTAACCACTCTAAAAACTTTAGGAATCGGCTGAGGAGTGTCATAACGTGCTCACCGTAAAAACTAACCGTAAAATATAAGAATGACGTTGACAAAAATCAATCGAGAGAAAGCGTCAAGCCAGTGAAGGGCTGAGGCTGAGCACCTGCTCAAAAACAGTCTTGAAAATGGGCCCTGGCACTTTGCCCACCCAAGTATGCACAGATTGCTGCTCAGCATTTAGTAAGGTGAACTGCGGCACACCGGAAGCACCAAAAGCTTGGACCTCATCGGCCCACTGCGGATCGTCAATATCTAGCATGACAAAATTCAGCTGCTCGCCATACTGCTCGTGTAGCGCAGTTACCGTGGCAGACATGCCCTGACAGGTCGTGCACCAGTCAGCATAAAACTCGATCAGCGTTGGCTTTTGGTTTGCCAGGGCCGCTTCGTAGGGCATGGCTTCAGCGGCTGAAGCTTTCAAAGCCATCAGCCCAGAAATTGGCGTCATACTCATCACATTGGCGGCGGGCCGGGTGAGGAGAAGGGTGGCCACAATTGCGAGGAGGATAGCGGCGATCGCACCCCAAACCTGCCACGTCTTTTTCCCTTTCTCTGAATCTTTTGCTAAAGGAGAAACCATATCTATAAGCTGACTCAATAAACACAAAAAACAAAGAACAAACGCGATCTATTGAAAGTAATAAACCAAGAAAATATGGACCGCCAGCAAAATCGAAAACACGCTCACTAAAAAGATATGGCTCTTGAGCCAAACCGCTCGCATACCGCGAATAAGAGCCCCTTTACCAATTCCCACCGGCTCACCGTCAACCAGCTTCTGTCCTCTGAAGTTAAAGATTTTTCGTGGAGATTCTAAAACGCCCGTTTCAGCAACCACACCGACTAAAGCCGTCAGGGTAACGCCGATAAAAGACCATAGAAAGATTGCATTATAGTTGATACCGCTAGCGCCGATGGTATGCACTAATACCGCCGCGAGCAGAGCGACCCCAGTGAAAATATGAGCACTGCGCCACAGCATGACAGACCCTGGCATAGTGATTTTGATCGGCCAGCTGCGGCTACGCTTTCTGGCCGTGAGCAGCATTTCTACCACGACTAAAGTAAGAGAGACGTATCCTGTAGCCTGCTTGTAGCGTTCGCCGCGCAGAAACTGATGCAGATCGAAAGAGCGATCGCGTAGCACATCCAAATAAATTGGGCTGAGGGCAAACGGTACCAGCAAAACCGCCGAAACCAGCGTCAGAATAATTAGGGTAGAAAACTTAGGTTTCATATAATCTATTACCAGCAATGCCGAAGGCATACAAACATCCGGTCCCCCTCTCCCAATTCTTGGGAGAGGGGCTAGGGGTGAGGGCCTTACCTACGCATCAGCAGGAATACTATCAACCGGAATGTTGATAATAATGCCGCCCATCACTTCATCCATTTCGAACACTTTATCGGGATAGCGCTCTAGGTGAACAGGGTGCGTATTGTGACAAGTCACACAGGCTTCAGCCACCGCTTTATCGGGATACATTGCAGAAAAGTAAGCCTGACCGCCCACTTCCTGATAGCCCTTAACCGAGTCGCCCGTATCAATCATCTCTTGAACAGCCGTGGACTCAAAGTCTCCTTTGGGCGCGTGGTTATCGTTCAAGTTCCAAGGAGAAATCAGGCTGTAGGTAAAATCTCCAGACTCGTTCGCAATCTCAGAACCCAAACGGAACATCTGTGCAGGCAGTGGAATGCCGTCTGTTTGCTGCCAGCCTTCTGTTGACTCTACGTCTAGAACACCTTCTTCTTTGGCCTTACCTTCAAGCGTCTTGACTCGGTTAATCACGTGCTTGGTGTACGCCGTTCTATCTGCCGCCAGCACATTATGAATGTAGTCAGCAACAATGTCCGGTGCGATGGAAGGACCCGTTGCAGTCGCAGTGGTTCCACCGCCGCTGCACGCAACTGCGGTGAAGCAAATTGCCGCAGCTAGCGCAAATAAAGCCATCGTTTTAGCGCGAAGGCGCTGCATCCAGCTAATTTTAGCCATTATCTTTGATCTCCTGATAAGTCCAGTAATTGAATATTGCGATGCACCGTAGGAGTAGCATCACCGTCGCCATAACGCGAACGAAATGGAGCGAACGAAAAATTCTGAGCCAAGCAGAAAAATCTATTCACTTTCTTCCTCGGGCTCAGAGGCATTGCCCACCCTCCGCTGTTCAGCCACTCGCATGAGCTCAAAGCTTTCATGCTCCAGCGTCGGAGGACGGTCAAAATTGGCTTCGACAAGTTCATCGTCGAAAATACTGTTGTAGCTGTATTCCACCCCGTGGCAGTTCATACAGACCTCTCCCACCATGCGGTTTCGTGGTTTGAGAGTATAGGTGTTGTTGTGATTGACGTTCACAATGACGCCCTCCCCTTTCTTTTGGGCGCTGCGGGGCAGGTGGCAGGTGGCGCAAGTAACCTGCTGCGCACCAGGTCGAGGCAAAGACGAGGTCAATACGGCCTGCGCGTGCTTAGAATTCTCGTAGTTAAGAGAATGGTTGTCATTATGACAGGTCAAACAAGACTCAGCAGCAGCCTGCATCGTGTTGACGGTGTGCACGTTATGGCAAGCGTTGCAGCTCAACTGTTTATCAAACGCCTCGTGCTTCATCGGAATACGCGCCATCGCTGGGGTCAGAGGCGTTTCACCTTCTAGGGTTCTGATGCCGTGCTTTCCCAGCAAAAAAGTATCCACAGAATTTTCATGGCAAGACTGACAGCTCTCCTGATTCGGACTGGCCACAAATTCCTTGGACTCTTCGGCCTGGTGGCAGCTCGCACAGTTCACATCATTGAGCGCATGAGCGCTCGTTTGCCACTGTTGCGTAATCTCCTGCACCTCCTTTTCAGTAGCGGCCACTGCCGGAAAAGCAGACCCGACCACTAAAAGCATCGCTAAGCAAAGAACAATTAGGCGAAACCATAGCCGCGATTGAGAAAGAAGACCCTGCTTGGAGAAAATCATGATTTCCCTCCTAAGAACTCTTTGCTCAAGTTAGGCTCAGGGGCACGCTCCAGCTCTGTTGTGACCACCCGATCAGGGAGCGCCTGCACTGGCAGCATGTCGGGCGCTCCCATATTTTTCCGAAAGAATCCGGTGGAGATGGTGTCGTGCTCATGAAAGTTGTGGCAGCCTGCCGTCCAGCAGCCATCGGCAGCGAACCCCTCATGACTCTTGAGCTGAGTCAGCGTTAGCTCTTCGTGGCAGGCCATACAAAGGTCGGGCTGTAGGTGTACACCCCGGCCAAACATGTGCACATGCTCGTTGTGGCAAGCCGTGCAGGTCAGCACATCGACATTCTCTCTGTACTCTGCCCAGCGGGGATCTTTAAACTTTTTTGCACCGTGCAAGTCACCTTCTAACTCCGCCTCGTGGCAACGGTTACAGTTTTCATTGGATACAGGCTTAAAGCCTTCATGGCAAGAAGCACAAGAGGCTTCAAACAAGTGATGGCCTTCAGAGGTTTCACCTGGCAAAAAGATCTCCTTTTTTTCTAGGGCAAAGGCACCTGAAACGGTGACAAAAAGAATGGTGATCGCCAAAATAATGGTGGCTCTCAGTCCAAACTTTTTTCGCCAAAACACATTTTTGTTAGGACGATTCTTCATGAAAAAAAAGGTGGTGCTTAAAAGATAAAAAAGATAAACGCTACAGAAGAATCAACAACATGACGAGTAAAGCTGCACCACAACCGCCAATTACACCTGCTGCCGCACCGTTACTGATGCCCTCAGGAGAGTCTTCCACAGAAGCCGCTGAGCTTGTTTCCCCAATGGGCTCACTAACTGTAGGCGTCAGATTGGGTAGAGTGGGCTCTGTCATCGTCACGGTTGAGCTCGCGGGCGGGGCTTCCGCCTCTAGCTGAACATCAGTTTTGGAGTAGTCAGCGCCCTCTAGCATCAGTTCAGTAATGGCGCCGTAAGCACCCGTCCAGGCTTCTTTGAGTTCTGGCGTCCAGGCGTCACCAGCATACTGTCCTAGGGTTTTCAGCAAGCTATTGCCTACCAGCGGATAGTGCTCTGGCAGCGCACCATACTTCACATGGCGTGCACCTAGCCCACCGAGTGACTTACTGAGCACCTCTGGCTTGCGCAGGTTTTCCACTACCATGACCAGCGCGCCTTTGAGCATCTGTTGCTGCTTCGGCATACTCGTATGGGCAAACAGCGGCTTCGAGGCTGGGTAATCTGTCAACAAGTTGTCATAGAAGCTAGCAACAAACTCATCAGCCTTAGGCTTCACAAGTTCAAAGCTCTGCTCTAACAGTTCAACCTTAAGACCGCCCTCTTCTGCGGGTGGAGCCTCAGCCGGAACAGAATCTAGAGCAATCTCCTCCTTGCTGTAGTCCGCACCCTCTAACATCAGCTCAGAAATGGCACCGTAAGCGCCGGTCCAAGCTTCCTTGAGATCAGGCGTCCAAGCATCACCGGCATACTGGCCTAACGTCTTCAGCAGACTGTTACCAACGAGTGGATAGTGCTCCGGGAGGGCTCCATAGTTAACATGGCGAGCCCCTAGCCCCTTGAGAGACTTACTAAGGACTTCTGGCTTCCTGAGGTTTTCAACCACCATCACCAGCGCGCCCTTGAGCATTTTTTGCTGGCCAGCCATATCCGAGTGTTCAAACAGCGGCTTGGAGGCCGGATAGTCGGTAAACAAATTGTTATAGAAACTGGCAACAAACTCGTCAGCCTTAGGCTTCACAAGTTCGAAGCTCTGTTCTAAAAGCTCGACATTCAAAGACATATTATTACGCGTACTCCGGAAAACAGATTTGAAAGAGAGAAATTAAGACGACCTGACTTGAAGCTGCCTACGCTTTTCGATGCAGCCTGCAAAACAGAGAGATTATTCACCTTAAAGGTCATCATACACAGACATTCCAAAGGAGAATTCTCTCCGTGGTACTACACAAAGCTAGGGGCCCCCTTATCCTTTTTTTGTGCTCGTAGCTACCAAAAGCGAAAGTCGAATGAGAATCTCGCATACACGAGCTGCAACAAGTGCATTTGACAAATATTTTTTATTCTCAAAAATAAAAAATGAGTCGAGGGACTTCAGCAACGGCGCAAGGCGACGGCAGCAGAGTCCTTGAGGATTGCACACTGCGCACAAATTATAAAGATTTTCTATTGCATTCTTCCATGCACTACACGCAGAGAAGAAATGCAAGAGTCGGATACTCCGCGAAATTATGCAACTTTGGATACAAAAAGCAACCACCTCTTCCTTGCACAGTAGAGACTGTTAGAAAGAGACTGTTAGAAGTGTGTGTATTTCTAAAGACTCATTCATTCTGATTTTGTTGGTTTTATACCCTTGGATTCATTAGCAGGGGCGCTGACGCATGACGGTCAATTTTACAAGTAAGACAGAAACTGTTGAAAGGGGAGTAGCCTCCGAGGAAGCAGTGCCTATCGGAGGAAAGTCTAAGCCTGTGTCGGCTAATACCCCGTTGATTCAGTCGCTCGCTGGCCTGCTCGGCTCTATTAAGCTGGCTGTGCCGTTGCTGATGGCGATCGCAACCATCCTCATCGGCGCCACCTTTTACGAAGCCGAAGTGGGTTCAACCGTTGTCCAGCAAGAAATCTACAAGAGCCCCTGGTTCGGCGGCTTAATGTTTTTACTCGCGATAAACCTCGCAACGTCGACCCTCTTACGCTACCCGTGGAGAGGCGCTCGCAAAATCGGATTTGCCATCACCCACTGGGGTCTCGTGGTGATTATTGCGGGCTCAGCAGCTGTGATTCATCTCAGCGTAGAAGGCATGATGCTCGCTAGAACCGATGCAGGCCCGGTGAGCACTCTGCGTGTAGAAGGAGACTTAGTAGAGGTTGCTGCACCCGGTAGCACACCCGAACAGGCGTCTTTATTTATTAAGGCAGACGGCACGGTTGTTCCCAGTAAAGTTGGCGGCCTGTCATTGCTAGGATATAGCGACAACACGATTAATACAGTTCGCTTTGTTGAAGGTGGAAGCGTTAGCAACCCAGCGGTGCGGTTGGTGCTGAAGAGCGATCGCATGAATCAATCCTTAGACCGCTGGCTCGCCATTGCACCCGCTGCCTACAGCAGCATGGACATCGGCCCCGCAGAATTACAAATAGTCACGGCCACAGCCGAAACACTAGAACAAGCCCTTGCAGAACCCGCAGAGACCCCTCAAGTGGCGCGCTGGGGAATCGCTAACATCAGTTGGCTAGGACAAACTCGCAGCTTAGATGTAGAGAAAGCAGTCGAGCAAGGCCAAACAATAGAGCTGAAAGCCGAAGGAAAAACCCTCCGCATTGAGGCAACTGGCTTTTGGCCCGACTTTCGGCTAGACGGAAATCGTCAACCCACCACGGCAACAAACCTACTGAGAAATCCTGCTGTTCAGCTGGTCGTTTCTGACGGAGCGTCCAAAGAAAGCTGGTTTGTGTTTGGGAAACCAGGGTTTGAACCCATTCGCAATCAGATTGAAGGTGAGGCGATCGCAATCAACCTCATCTACGACATCGCCCCTAGCACCGGACCTGACGCATTCTTCCGCATTGTTGTTGGTGAAGTCGTTGGTGAAAAAGGCACGGTTGGTGAGAGCAAGCTCTACTACACGGCCAAATCTTCAAAAGGATTTAAATCTGGCCCAATGGCCGTTGGAGACGCCGTAACGCCAGGCTGGGCAGACTTTGAAGTAACCCTAGCAGAGTACATTCCTCAGGCCCGCGTAGAACGTGAAATTGTTCCTTTGCCGCAGGGATCGCCTCAGCAGGGAGAACCAGCACTGTTGGTTTCTACAGGGGAGAACAGTCAGCCTGCTTGGGTCGGCTGGGGTGAGCCCACAACTGTTGAAAGCGCACTGGGCGACTGGTATGTTGCCTTCAGCCCAAAACTGTTGAAGCTGCCCTTTAGCCTTAAGCTCAATGAATTTATTGTGGACCGGAATGAAGGCAGTGAGTCAGTCGCAATGTGGACCAGTGATGTGTCGTTAATGGATGCTCACGCCGAAGAAATTAGCGATCGGCGGGTTTGGATGAATCACCCTACGTGGTTCCAAGGATGGAAGATTGCCCAAGCCTCTTGGAATCCAGGCGATTTGAACCAGTCTACGTTGCAGGTTAAGCGTGAGCCCTGGTGGGTCACAGGGCTCACTTGGATTGGCTCAATGATGGTGACTATTGGAGTGGCCACGATGTTCTACGGGCGGGCCGTTGCCAAGAAGTTCAAGAAAGTCTCTAACCTGTTGGATGCCCCGGAGGTGGAAGCTAGTGATACAGCTGACTCGATTCCACTGTTGAATGCTTTATTGGGCAAGTAACCTTCGATGACTGCCGGTCATGGTTCCCCTTGCGAAGGGGAACCAACGGAGGGGTCTCGGCGTATAGCGAATTTATCGAAATCCCTCCCTTACGGTTCCCCTTGGCAAGGGGAACCCGTTAAAAACGCTCTAAAAACTCTCTAAAAACTCTCTTAGGCTTTTTGGTCTTTTCACTATGAAACCTATCAAATTCACAATTGGTCTATGCTTAGGAATTTTGCTGATTGCTTTGCCCTTTAGCCAATTTCAACCATCTCCGCTCAATTCACTCGAAACCATCGTCGTGCAGCAGGGCGGGCGCAAAAAGCCCCTTGATACGGTCGCAAAAGAAACCGTCGCCAAAATCCACGGCGCAACAGCCTACAGGCATGACGGCATTACCGAAGATGCAATGACGACATTTATGTCGCTTTGGCTCAACAATCGCAACTGGAATGAAGAGCCCTTTGTACTCTTTAGCTACCGCCCGCTGAAAGAGCGCGTCGGGCTTAATCCAGACCAAAAGTATTTCTCTTTTCAAACGCTGATGACGAACTCGGCGCTAGGTGAGGTAGTAAGAGAGGCTCACCGAAAAGAGCTTGAAGATGTCGATTTGAGTCGCGATGAGAGAGAAGCGCTCACCCTAGAAGATCGGCTCACGCTAATGCTGGGCTCAGTGGATGACAACACAATTGCTGTCGTACCCCATGCGACTGATCCCAAAGGCAAGTGGATGGGCATTTCAGAAGAACAAACCCAGTATGCGCAGAGTGCAACCGCGCCGCTAATGGCAAACTTTGCGGTGATGAAACAGCTGTTTCTTACCGGGCCTAATCACCTGGAAATGCTGGCTCCGATGGCAGCTGAACTGAAAAGTGGTGTGCGATCGCTCAGCCCCGACATCTACCCAGCGGAAGGCGCGATGGATCAAGAAGTATTTTTCAATCACTTCCATCCGTTTGCTAAAGCGTGGATGCTGTATGGACTCGCCTTTGTGGTGATGCTATTGACACTGTGGATTAAGTCGTTTGAACTCTACTGGAGCGCGATTGGACTGTTTGTCGGTGGCGTCGCCGTGCAGAGCTATGGCTTCTGGCTGCGGATGCAAATTGCCGGGAGGCCGCCGGTTACCAACATGTACGAATCTGTGATTTGGGTGGGGTTTGGCATTGCGGCGATCGCACTCACCTTTGAACTCATCTACAAAGCAAAGTATTATCTCCTCGCTGCTGCGCCATTGGCCGTCATGTGTTTGATTTTGGCCGATAGCCTGCCCGCCGTACTGGACCCCAGCATTTCTCCGCTGGTACCGGTGCTTAGAGATAACTTCTGGCTGAGCATTCACGTACCAACCATCGCTCTTAGCTACGCCAGCTTTGCCTTAGCGCTGGGCATTGGCCACGTTTCTTTAGGCAGCTATCTATTTAGCCCACAGGCTAAGTCTCGCATTCAGCTACTCTCTCAGCTCAACTACCGCGTCCTGCAAGTTGGCGTATTGTTGCTCACCGCAGGAATTATCTTGGGGGGCATTTGGGCGCACTTCTCCTGGGGGAGATTCTGGGGATGGGATCCTAAAGAGACTTGGGCCTTAATTGCGCTGCTGTGTTATCTCGTACCGCTGCATGGGCGATTGGTCGGATGGATTGGCAATTTCGGCATTAGCGTGGCGAGCGTGGCGGCCTTCAATGCGGTTCTGATGGCTTGGTACGGCGTGAACTTTGTGCTGGGTACAGGGCTACACAGCTACGGGTTTGGCACGGGCGGGTCCGAATGGATGCTCGCGAGCGTAGTCGGTGCAGATATGTTGTTTGTTCTTGCGGCGACCGCTCGCTACAAAGGCTGGTTTAGCAAATCGATAGGAGAAGCGCCTACAACAGAATTCAGCGCAAATTCATAATCCATCCACATCTGTTGTTATAGTGTTTGAAGATTCGCCCCTTATTGTTCTCCTATTTAGGTGAAGAAAACTATGAAGCGTCGTGCATTTATGAACTGGGTTGGCGTCAGCTTTATGGCGACATCGCTACCCGTTGCGATCGCCGCCTGTTCCCCGGCAGCTGACACAGCTGAAGCCGACCCTTGTGCAGCCGATCCCTGCGCAGCCGATCCCTGCGCAGCTGCCGCAGAAGAAGTCGATAGCAGCGTCCGCGATGATGGCTTTGCGGCACTTGGCACCGTATCCGAACTCGACAGCGCTGGCTTCTTAGCGAGCAAAACCTTCGTGGCAGGTTCTGTCATCGTCATCCGTGACCCTGCCAATGCAGACGGCATCATCGCGCTCGACTCCCTGTGCCCGCATCAGGGCTGCCATGTTGCCTGGGCTGACACCGAATTTGCTTGCCCCTGTCACGGCTCCAAGTTCAGCGCTGACGGCGAAGTCACTGACGGCCCTGCCAGCGAAGCACTGGGCGCCTACGAAGCCAAAGTTGAGGATGACCTAGTATTGATTAAAGCCGCGTAGCGCTCTGCTCACCACCAAGATTGCATCGACCAAACTTCATCGCCTAAAATTGCGTCGCCTAAAATTGCATCGCAACTTGTCAAGGCCGCTACTTTTCGCTAGCGGCCTTTATGATTTATTTATAAGTTAGGTAAAGATACGGACTTACGGAACTTACTTTTTTAAGAGTGAGTCAATATGAAAGCGAGCTAAGAAACAGACCTTATTACTACAGCGATCGCACCTATGGTTAACCACCTATCCAAAAGCGCTATGGTCAAGCGGGTTTACAACCCCGACCTCTTCTCAGAAGCGGGCACAACGCCTCCTGAGATGATAAAACGGCCCGTCTTTTTGGTAGGGTCTGAGCGCTCCGGCACCACGCTACTGCGCCTGATGCTAGACCATCACCCGCACATGACATTTTGGGCGGAGTTTGAGTATGGGGTCCACGGCATGGACAGCGCGGGTGGCTATCCCAACTTGGCCAGCTACTACGAATGGCTCCAAACCGATCGCAACTTCCTAATGGACGGGCCCAGCATTGACCGTCGGCTGAGCTACTCAGAGCTAGTGAATAGCTTTCTACTTCAATTTCAGGCGCTCACGAACAAGCCTATCGTTGGTGCAACCGTTCACTACAATTTCGATCGCCTGCTAAAAATTTGGCCAGATGCCTCGTTTATCCACATCGTTCGAGACGGCCGCGATGTTACTCGCTCCTGCATGAAAATGGGCTGGGCGGGCGATGGCTGGCACGGTGCTAGGCGCTGGCTAGAGGCTGAAACGCTGTGGGATAAGCTTAAAATGCAGCTACCCGAAGAGCGCCGACTAGAGGTAAGGTTTGAAGACCTGATTTATGACAACACCGGTACCCTAGATAGCGTTTGTCAATTCATCAGCAAAGCGGGCACTTCTACAGTGGGTGATTCTACAGTGAGTGCTTCTACAGTGGGTGATTCTGGGGCGGCGCTACGCTACCACCCAGATATGATGAACTACGCGCGCGCTACAGACTACGGGCTGCCGGACGCTAGCCTTGTAAATCAGTGGCACGATCGGCTCAGCAAGCGAGAGATTCAGCTGATTGAAGCGCGAATTGCCCCACTGCTGGCAGACCGAGGCTACGCACTCAGTGGACTGCCTCACCTACGGGTGTCGAAAGCTGGGCGCATAGCACGAAAGATGCAAAATAAGCTAGGCATTCTGAGCCGCAGAGCCAGAAAGTATGGGCTGCCGCTGGTGTCAGCAGATTTGGTAGCGCGTCGGTTGGGGTTGAATAGTGTGAGCGATCGCATTCGCAAAAAGTTCAACGTCATCGACATCAAAACCATGAAGCAGTCCTGGTGACAGATTTCTCGTAAAAACTAGTCCAAGGCAGCGAACAGTGCCAACAGCTGCGCTTCATTCAGCTGAGGAACCTTGCACTTCACGGCTTTTTTCAACTTACTGCCGGGGTTTTCACCCACTACGATGTAGTCTGTCTTTGAGCTAGGCATTTTGTTGATGCGCCCGCCCGCTTTGGTCACCGTTTCTGTGATTTGCTCGTAGGTAATGTTGCTCAGCTTGCCAGTTAGCACAAAGATTTTTCCGGCGAGTCCACCCTCTTCGCCAGTTGCTGTAGTCGCTGTTGAGGCAGAAGGTGCTGGCTGCTCGGCTGCCGTCTTAGCTTTTTCTGGCTGAGCTTCCTGTTCATCAACCGTTTTTTTCTGAGACTGGGACTCTTTTTTTGCAGATTCTTTTTGAGTAGTCTCTTTCTTCTTTTTTTCTGTTGCTTTGGAAGCAGTTGGTGTTTTGGAAGCAGTTGGTTCAGTAACAGAAGCTGTTTTCTGAGATAGCTCCTTTTGTAGCCTACCGATGACATCCTGACTGATTTTCATCGCCTCTTCTAGCGATGCCTTGTCAGCAGCAAGCTGGTCTAGCTGCTTCTGGAGATCAGCGGTCTTCTGTTGGGAGGCACTTACCGACTGCTCAGCGACGGTTAGCTGTTGGGTTAGCTGCGCGCTCGAATCAGTCAATGATTGAATCTCTTGTTCTAAAGAGGCTACTTTCGGTGCTGTTTTGGCTGACTGACTGGCTGACTGACTGGCTAACTGGCTGGCCGACTGACTGGCGGCATCGGAGAGTTTGTTGTTCTCTTGCTCAACAGCTTCAAGCTGAGCCTGGAGCGTTTTGAGAGTAGCTTCGGTGGCCGTTTGGCTGGTGCGAGTCTCTTGCTGCTCTTGGGTGAGTCGCTGGAGCTGTTTTTCTAGCTTAATGGCGGTCGCTTCGGCTGTTTGAGCTAGCTGCTTAGCGGCATCACGTTCTTTTTGCAGCGGTTGAATTTGTTCATCAATTAAGCTGGCCGACTTAGCATCACTAGCTTTGGCAAAATCGTTTAGCTGCTGCTCTAGGGTTGTTATCTGGCTGCGGAGTGTTTGTTGTTCAGCATCTTTGGTCTGGAGCGTCTGCTGCGCAGTGCTTTGTTCTGTGGTGAGGGTATCTATTTGCGTTTGGAGCGCTGCGAGGGAGGTCTTTGCTTTGGATTCGGCTTGCGATCGCGCTGTTTCAATCTGTTCTTCGGCCTGTTCCTTGGCCTGATTGGCCAACTCTAGCGCCGCTTTTAGCTGAGTCACCTGCTCGGCAGTTTCAGCAGTTTCAGCAGACTGTTTTTGCTGAATGGCAGTGTTTTGTTCTGTGAGGGTGACGAGTTGCGATCGCAGCGTCTCTACCAAGGTTTGGCCTTCCTGCTGCTGATTGGCTAGCCTCTGTTTTTCCTGATTGACCTTCTTTAAGTCGGCTTGCAGCGATTCCAGCTGAGTGTTGCTCTCAGCCGAGGCTTTCTCCAGGATCTCAATCTGCTGCTTTAAGTTCGTCAGTGCCGCTTCATGGGCAGTCTGCGCAGCAGCCAAAGCCGACTTACTGTCGCCTTGCTCAGAGAGGGCGCGCTCTAACCGCTGAATTTCTTGAGTATACTCACGTTCTTTGGTTTGCTGTTGCCCTTCCAGGTTAGCGAGCCTAGCTTGGGCATCATCGGCTTCTGTGCGAGCCGCTTTGAGCGTATCTTCTAGCTTTTTGCTCTGTCGTTCTTTTACTTTTATCGTCTGGGTAGACTCGTCTAATCGTTTTTCAAAGTCGTTGACCGCACTCTTGGCCAGCGTAAGCGCTTCAATAAACGTCTGATTTTCTGTCGTCAGATTCTCTACTTGAGCCGTGAGCCGTGCTTGCTCCGAGACAGATTTTTTAGCGGTCTGCCCCTTTTGCCGAGTCGCACCGATCAAACCAATGAGGATGGCGCTGGCACCCAAAGCACCTCCAACAAGTTCATAGGTCAGTCCGGTATCCATAAGGCGCGTGTCCTTGAGCAGCAGTAAGCTATCCCATTTTGCCGTATGTTCGACCATTTGCGATTAAGTTTGCAATTAAGTCAGGGCAATTAATCAGTCACTGAAAGGACGCCGCTTAGCCGTCGGGAAAAGCGATCGCACCATTTGCTCTCGCCGCGCCATCGTTTCATGCCCCGGCTGCCAAATCGATTCATAAAAGAAAAACGCCACACCGTCGTACCCCTGCTGGCGCGTCTCTTTCACCTGGGCCTCAATCAGGGCGCTATCCATAAAGTCTTGCCGCAAACCGCTGAGAACCCCTAGGCCAGTGGCGATTCGATTTTCACCCGTGCGATCGCGCGCTTCTATCATTTCCGTACGCAGCAGCTCATAGGCAAAGCTTTCCAAATTACGCCGGTACACCTGCACCAGCAGCTCATCCACATAGCCACTACGCATCCACATCGGCCAGTCTTGCAGGTAGCGATCGTAGGCAAACCAAGCAGGACTAGGCGATACAGAGAAAACAGCTTTGGGTCGATACGCCTTGACTGCCCGGTGCAGCCGGCCCACCAGCTGAGTGATTTGGTCTGCTCGCCACCGCATCCAAATAGGGTCTTTGGGGTTAGCCGGTGGCAGGTTGCCGGTCTCAGACTGGTAGAGCGCGATGGTGGTAGCGTCGTAACCGAAATCAATCGGTAGGCCAAAGTGGTCATCTAGCTGGAAACCATCAATCTCGTAGTTGGCGCTCAGCTCAGTGACCAAATCTACCAAAAACTGTTGCACTTCACGGTGGCAAGGGTTGAGCCACACTCTGGCGTACTTGCCGTTGTTTTGAAAATCGATTTTAGTGCCGTCTTGCCGCTGTGTCATCCAGTCAGGATGCAAGCGGGCTAAAGGAGAGTCGGCAGGCGCCATCAGGCCAAATTCAAACCACGGGATGATGCTCAAGCCGCGCTGGCGGGCTAAGCCAATCAGCTCTAGCAGCATATCCCGACTCTCTTGAAGAGATTCCGCCAAGTCGTCTCGGCCTTGGTTTTCGGTATCTGCAAAGAGCCCTTGCTTATAGCCAAATACGCGGGTCGTCACCGCGCTCGGATACAGCGTATATCCCCAGTTCCAAACCGTGGGATACACCGTGTTGAAGTTGTACTCAGCAAGGCGATCGAGCGCGGTCACAAGCCCCACTTTAGAAAAGAGCGCTTCACTGTCAATATTGGTGAGCCACGCACCGCGAATTTCGGTATTTGGGAGCGTGGCAATGAGCCGATAGGAGATCGGGCTAGCCCGATTGGCCTGGAGTGCGAGTGCCTGACAGAGCAGCGCCGCGATCTCCCCTCGCGTGGCAGGTTTGTTAGGCCGAAAGCGATTGACCTCAGGATAGTTCACCACGAGCTGCTGTTCTATGGCAGCGGCCATTTTCGCTTTGGCGTAAGTGGGGATGGCGATCGCATCTTCTAATACCTGCGCCAGCGTTGCTTCGACAGAGCGCTCAGGAGAATGACCCAGTCCGGCTGTTAACGCAATCACAGCCTGCACTCTTGGAATCGGCAGGTTTGGCCGGAAGCGATTACCGGGGTAGCCCGTTAGCCAGCCCGTCGTATAAACCGTTTCAATTTTCTCAGCAGCCCAGTAGTCAGCAGCCACATCTACAAACCCAATAGCAGGGCGGCGAGCGACACCCGGAAAAGCGAGGGTAATGAGCGTCGCAAACTCAGCTCTGGTCACCGGCGCTTCTGGCCGAAAAGTACCGTCTGGATAGCCCGCCACAATGCCCTGCTGAGCTAGAATTTCGATGCAATTTTGCGCCCAATGACCTTGAATATCGTTCATAGTCTTGCGGTTAACCCTTTACGCGTCACTGGAGGCCAAACGTCGCAGCGTATTGCGACCAATCGCAGCATGGCTTGGATTATCAACGCGTCCTGTTTTCAATAGGATAGTAGCAAAAAAGACCGCCCATCCTTGAGCACGTAAACGGGTAGCGGCGTCCGCGCCATAGACATCGAACGCCCGGTCTCGAGTTGCTCCCTGCTCGAAGAGCATCCAGATAGCCGCTAGGTCTGTTGCCACATCTCCAGCGGTTAAGTCGCCCCAGTCAATTACGCCAGTGATTACACCGGCTTTTGAGAGAATGTTATGCGGATGCAGATCGCCGTGTAGCCATTTGGCTGCCGTTGCGATTGGCGCTGCGAGGGCTCGCTGCCAAACGTCATAAATGGCAGGCGTAAGCGCGTCTGGGGTTGCGTTCAAACTTGCCATCCACTCTGCAACCAGCGCTGAACGCTGCGTCAGTGGAACACCTCTGTAGGGACTGATAGGCGCGTAAGTAGGCGCAGGGGTATGGAGCGATCGCAAAAAAACCGCCAGCCGCTTTGCCTCCCCATCGCCCAAAGTCTCTTTATCCGCCGTGTCTCCTGCCATCCAAGGAACAACACTCCACTGCCAGGGGTAGCCACTACCCGGCTCACCACAACGATACGGTAGGGGAACAGGCAACGTCAGTTGAGGCGCTAGCACCGGTAGCCAAGTCTGTTCTTTTTCAATCAGCGCCGCGCCTTGCTGGCGGCGAGGCAGTCGAACGGCCCACCGTTCACCCAGGCAAAACAAGGCGTTGTCCCAGCCTGAGGCAGCGGGCCGAATGGGTAAATGAGCCAAGTCTGGGTGCTGAGATTGAAGCAGCGATCGCACCAGCTCAACGTCAATATTTACCTCAGCCGATGGCGTTCCCATAGCAAGCGCGGGGTAGCAGAGCCCAGTCCTTCATAGCAAGCTCTACACCAAAATACCGCGACAGAGCTGGTCTACCTTTTTCAGCATAGTGGGCATTCGATGTTCGCCGTGCATGCCGGCAATATTGGCCTTGGCAATTTCCAAAGGAATCCCGACAGAGGTTACAAATAAGGGGCTTTGGCTGTTGCCTCGCAGCACCTCGCAAGATTCAGGCGTATCGGCAAATTTGTTTTTGGCCACACCAATCACGGGCAGCACGCGATCAATCGCTTCATACAAGTGCATACCCAAACCGGGCTTCTGCGCTTCGCCCAGTACCACATAGCCATCGACGACAATCGCAGTCAGCTCATCCAAATTAATATCGGACAGCAGGGCCAGCAGGCAGGGCAGCTCTCGCTTGTAAAAGGAACCGGGTTCGTAGGGAGCGACGCCGGTGATTTCTTTGGTTAGGGTGCGATCACACTCATCGTCAATCCAGCTAGAGAACAAAACACCGGCAGCAGTCGCCCTATCACCGCTATAGGCAGCATCACCACGGCCAGCATCACTATATTGAATATCTGTTGCAAGCAGCACGGTTCGATCTATCCGTAAACATCTAACAATCTATACAGGCAACCGACCAACCAATACTGATGTTTTTCCTAAATGCGATACAAAACGATCCACTTTGAGTAACGTCTTATGCTCTCAACCGACGACCTTTTTTACTAATGGCTACCGCGTTTGATAATTCATGAGTCCCTGACAATGGCAAGTGTCCCTGCGCTACGGGGTTGCTATAAAATGCGATTCAGCCCATCTGTTGCCTCACACGTGTTTTAGCCCTATGACTCAACTCACGGCTCAAGAAGTTTTGTCTCACGTCCAAGCTGGCAGCTCTTTACAGCAAAAAGAGCTCAGCGCCATTGATCTAACAGGGCTACTGTTGGATAAAGGAGACTTTTCAGAAGCTTACCTAAGGCGCGCTAATCTGACGAAAGCATCTTGTCAGGCAACGAACTTTTCTGGCGCCACCTTGATTTTTGCTAGCTTACAGTCTGCCAATTTTCAGGGGGCTGAGCTGGTAAATGCTATTTTGACCCAGGCGCATTTAGAGCAGGCAAACTTAACGAAGGTAAATGCCAAAGGTGCAAAATTCTCCGGCGCTTTTATTGCGGAGGTACGAGGAGAGGGCGCCATGCTAGATGAGGCTGATTTTCGCGAGGCGGATGGATTGCGATCGCAATTTCCTAACGCCAGCGGCCTCAGCACCGCCTTTAGCCGCGCCGACTTTGAAAGCAGCAACTTTGAAAGCGCCGATCTCTTCCGCTCACAGTGGCAAAAGGCCAATCTCCGCAATAGCTCCTTTGTAAGTGCCAATTTAGAAAAAGCCATCTTTGAAGAAGCCAACCTCAACAGCGCCAACCTCTCAGCAGCCAACGCCTTGAATGCAGACTTTAAGAACGCAAATATGGCCAATGTCATCGCGATAAAAGCTCAGCTCGACTGGGCCAATTGCACAGAGGCAAACCTGATAAACGCGCGGTTCCAAGGCGCGTCTTTATTCAA
>JBCBDN010000008.1:0-33397 GCA_038529685.1 Cyanobacteria bacterium J06598_1 | reverse complement strand
CTGCAAGTCTTCAACTTCAGCGACCAGCAGCAGCATTTCGAGAATGGTGTCTACGTTTTGGCCAGTGATAGCACTCACGGGCACCATGATGGTGTCGCCGCCGTATTCTTCAGGCACCAGCCCGTATTCCATGAGCTCTTGCTTTACCCGATCGGGATTAGCGGCTTCTTTGTCTACCTTATTGATAGCGACCACGATAGGTACACCAGCTGCTTTTGCATGACTGATGGCCTCGATAGTCTGCGGTCTGACGCCATCGTCAGCAGCTACTACCAAAATGGCGATGTCTGTGACCCTGGTTCCTCGGGCGCGCATTGCCGTGAAGGCTTCGTGGCCCGGTGTGTCTAAGAAGACAATCTGGCCGGTTTTGCGATCGCTGTTGGGATTCGACTCCAAATCAACGTGGTATGCACCAATATGCTGCGTGATACCGCCCGCTTCTCCTTCGGTGACCTTTGCCTGACGAATGTAGTCGAGCAAGCTAGTTTTACCGTGGTCTACGTGGCCCATGATGGTGACAACAGGGGGACGATCGATCAGGTCTTCGGCATCCTCAGACTCAATCATGTCGGTGACTTTGCGCGCTTCTGGCGCTTCTTCTGCCGTGACCGCCTCTACACCAAACTCGGTGGCCACCATTTCAGCGGTTGGCATATCCAGGGTTTGGTTAACATTAGTCGCGATTCCTTTAAAGAACAGCAGCTTAATAATGTCCGTTTGAGGAACGGCAAGCTGATCGGCTAGGTCGTGCACGCTAATACCGCCTGTTAGCACGATCATTTCCGGTCTTTCTGGCGGTGCCTCTTGTTTGCGTTCGCGACGCTCGCGGCGAGACGGGGTCCGTTGCTTTGTCTTCTTGGTTGTAGGTGCGGGTTTGGACTGCTTTTGGCCTTTGGGCTTGGGCGGCCTCATGAGCGACATTGTGATCTGCTCAGGCGTCACTTCGCTGCTCGACGATTCGAGATCATCAAAATCGTCGTCGTCGTCTACGATGACTCGCTGACGTTTCGTCTTGTTGACCTTCTTGGGCCGAATTTCTTGTTCGTCATCGTCGTCTCCCGCAGTGCGATCGCGACGCTTGGGTGGTCGAGGAGGTGTTGGCCGACGCAATTCGAGCGTCGGATCGACGAACGACTGATCATCATCGTTGTCGTCGTTGTCGTCGGTATCAGTCGACTCTGGCGCTGCTTTGCGAGCGACTGGGCGACGCAGTTCAACGACGGGTTTCTTGGGCGCTGGCGGTGCAACCGTACCACCACTGCTGCCGCCAGTATCTAGCACTGGGCGACTAGGGCGATCAGAACCACCCGCAGGGCGGTCACGCTTCAATACAGGGCGAGCTACCCGTACGGCTTCTGCCTTGCTCTCAGCGCTAGCGTTACTGCTGACTGGCTTGGAAGGACGAGAAGGGGGCGATACCAGCCGAGGTCTCAGCTGTTCAGGCGTTGCCCCAGAGGTCGTAACGATTTTTTCGGGTGAACTAACTGGCTTCGGTGGCTTAGCCGGTTCTACAGCGGCTTCCTTGCGAGGCTCTCCACTGTTTGGCGCACTGGGTGCCACGACTGCTCGCGCTGGTGGACGAGAAACTGGTGGCACTGACTTGACAGCATTTTTACCGCCTGGGCTGGGTTTTCCAGGTCTAGAAGGGGGGCCTGCCAGTGAAGGTGCAGGCGTCGGCGCAGCTGGCTTTGACGGACTTGGAGCTGTCTTAGCAGTGGGTGCGGCAGGTCGAGGTGCAGATGCGGCATCCGCGCTGTCGGGCTTGTTGTAGCGGCGAATCTCTAAAATTTGCTGCTGGCGAGGGCGGTTAGGCTTTGGCGCAACCGGCGGCTTGGCACTCGAACTTTTTGAGCTACCAGCTTTAGGACGTGTGGCCTTGCTCTCTGGCTTATAACCAGGCGCGTTGGCAACACCTCTGATTTTGGCGGCTTCTTCTTCTGTAATAGTGCTGCTGTGGCTTTTTACCGCAATACTTTCTGTTTTACAGATGGCCAAAATATCCTTATTTTCCAGATCTAGCTCCCTCGATAGCTCGTAAATTCTTACTTTGCCTGTGTTCATCCTGTCCCTCTTCAAACCTGACTAACGATGTGTGTTACATAAGACCCATTGCCCTTATCGAATCAACACGCTTGACTCCCAAGCATAAAGTAAAGCGGTTGCCATTTCATAGCGTACCTCCCCCAAAAGAAAATAGTGGAAGAGATAGCCGCTCAATATTTTGCTTATTATTTAACTGTATAACGAGTGAGCACACATTCTAATCAAAACAATAGAAGATGTGTGCATATTACTCAGCATCTGACTGTTTTTTGTGATAGGGCCTCTTTCCGAAGACATTGAATGTTATGTTTTGCTGTCATCTGACGGTAAGCCATCAGCCCGGCTCATTAGGCGTAGTTCTAGCGACTGATAGATTTCAGACGGTACTTTTGTTCTCAAGGATCGACTCAGTCGATCCTTTTTTTGAGCGGCTTGTAGGCAGCTCGATTGTTGACACAAATAGGCGGAGCGACCCATCCCAACATCTAGCCGAATTTGATGGTCTGGATAGGTCCGAACAATGCGCCATAGTTGGTTGCGGTGAGCCGTTTGACGGCAGCCAACGCATAGCCGATGATTTTTCTCTGACACGGCGATCGCACTTCCCAATGAGGGTTTACTCCTCCTCTCCAGCGTTGGTTTCAGAAATAGCCTCTGAAGTAGGCTCTGCGGCCTCTTCAACTGCGGGAACGGCCTCCTCTGCAGGGATTGTCTCTTCAGCCGTGTCGGCAGTGGTCTCTGCTTCTGGTTCTACGCCGTAGGCTTCTTCGTACGCAGCGGCTTCTTCAGCCAATCGTTGAGCTTCTATTTCAGCCGCTTCAGCTGCTTCAGCTGTACGCTGTGCCCTCAGCTCTTCCAGCGGAATGCCTAACTCCTCAGCTTCTTTAGCCAGCTTCTTTTCTTCGGCTACGATTCTGGCTTTGGCTCGCCACTCTTCAGCTTCAGCAATTTCAGCAGCTTCCTCTGCTGCCAAACGCTCAGCCTCTTCAGCTGCCAATCTACGTTTCTCAGCAATCTCCTCCATTTTGGCGTTTTCAGCCTCGTAGTCGTATTTGGCGGAGTCTTTGATGTCTATTTTCCATCCTGTGAGCCGAGCGGCCAAGCGAACGTTTTGTCCTTCTTTACCAATTGCCAAACTCAACTGATCTTCCGGCACCAGTACGTGCGCTTGTCTGCCTTCAGAATCCATTAGGCGAACCTCATCTACCCGCGCAGGGCTCAATCCGTTCGATATATAAGTAGAGGGATCGGGCGACCAGCGAATCACGTCAATCTTTTCGCCGCGCAGTTCATTCACCACGACCTGAATCCGTGACCCGCGAGCCCCGATGCAGGCGCCTACGGGGTCAACATCACTTTCTAGTGTGTCTACCGCAATTTTGGTACGAGGCCCTACTGACCGTGAAGGTGGATTAGCCTCGCGTGCGACGGCAACGATCCGAACGACTTCGTCTTCAATTTCGGGTACTTCGTTAGAAAAGAGCTCTACAACCAGGCTGGCGTCTGAGCGAGAGACGAGCAGCTGAGGGCCTCGGTGAGACCCTTCTGAAACACGCTTCAGAGCAACTCGGAACGTTGCATTGGCACGGTAGTTGTCGTTGGGTAGCTGGTCGCGCTTGAGGAGTTCTGCCTCAGTATCTGGCTGGCCTAGTCCACTGCTGACCGCCATAATGACGGACTGGCGCTCAAATCGCAGCACTCTAGCATTGAGAATGGAGCCTTCTAGGTCTTGAAATTCTTCTTGAATCAGACGACGCTGCTGGTCTCTGAGCTTTTGGGCCAGCACCTGTTTGGTCTGGATAGCGGCCATGCGGCCAAAGTCTTCCTTTTTTTCGGGCGTGACATCTAGCACTACTTGGTCACCCGCGAGGGCCTCAGGTGCGACCTCCTGAACGGCTTTTAGCCCAATTTGGTGGTCGGAGTTCTCCACTTCTTCAACGATGGTTTTTTCGGCCAGCACGCGGAAGCCTTCTTCTTCTACATCTAGCTGAACGTTGAAGTTGTTGAAGTATTCTTCGTCGAACTGGCTGTTCATTTGCTGGGTACGGCGATAGCGCTCGTAGCCTTTGAGCAGAGCTTCTTGGAGCGCCATTTCTACGGCTGACTCGGGCAGATTTCGCTGCTGGCTGATGCCCTTGATCATGTCTTGCAAACCGGGCAAATCTACCATTGACATTGAAGGTTGACCTCTTTTAATAACTTAATTAACGGTGAAAAACTAGAGCGCTGAAAAATTAGGAAAGCGCACAAATAACAGGTGGGAAAATAGTGAATAGATGCGTTGCTAGCGTTTTGTGATTTCTTTTACTCGGTGCTGAGCTGTACGGATTGCACCAGTTCACGGGGTAGCTTTACGGGCCTTCCCTTGAGGTTGAGAGAGACTTTGTCAGCATCGCGACCGACTAAGCTACCCTGCCAAACCTGCTTTTTTTTGTGGGGTTCGCTGAGCTGTATTTCAACGGGAAAGCCTTTGAAGACGATGAAGTCGCGATCGCTTGTCAGTACATCCGACACCCCTGGGCTCGAAATTTCTAGCACATAGGCATCAGGAATAATTCCAGACTCATCTAGCGTTTCTGCTAAAACCGAGTTCAGCCGTTCACAGTCATTGAGTCCCGTGTCTTCCTGGTTAGGATTGCGCACCGTGATACGAAGCACCGGGGGGCTTTGATTGGTTTGAAAAACCGCTTCTACGATTTCTAGGCCTACGCTATTAGCCAGCGGTGAAGCCAGTTCAAGAACCTGTGGAACAAGAGGATGCGTCATAAAATACTGCGGGGAGTAGGCGGCCACGTGTAGCGTTTGTCGAGTTGCTTAGGGCATATTCATCGGAAAACCCAACTAGAAAAAGCTAGCCAATAAAAAAAGCGGGCTCTTCAGAAGCTCCCACTTTTCGCTGTAGCCCGTTTGGACCAGACGAATTAGGTCAAACAGCCTCTGTAGAGACCATCCGTGACCAGCCAACGATTGACTGTTCTAAGACAGTTTAGCGCATGGTTTCCAGATGCGATCGCTCTTCGATTACAACGTTTTGTAGCTATGCTTTACGGATGCTAATGGCTCCTGCTGGCTGTGCCGTACAGCCGATAGCGTGATGCCTGTCGCTGTTCTACATCTTCGGCAGCGACTCTTTCTACATAGTTAAGCTTGATTTCTTCGAGCAGGTCATCTACGAGTTCTCGCACTTCGATCAGCGTGTCTTCTTTTTGAATCTCTTGACGCAAACTGTCTCCAAAGCTCGCTAACAGCTGGCTGGTGAGCGCTGCGCCTTGCTCATCTGCAAAGATGCTTTGCAGCGTTTGAGTCAGCGTTTTAGAAAGCTCGGTGACGACCTGCCGAGAGAGCTGCGCAGAAAGCCCTTCAAATCCTGGCATGAATTTTAGCCCTTGATAGGCTGGTGCTTGGTTCAGCGCGCCTACAACGCTGTGCTGGAGCAGTGCGTCAAGCTCAGGTTTGATCTTAGGCAGCACCTGATACACCACGACATCAGAGAGCTTTTTGGCAATTGTTTGTACTTCATCGACGCCGTTGATATCAATATATTGACGACGATCGGTTGCTGCGATCAGCAATCTGCTTACGTCACCGTCTCTCACGATTTTTTGAGCTTGATCGATCACGCGCAAAAGAACGATTTCGGTCAGCTCTACGGCAAACTGACTGACGAGTGCTCTACTCAAGCGGTTGCGGATAGGTTCTAGGTTTACCCAGTGGGCTTGGTGTAGCCTGAGTGTGACTGGAATAACGCGTAGCCAGCGCCAAAATCCTACGAATAGGGGCATGTCATAAATCCGCCACAGCATGGCATCTAGCCAAGTAGTCCCCACGTGGCGACGGCTGAGGACGAAGGTACGGGCCAAAAACTCAGCGACGAAGATGCCCATGAACCAGATATCAATTCGCCAAAATAAATCTATCGGGCTGCCGGTTTCGCCAATGCCACGGAAGTAGTTGGTTTCCATTAGCGGTCGAATTTCGGCGTTAAAAAAGCCTAGGCGTTCTGTGGCGATCGCACCTGTAAAGTCTGCCTCATTCCAAAAGGCTCGAAAGGCAGCTTTGGAAGAGTCTTCTTCCATACGCGATCTCATTAAGTTCTTAATCCGCTCTAGTGTGCCAGACTTACCCGCCACCGCAAATGGATCTTCAT
This sequence comes from Cyanobacteria bacterium J06598_1, assembly GCA_038529685.1. Lineage (GTDB taxonomy): Bacteria > Cyanobacteriota > Cyanobacteriia > Phormidesmidales > Phormidesmidaceae > Phormidesmis. The sequence continues at coordinate 27,207 of JBCBDN010000008.1, read as the reverse complement.
TTACCACCACCGTGCTTTGCTCTGCCAGCTGCACCAAAATCCTTTCACGCGTTAGCTCGTTACCACCTATTACTTGATCTTCTAGTGCATCCACCAGCGCCAGATAAGCAACGGTTGTTCGTTCTGGCTCTATGCCTTTGAACTGCTCGCCGTACCAAACCGTTGGCTGAGGAATGACTTTGAGGTATTGGTCTCTGAACCGGATATAGCTGAGGTCGAACAGGACAAGCGCTAGGTTGATGAGGGCGATCGCTGCCATCACCCGCTCAAACCAAGTCGCCCCAGAGCGTTGTTTTTTTACCACTACCCGCCGAGAGAGTGCCATAAACCGAACCCCACTATTCGCTGTTCATCACGATAGACTAAAGACACGACTTTACTTTTCTTTACAGTTGCTATGGTTGCCACCGCCCCCAGTCCAGAGACCGCTGACAATATGCCCACACCCGTCGTTGCGGCGGCTCACAACGGCGCTTACTGGCCTTGGGCGGGCTACCGAATTCACTATGTGCATGCTGGCGAACCTGCGCGCGCGCAATATCCTGAACGCCCGCCGCTTCTATTTATTCATGGTTTTGGTGCTTCAACCGACCATTGGCGCAAAAATATTGAGGGCCTTCAGACTGATTTTGAAGTGTACGCGCTGGATCTGATTGGCTTTGGTCGTTCTTCTAAACCCAGCACTGGCTATAGTCCTCAGCTATGGCGTGACCAAATCGACACCTTTATTCAGCAAGTCATCGGTCGCCCAGCTGTGGTGGCTGGTAATTCAATTGGTGGCTACAGCAGCCTGTATACCGGTGCGACCTGCTCAGCTGATGTGGCAGGCGTGTGTATGCTCAACGGCGTTGGCTCTTTTAGTGAGCAGCAGGTAGAGCGTGAGCCTAATCCTTTTAAGAAAGCGGTGGGCGAGCTGGTCAAAACAGTCGTGCTTTCGCCGTTTCCCAGCTGGATAATTTTCCAATTCGTGCGCAATAAGTCCTACATTCGCAAAACCCTAGAGCAGGTGTACGTGAACAAGCAAGAGGTCACCGAACAGCTGGTAGAAGACGTATTTCGACCTGCCACTGACCCTGAGGCACCTGCTGCATTTGCTGCACTGTTCAAAGCAGAGCGCGGTGAATATGTAGATACGCTGCTGGAAAAAATGACTTGCCCACTCCTGCTAATTTGGGGCGATGCGGACCCTTGGATGGATACCTACAGTCGAGGCGTGCTGTTTCAAAAGCACTATACCGCCTTGGAAGAACATCACATCAATGCGGGGCATTGCCCCCATGACGATGCGCCCGTTGAGGTGAATGCGCTGTTGAAAAACTGGGTACTGAAAACAGTGGTGGAAAAATCGGCTAGTCAGTGGGTGCCACTGGCTTAGTAGGGCTGTGAGAACTTTGTGGGCACTACGCTACGAGATACATAAAGTGGATGTCTTGGTTGCCCTGAGCGGTTCATTAATAGGTAGTGGAGTTTCTGTTTGTGGGGTGATAGCTGAGTGAGTATTGCGCGATCGCGCCCCAACAGCCCACCCTCATTTCCCCAAGCCAGCACAACCTTTTTTGCCGCTGTTACCGCCGCCAAAACATAGGCGTCATTCTCAGCACCTATGGGATCTTTCACCTTTTTTAGCTCACTGGGATGCGGTGTTCGATAGCCGAACAAATTCACAACCGATAGCGAGGCGTAGTTCCACTTTTGGGCGAATTGAATGCACGCTCGCAATGTGGGGTCGTCTTGGGTGGCATCTGCACTGCTGGGATTGAGCATGACAAAAGCTACTTCTGGGCCTGTGGTTTGCCATCGGCGGCCTAGCCGATATCGATAGTTACCCGTACGGTCCAAAATGGCGGTTCGCTCGATGCTTGCTGTGACCTGTTCTGGGGTTCGTTCTGCAGCGTGGGTCGGTGATGCGGTGGAACTCATATCCTGCTAAAGGCTCAACATAAAGGGCTTAACAGTTGTTAATATTTTGAAGTACTCTTCGGTCCCTGGAGGCTGCTTGAAAATCTTTAGTGACCTTGAACCTGCTCTTAAACGCAACTTAATTATCTTCTTTTGTGCGTCTTTGTGCTTTTGGGCGGGCCTAGCGGGCATGCTGCCCAATCTTTCACTTTATATAGAAAGCTTTGGTGCTACCAATCAGGAAATTGGCTGGGTGATGGCGGCTTTTGCCATTGGGCTTTTGGGCTTGCGGCCTCATATGTCTCAGTTTATTGATAGTAAGGGGCGTAAGCCGGCGTTGCTGATTGGAATTGTCGTGATTGCGATCGCGCCTCTTCTCTATCTTTCTGTGGGTCTCTTTCCCAATGTATCTATTGATCTGCCAAACGGTGTTCAGGTCAAATCATCTATTTTGCTCTTGGCGGCTACCCGCGCTTTTCATGGGATTAGCATCGCCGCTTTTGCTACTGCGTACAGTGCCTCAATTGCAGACATGGCCCCGCCGCACCAAAGGGGCGAGCTGATTGGCTACATGAGTTTGGCTAGTCCGGTGGGCATGGCGGTCGGGCCGGCTCTGGGGGGCTATCTTGAAGGGAGTTTTGCGTTTTCTTTTCTCACGATGACGGTGCTAGGTGTTGTGGGTACGCTCTGCGCTTTGGTTGCTAAGGAACCGCCTCGACCTGTTGCTGAGGTTGCGCAAGCATCGCTGATTAAGCTGAAGCGTAAGCCTGTGTTCTGGAGTCTGCTGCTGACTGCACCTATTCGGATACCCGCGCTAATTTTATTTATGGTGGGGACTGCTTTTGGCACGATGGTCGCGTTTGTGCCTCTGTATGTACGCGAGATGGACATTGCGGTGAATATCGGCCTGATTTATACAGTGAGTGCGATCGCGTCTTTCTCTATCCGTGCTCTAGCTGGAAAAGCCAGCGATCAGCTAGGAAGAGGGCGCTTTATCAGCCTAGGTTTGATGTTTTACACGCTGGCGATGTTTACCCTTGGCTTTGCTACTAGCGCGCCGATGTTGTTGCTAGCTGGTGCCTTCCAGGGCGCAGGCGGCGGCACACTCATCCCGATTATTGCCGCGCTGATGGCAGACCGGTCTCGCCCTAGTGAGCGGGGGCTGACCTTTGGCCTATGTCTTACCGGGTTTGATTTAGGGATTGCTTTAGCGGGGCCTATTATGGGCCGTATTGCTGACGCGAGTAGCTATTCTCTGGTCTTCTCGATTGCTGGTTTAATGACGCTGACAGGGCTGCTGATTTTTATCACTACGTCTAGCAAAGACTTGCCGCATTCTGTTCGTTTTGCGCTCAACGGTGGCCGGGACATCTACGCTGTTAAAGGATAACTGTCAAATAAATCCACAAAAAAAGGACGCTAGACCGAAAGAGTCTGACGTCCTTTTCCTTTAAGCGAGCCTGGAGAGATTCGAACTCCCGACACCGTAGTCCGTAGCCACGTGCTCTAGTCCACTGAGCTACAGGCCCAATCGCGTTCCGTTTGGGGTTTTAATATTAACACACCACCCGTGCACACCGTCTACAAAAATCTTTTATGGCTAGCGAATCTACTCTGCCTTCCGAAGCCCCTGACTCGCTCACGCACTTGGACAGCCAAGGGCAAGCGCAAATGGTTGATGTGTCGGCTAAATCAGCAACTGTGCGTCAGGCGATCGCCACTGGCACTATCTCTATGAGTGTTGACACACTATCGGCTATTCAAGCGGGCAACGCTCCTAAAGGTGATGTGATTGGCACCGCCAGATTAGCTGGGATTATGGCGGCTAAGCAAACCGCTAACCTAATTCCGCTGTGCCATCCGCTGCCGCTCAAGAAAATTGAGGTCACCATCGAGCCAGACACCGCGCTGCCAGGGTACCGAATTCAGGCCCTGGTAAAAACTAAGTCAGAAACGGGCGTAGAAATGGAAGCGCTTACGGCAGTCTCTATTGCAGCCCTCACACTCTATGACATGGCCAAGGCGCTAGAAAAGGGCATGCAGATTAGCGACATTCAGCTAGTTGAGAAGATTGGCGGAAAATCAGGCCATTGGCAGAAGCCAACCTGAAGCCACCATTCACTACAATAGAGATATTGTCTTTTTGTGAAATCCTATGCCTCCTCGCTGGCCCCGAGAACCTGACCCCGCAAACGATCCACCCCTGCGCAGACTAGAAGACCGCATTAATTTTGCGGTGCACGTGGCTGGTTTCGCCTGTGTGAACTCAGGAATTTGGTTTTTTAATACTGTTAACCCTGGTTCGTTGCCTCAAGCCAAGATTGTGACGTTTACAATGCTGGGTATTTTGTTTGCGCATGGGCTTTATGTTTTTGCGATCGCAGACTACACACCCAAAAAAGTAGATGTTGGTAAATAGTAACGAACCAGTCGGCGGCATCCTAGGCATCCCAATAAAAGTCTCACGGTTCAGCAAAGCAAAATAACACAACACATTTAGGGGAGTATTATGGCTGCGAATTCTACAGAGCTATTAGAAGGGCTGGCTGCTGAGATTGGTGAGAACATTTATATTGATATCGCCAAGTGGCACCTGTACCTGGGTGTGGCAAAGCTGCACACACCGTTAGCAGAGAAGCTCTTACCGATGGTGGAAGCCAACGACATTTCTGAAGACAGCGTCGTCAAAATCTTGCAAGACATTTCAATCAAGCTCGGCGGGGGCAGACGTACGGTGCCCTTAGCTGAGCTGTTACCCATGCAGTGCCAGGTAAATCTAATCGATTTATTAGAAGAATATCAGCGTAAGGTGTAGGTTTTAATCTCTCTCGTATTGCCGGATTTGTTGGTAATTTTTAGAAATTAATCTCACCTTTACTAATTTTCCCTTTCTAAGAAAGGAGATAAAAGTTAGTATAAGTATACATTCATAGCTTTTCGAGAAATAAATTAGGAGAACGATGGGAATTCTAGAATTCGTCTTTGGCAAGAGTGCACCGAAGGATGATACAGCCCCTAAGCAGGCTTATTACCTCAGCGATGACGATGCTAAAACCTTTGGCAATATTGACTACATGCGTTCTACCAAAGTAGTCAGAAGAACCTTTGCTAAGAAAAAAGGCGAAACTGAGCACTTGGAGAGCGTGAGACAAATCTCTGCAACCAAAGCTCAAAGCCTTGATGGAAACAACGGTTATCAAGCGCCTGCTGCTCAGCCAACACCTACTTTCGGTTCTTATGCCGCGCCTACACCTACCCCTGTGCAAAACTCGGTAGAAAACAGTGCACCGGTTTCAGCTCCCAAAGCTGAGAGCACTCCAGCGCCTGCACCTCGTCGAAAGCCTGCAAGCAGCGACATGGATATGTTCCGCAACATGGCAAAGGATATTCGCAAGTAACGCGATGCCTTGTTGGTTGATTAGTACCTACTATTAGCGAGTACCAATCATTAAGAGAAAAGCGATAGTTGGCTACGGCTGACTGTCGCTTTTTGTGGTTTCAACGTTGTGGTGTGGCCGAAAGCGTAGAGGGTACCTGAGAGAGTAGTGTGAGGGCCCTTGAGACCATAAGCCCGACTAAGGCTAGCCATAGCAAATGAGGCTGATCCAACCAGTTTGCGACTAGCGCTAGGGGCAAGAAGCCAATCAGTGAAGAAATAAGCGTACTGTTTCTTAAGGTGCGACCGGCTGTGAGACCCAGGAAGTAGCCATCTAGCGTGAACGCAATACCGCCAAAGCTGAGAACAGGGATGAGCCAGATAACGTAGGTGGGCAGCTGGGTAAGGAGGCTAGTGTGGCTGGTCAGCAGGCTGAAAAAGGGTAGAGGCCAGATGAGTAGTGTGAGGGCGATCGCGAGCCCTAATCCCACACTTCCGCCAATGCCGAGCAGCAACAGCCAGTGTAAATCTGCTGCTGACTGCCGTCCGTAAAACTGTCCGGCGTAGCTTTCTACTGCGATCGCAATACCATCCATAAAGTAAGACCCCATCAAAAACACCTGCATGAGCAGCGTATTCACGCCCAAAATAGTTTCACCGAGCCCAGAGCTGAAGTTTGTGAACAGTGAAATCGAAAGCACTAAAGCGAAGGTGCGAATCAAAATATCTCGGTTGAGACCAAACAGAGAACGCAAGGCGGCCAGCTGCCAAAGCTTCGATTTGATCTGTGGCCACAGATGCCAGGGAACTGACTGGCTAGCAATCACTATTAGCCCAGTGCAAAGCATCAGATACTGACTCAGCGCTGTGGCTAGCCCTGCCCCGTAGCTACCCCAGCCCAACCGCCGAATGAACCAGTAGTCGAGCAGTATGTTACTGCCGTTGCCAATGAAGGCCAGTAAGATGACGCTTTTGCCCCGACTGCGGCCGAGCAGCCAGCCTAGTAAAACAAAGTTGACCAGTACGGCAGGTGCACCGAGGATGCGGCCCTGGAAAAATGCGATCGCAGCTGATTTCGCATCAGGGTCTGCTTGCAGCAAAGAAAACCCGATAGCGGCAATTGGCCCCTGCATGAGTAACAGGACGATACCCACACCCAAAGCCAGTAGCGAATTGCGTACTACAATCAGCCAAATTTCTGCTGTGTTTGACTGACCGACTGCTTGGGCCGTTGGGCCAGTGGTCCCCATGCGGAAAAAATTGAAACTCCAGTAGATGACGTTGAAAATGACGGTTGCGATCGCCACACCGTTGAGATAGCTCACGTCACTGAGATGGCCTAGAAAAGCTGTATCTACCAAGCCTGCTATCGGCACCATGAGGTTTGAAGCGGTATTGGCAAACGCGAGCTGAAAGAAAGCGCCGGTCCAATCTGGACTTTTGGGGGGTGGCAGTAGTTTCGCGAGCAGTGCGTGAGTAGACCGTCGGGATGACAAAGTTTTTGAGGTGATGAAGGGGTAGTCAGGTGCCACCTGACGCTTTCATAGGCAGCCTTCAGTGTATCTGCTAGATTCTGCTTTTTGACGACCAATCGTGTCCTAAATCGGTAGTTTCCTCGGGCACTTTGCCCTTACAAGCTGGGCAATCTAGGGGCGCAACAACTCTTTCCAACTCACCCTACTTTGCCTTTGCAACGGAACGTCATGAATCGCAGCGGTCTCGCAGTTTTAAGCATTACTACTCTTCTTAGCAGCCTGTCGGTGGGGGCTTTTTTGCCTGCAAACGCTAACGAAGCGTCTTTTAACGCTGTAGATATTCCTGTCTTGAATATTGATGTCGATGGCACCAGCGCCTTGAGCCGTGCGGACGACACTGCTCTAGAACAGCATCGGCGGCGAGCTTTCCCTACAGCTGATACTGCGGCGAATACACCCGCTAGCAGCGAAATACCGTTTCTAGACAGCACCAATGTAGACAGTGCAGGTTCGATGGATGGGGGCCCTGTGCTGCCAGAAGTCACACTGCCAGACTCAACCGTTCCTGATGTGATCGCTCCTGACGTGATCGCTCCTGACGTAATCGCTCCCTCTATGACAGGTGATATGACAGGTGAAGAGACTGGCGGAGACACTATGATGCCTGCGGCGGCTGAGATGCCCGCCGAGATGCCCGTTGAAACCACTGCGACAGAGTATTACAACCAGGGCGTTCAGGCCTACAACCGGGGTGAAAATGCCTCAGCCGTTGCGAGCTTCAATGAGGCGATTTACGTTGATAGTGAGTATGCAGAAGCCTACTTGTTTCGAGCCGCTGCCAAGCTTGAGTTAGGCGATTCTACAGCGGCGCTGGCTGATTACTCGACAGCTGTGTACGTGAAGCCAGATTATGCGCTGGCCCATTTTGCGAGAGGGGCTTTGTTTTATGAGTTGGGTGAGCTGGCTGCGGCGATAGAAGATTTTGAAAGCGCGATCGCACTCGACCCCACCCGCGTAGCAACCTACGACTACTTGGGCATCACCAAAGCTGCCATCGGTGCCCATGAAGAAGCCCTGGTCGATTTTGAAAGTGCGCTGAGTATCGATCCTGAATATGCGCTAGCCTACATGCACCGAGGCGCCTCTCTAATTGAGCTGGGTGAATATGAAAATGCGGTAGCCGCCTTGTCTGTTGCAATTGATTTACGCCGCGACTATGTAGAAGCCTATTTGAACAGAGGCGTCGCTTACTACCACCTAGGCGCCTTTTCAAACGCGCTAGACAATCTCAACAAAGCGCTAGATTTGGACTCCGATAATAGCGAAGCCTACTACAACCGCAGCTATGTTTATGCCGCTTTGGGTCGACCGAGCGCCGCGCTTGCCGACATTAATCAGGTGCTCTCTCTCCAGCCGGATTCTGTTCAGGCGTATATGGCGAGGGGCTCACTGTACAGCGCGCAGGGAGATACTGTGGCGGCGATCGCAGACTTTAACAAAGTTATTGAGCTAGATGCCTATGCTGGCGAAGCCTATCACCAGAGGGCTCGGGCTCGAGTCTCGACTAATAACCTGCCCGATGCTTTGACTGATTATGGAGATGCGATCGCTTTGAGCCCTAGTAACGGAGACGTCTACAAAGGCCGCGCTGATGCTTATGCCATTTATGGTGATTTACCTGCTGCGATTCAAGATTACACCTATGCCATTGAGTTAGATGATGGCTACTCAGCGGCTTATGCCGCTCGTGGCCGCGCCCATTACGAATCGGGAGATGCTCAAAGCGCCTATCAGGACTTCACCCAAATCATTCAAAAAGACCCTGCTGCTAACGCTGATATTTACTACTATCGAGGGCTAACGCTAGTTGCTATGGGAGATCGGTTTGGGGCTCATAACGACCTGCAAGCGGCGGCAGACCGATACCTAGCCGATGGTGAGGCTGATGGTTATCGTGCAGTGATTGAGCGCATGAGTCGGTTATAACTATCGAGCTATAGCCTTCCGCGCTTAGCTTTAGACACTACGAACAGTTACAACCCTTACTATGTAGAGCGCATAGCAAAGTGCGAATGCATCCGCGCTTTGCTATACATTGAGCTACTTAATGCAGCGTGACTGTTGAATTTTGAGAAGGACTGTACACTAAGTGCAGTCCTTTTTTGTTTGGATATATGAGTTGGTGGCAGATGATTCAACAATCTTGTAGAGATGCCTATGGGCGTTGGCTATGTATGCGTAGCCTGCTAGTAGGCATGTTGTTGTTTAGTTTGTTCTTTTATGGTCCAAGTGCTGCTAATGCTCAGCCGCTGACGACGACTTTTTGGCCTATAGCTTCCTTGCATACTTATCAGGAGCAGCCAGGTCAAACGACCTTTCGCTCTAAGCAGAGCTTGCGCGATCGCACTGACAGATCCTGGCAAGTGATTCTCTTCAAGCGCTATCAGGCTGAAGAACTGCAAGGGCTTTACCTGCGACTCGTTGGATTCCCAGGATTAGTGTCACTCGACAGCACGCAGCCCATAATGGTGGCGACTGGTTCTAGCTTGCAGTGGGAAGCAGCCGCAGCGCTAGATCCTCAAACGCCTTCACTCCCGGACAATTCAGGGCAGTATGACTTCGCTAAAACCCTAGGTGAGCTGCAAGGAGATATTCCCTTGCAAATTGAAATTCCGTTGGCGGGTGGCAGCGTCGCTAAGCTCGTTGTGCCACCTTTTGCCGTGCACGAGTGGAGAACATTAGCGGCTTCTCATACTTAATTCATCTGGCTAGGGTTTTTCCCCGGCATGGTAGGAACTCCTGACCAGCGGACCGGACCGAACGTGGTCGAATCCTAGGGACTTGGCAATCTCTCCGAGTTCGTCGAATTCTTGAGGGGTCCAGTATTTTTGTACGGGTAGATGTTCTAGGGAGGGGCGCATGTATTGACCGATGGTGAGGCGATCGCATTCCACCGCCCGTAAGTCTTCCATCGCCTCAACCAGCTCTGCCTGCGTTTCTCCATGACCGACCATGAGGCCAGATTTGGTTGGGATGCTAGGATTTGTGGCTTTTACGTAGCGGAGGACATCGAGCGATCGCCCATACTTTGCGCCGCGCCGAACTGGGCCCTGCAATCGCTTTATAGTCTCTACGTTATGGTTAAAGCAAGCCGGATTCGCCTGTGCGACCTGCTCAACTCTCAACCTTTGCTGAACTTCAGAATCCACCCCGCTCCAAAAGTCGGGTGTCAGCACCTCAATTTCAGTGTCTGGGCTGGCAGCTCGAATGGCACCCATCGTTTTCACAAACCATCCCGCCCCGCCATCAGCCAAATCATCTCTAGCCACAGCAGTCAGCACCACATACTTTAGTCCTAGCACCTTTACAGACTCAGCTACCTTAGCCGGTTCTTCTGGATCGAGCGGCATGGGTGAGTGACCCTTATCGACTTGGCAGAATGCGCAGCTGCGGGTGCAGGTAGGCCCCATCAGCAAAAAAGTCGCCGTTTTGTTGGAGTAGCACTCTCCTCTATTGGGGCAGCGTCCCTCTTCGCAAATTGTGTGGATATTCCGCTGCTTAATCACCTTTTGCACGGTGGATAGTTCGCTGGCCTTACCAATCGGGCGGCGGAGCCAGTCAGGCATTGCCAAAATCTCAGGCCGGGTGCGCACTTTATTGGGAAGGGGTGCAGGTGAAGGCGTAGGCGATGTAGGCATGAGGAGGAGAAAGAGGGGTGTCTGTATTTTACAAGGGACGCCTCGTTCGTGGTGAGGCGCTGATAACTTATTTGGACATTTGACCTGACTAGATTTTCTGTCCGACGGACTGCGGTGCATTCGTCACTTTCCGCTGTTCTTTCCTCCCTCCAATGTGGGCAACTTTAAACCAAGCGTATGCGCTGTTGAAGGCGCAGGTTTCAACCATCTCGACCAGTCAAAGGAGTCCGTCGTGGCCAGCCATAAAATTCTAGTAATCGACGACAGCAGAGTTATTCGGGCTCGCGTTCGAGATATGCTGCCCAACGGCAATTTTGAGGTTATTGAAGCCAAAGATGGCATTGAGGGGATTGAAGCCATTCGTGCCGAAAAGCCTAACCTGATTATGTTGGACTTTTTGCTGCCTCGGATGAGTGGCTACGAAGTGTACCAAGAAATTCAGGCTAAAACTGAGTTTCAGAGTATTCCGCTGGTGATGATGTCGGGCCGTCGTGAAGAGCTGACTGAGAAAATTCAAGAGCCCTTTGAGTTCTTTGAATTCATCGAAAAGCCCTTTGAGCAAAAAGAACTTATCGGTGCCATTAAGGGCGCGATGGCGAAAGCGCGTAAGCCTCGCCCTCAATCAGCAGTTGCTGCGGGTGGAGCGAGTAGCGGTAATTCTTCTGCTGAGATTGAAACGCTACAAAAGCAGGTTGCGACGCTGATGAAAGAGGTCGCTGCGCTCAAGAGTCAGAATAATAAGATTCTTGCTTTCATCAAAAAGAAGCTTGCCTAGATTTAGCGAGGGTTTTCCCGGCGCAAAAAATGTTAAATAAAGCCTCCCAAACGCTATTTGTTTGGGAGGCTTTGCACTGTTCAGGATTGTCTTTCTTAAACTGCTATTCGAGAAATCTTGTTACTGTTCATCTGTGAAGATTTTAGCTGTTCCATCCACTTTTTGGTTCCGTAGACGCCCGTCATAATACCGTGTACGGTCAAATCGGCATCAAGTTGTGGCCAGTGGAGCCCTGTTCCTTTAGGGCTCAATTCTATGTCTAATAGCTGTTGTTCGGTGCCATTTTGAAGCCCTTGGAGATTCTTTGCGGGTACGCCGTGATAAATACCGTTGATTGTTTTTATCCATACTAAAGCTTTCTCGCTATCATACCAGGCAGCTTCGGCGTGAAAATCATGATCTAGGGCATGCTTTCCTACCTCTCTGGCAGCCTTGATTTGGGTGTCTGTAATATCAACGTTAGCCATGCAACTCGCCCCACTTCTCAAGAATCACTACTTGGTTTTCTTCAACTATTTTTATTGCCTTACGAATGTCCTTTTTGCTAAGGGAGCCTTTTGCGGACATGAGCGTCAGAGTAAGCGCATCAACTTTGATTTCGCTACCTGATTTGTGGATGTGTACATGAGCTGGTTCATGATCGTTAGGATAAATAACGACTCGAAAGCCGTCTTTCTTCACTACTGTAGGCATTCACCGTTTCTCAGATCATAGCCTGAGTCTTTAATTTGTGGATATTGTGTTTGTATTGCCCTTTTAGGCTGCCCAGTGATAGCTACTTGTTCTAAACTAAATTCGCCTTCTGAAATCGCGGCTTTATGAGTAAGAATTGGGCTATTTGTATTGGTATCAACGGATATAAGTTTGTGAGTCCGCTGAGGTTTGCTCGGCGTGATGCCTACGAAATGGGTCAGTTTTGTGAAGGTGAGCTGCGGTTTGAGCGGGTCTTTTATTTTGCTGAGTCGCTACCGGATGGTGAGCCTGTTTCAGAGATAGTGGTGGATGGCCAATCGGTAGAGGCAAGTCCTACGTTTGGGAATTTGAGCTGGTTTTTGGATGCTCAGTTCAGGAAGAAGAATTTTTTGAATCCGCAGGATAATTTGTGGTTCTTTTTTGCGGGGCATGGGGTTAGGGATGGTGGCATTGATTATTTGCTGCCGATTGATGGGAATGCGGCGCAGATAAAGCGGACGGGGCTGCCGATTCATGAGGTGGCGGAGCGGCTGCGGCGAAGTGGGGCGGGCAATATTGTGCTGATGCTGGATGCCTGCCGCAGTGGGGATGAGCGCGATATGAGTTTGACGGGAATTGAGCCGGAGCCACAGCAGGGCGTGGTGACGCTGTTTTCTTGTGGGGCGAATGAGCGGTCTTATGAGGTAGAGGCATTGCAGCAGGGGCTGTTTACCTATGCATTGCTGGAGGCGTTGCGGCTGGATGGGCCCAGTAACTGTGCGACGGTGGATCGACTAGGGAGACGGCTGAAGCAGCGGGTGACTGAGCTGGGTGAGGAGTATGGGAAGCCTCGGCAGACGACGTTGATACGAGCTGAGCCGATTGAGAAGAAGCATTTGGTGCTGCTGCCGGATAAGGCTGAGCCACACGATGCGACTCCTTTGCGGGACGATGCTCGTAAGGCGGAGTTGAATGGTGATTTGGCTTTGGCGAGACAGTTTTGGATTTGTGTGTTGGCAGTGATTCGGGCGGATATGGATGCGATTCAGGGGCTGGAACGCATTGCCGTGAAGCGAGCAAACATTCCTCAAACGGCCAAGACACTTGGACTAAACGGTGCACGAGTAGAGGAAATCTCTATTGAAGCTAAAGAAGCGGTGGCGACAGAACGCAGTCGTCAAGATGAAAAAACCACAATACAGACCTTCTCTTTTGAAGTGATAACGGTTGATGACAAAGGGCAGATGGTTCGTAAGGAAACGAAACAGGCGAACTGTCGGCAGGAGACGTTAGCTGAAGGTGTAGACCTAGAAATGGTTTCTATTCCGGGGGGTACGTTTTTGATGGGGTCTTCAGCAGGCGAAGGTTATAATTCTGAGAGACCGCAGCATTTGGTGACGATAGAGCCATTTTGGATGGGGCGCTATCCAGTTACGCAGGCTCAGTGGAGTGTGATCGCAGCTCTGCCCAAAGTAGAATTTGACTTGACCCCAGCCCCATCTGAGTTTGTGAGCAGCAGTCGTCCTGTAGAAAAAGTGTCTTGGTCGGAAACGGTTGAATTTTGTAAGCGTTTGTCGAGACAGTCTGAGTATGAGTATCGATTACCAAGCGAAGCTGAGTGGGAATATGCCTGCCGTGCTGGGATGACCACTCCCTTTTCTTTTGGTGAGACCTTAACGGCTGAGCTTGTCAACTACAATGCAACCCGCACGTATGGAAATGGACCAAAGGGAGAATTCCGTGCGCAAACAACAACGGTAGGTAGTTTCCCTGCGAATGCTTTTGGTTTGTATGATATGCACGGCAATGTGCGGGAATGGTGCTCAGACCATTGGCATGAAAATTACGTGAGTACACCAGTGAGCGGAGTTGCTTGGTTGTCTCCTCATAAGGACGCTCAAAGAGTTATTCGTGGTGGCTCCTGGAGCAGCCTTCCAAGGTTCTGCCGCTCCGCGTTTCGCTACGCCTCTATGCCCGACAACCGTAACTTTCTCATCGGTTTTCGGGTTAGTTGTTCGGCCCCCAGGACTTAGTTGCACTTTACCCTTCTTGCTCTCTTGCGCTCTATTTCCTTACCTTCAAAATAGCTGGGAGTTTAGCCAAATTGATGAGTCTGACTATAGCAAGGTAGAACTTATTGCCGCATAGGAATTGATTATTGTTTCTGGCAGGATCTAGGTATCTTGCCAGGACGCATTGAGAGTTTTAGTAAGCACAAAAGTCTTACCTGGAAAAACCATAGGGAGCTGAGTAGTTTAAGGTGCTGATTAGTTTAAGGTATAGATATGGCAATTAGGTGAGCGTTTTGTCTAAAGTTTCCTCCACCAACACTGTAACTTCAGAGCAGTTGCTCTTAGAGAAATGGCACGAACTCCCAGACAAGGAGAAATCGTTGGTGCTGGAGTTCGTAGATATGATGCATGGAAGAGAGAAAAATAACGCTACGCCCTCTCACAAAAATGCATCAAGTAAGGCTTCTACTCCTGTAGGTCCAGTTCCTATTCCTGAAGCTGAGCGTCAGCGAATAGTAGAAAGGATACTGACAGCTCAAGCAGAGCGGCCACAAAAACTAAAGCAAATGAAGCTCCGTCAGCAGGAGGGGTGGGAGGCTGCGCGAAAAGTTGCGACAATGCTTAAGGCGGATTTCGGCGTTGAACGTGCTGTTTTATTTGGTTCATTGATAGACCATACACAAATGCACGAGCGCTCTGACATCGATCTGGCGGTGTGGGGTCTTGCAGATAGTCAGTTTTCTAAGGCTTGGACTGCGGCTAACTACATTTTGGGCCCTTACCACTTTCCTCCGATTGATTTAGTCCCTATCGAAAAAGCATATCCAGTTATTCGAGAGGCCATTGATGAAAAAGGAGTTGAGCTTTGAAGGCTCAGGAGTTGTTTGATCGAATCAGTGCTGAATTAGCCAAGATGGAACACGCTGTTCAGGAGAATGCTGAATTTGTGGCAGTGCTGGCTACCGCAGAAAGGCCCAGCGTGCGTAGTGCAGTTATTGGTGGCATTGCGCTGAATTTACAAGGTTTTTTATACAGGGGCTGAGCGAATTCTCTCGACCATCGCTAAATACGTTGATGGGACAGTGCCTCAAAGCGCTAGCTGGCACAAAGATTTGCTAGCGCAACTATCGACAGATGTTAGTGGACACCGGAAGGCTCTCTTAAGTCCTGAAACTTTCGACGACTTGCAGGAATTGCTAGGGTTTCGCCACGTTTTTCGCAATGCCTATAGCCATATATTGGATGAGATTAAGGTTCTAGAAAATGCTGCTCGATTGCACAGATGCTTTAGAAATCTCTCGCTCGACTGCTCTGCGTTAGAAGAAAGCATCACAGAATAGAGGTGAGCCTAATCACGACGTTGAGCTGTACCATTCATTGGTTTTGACTGGGCTTTTCGATGAGCATTGTTGTTTACAGCCGTTTTAGACGCCTGTTGTTTGTAGCCTTGTCCTACCGCAGTTGTTTTAGGTGCAACGGTGAGTCGGCGGTGGTGAGGGCGTACGTGGGGAATGAGGGAGTGGGGTTTTTCTAAGCCGTGGGCTTCCATGAGAGGGGCGTTGCCCATGATGTCTAGCGGGTCGCCGTCGGCGATGATTTGACCGTCATCTATGAGCAGGATGCGATCGCACACATCCAAAATAAACTCCAAATCATGAGAAGAAATCAGCATGGTCTCAGCTGACTTTTGCATGAAGCCAATCAGGCGGCGGCGAGTGCGCAAGTCTAGGCTAGCGGTGGGTTCGTCGTAGAGGACGACTTTAGGCTGCATGGCGAGGAGACCAGCGATCGCCACCATCTGTTTCTCCCCTCCTGACAAATGATGGGGCGTTCTATCTGCTAAGGGCTCCATGCCTGTCATCTTCAGCGCTCGGTCTACCTGCTTTGTTACGCCTTCCGGATCGAGCCCCATGTTCTGAGGGCCAAAGCCAATATCTTCTCGTACCGTGGGGGAAAAGAGCTGATCGTCTGGGTCTTGAAACAGCATGCCGACTTCTGGGCGAAACTCTCCTGGCGTGACAGGTTTGCCCAGAAGAGAGATTTCTCCTGAAGTGGGTGTGAGCAAACCGCACAGCAGCATGAAGAGCGTGGTTTTACCGCAGCCGTTGTGGCCGATGATGCCAATGCGCTGGCCTTGCTGAATGGTGAGGGAAATGTGGTTGAGGACAGGGGCACGGTTTGGGTATTGGAAGGTGAGATTGTGGGTCTCAACGGCGTAGTTCTGGCGCTGTTGAGTGTGTACTTTCTCTTTTTCTATGGATGGATTGGATGTCGGCTGTTCTTTTTGATTGAGTTGATCTGCCGACGTTGTACCTGAAGTCATACCTGTTGCCCTAGTTCATCAAAAAGGTTAATTCTGCAATCACGAAGCTGGTGGCTGCGATCGCACACGATCCGGTCAAAAACATACTGCTAACATCCACAGGCGGCTGCCGCGCTACCAGCTGAGATTGCTTCAGCTGGCCATACCCCCGAAGCTGCATTGCCTTGTACACTCTCTCCGATCGCTCGTAGCTGCGAATGAGCAGCGTACCGAGTAATCCAGAGAACTGCATCAGCGTTCTCCCCTCTAGCCGAAACCAGCGTTTACGGTGACCAAAGCCTCGCAGATGCATGGATTTTTGCATGGTTGCGAGCATGTCTGCCGTTTCAAATAGGTAGCGATAGGTCAGTAGGGTCATGTCTGCGAGGATAGTGGGGAGACCGAGCGATCGCATTGTTCGCAGTAAAGTCAAAAAAGGTGTGGAGCCCAGCAGCACAAAACCCAGCGTCAAGATAGAGATAAACCGGCTGACTACCAGCAGCATCGCCATCAGCCCCTCTTGGCGCAGGGCGAGCGGCCCCCACTGCGCTAGCACTGTATCTCCTGAGCCAAAAGGCAGAACGAGAACCACCGCCAAAATAAAGAGCCCTGGATAGCGTAGTCTCTTTAACAAAAAAGAGATAGGTAAACCCGACAATAAGTATAAGATAGCGGCCACGCCCAGCATCGGCGGCACTAGGGAGAGATGCTGAACCATAGAAAAGGCGCACATCAGCAAGCCCAAGCTAATCAGCTTGAGTCTGGGCGACCAGCTGTGAATCAGCGACTCCCCGGCGACGTAGTTTTCGTGTTTTGATAGCGCCATAGGTTAAATTCCTGTGAGCAGCTCAGGCTTCACCCGCTGCAAAAATACGGCCAGCATTGCGGTAAAGCCACTCTCTAAAAGCACCAGCGGAAGGTGGGCCAGCATCAAAGTGATAATTGCAGTTTGTTCTAGCTTTGTATCGAATCCAGACTGAATAGTGGTGATGGTAAGACCTACAAATATAAATAATGTCAGCAAAAAGCCGATGGCGCCGCCTAGGAAGGCAAACCCACCGACCGATAGCCGACTGTTTGGCTGTTTCAACAGATGTCTCATTTGAAAAACGCGATGGGCCAGCAGCGCTGGAATGCCCATCATGACTGCGTTTACCCCAATTGTGGTAAACCCGCCATGACCCATCATTAGCACTTGGAGAAAGAGCCCAATTAGGATGGCCGGGAAGGCGAAGTAGCCTAGCAGCACGCCCAAGAGTCCATTGAGTACAAAGTGAATAGTGATGAACGGGAATATGGGAATTGCGATCGCAGACCCCACAAAAAACGCCGCCGACAACAAAGCGGCCTTAGGAATCTGAGGGCCTGGATTACCCTGTCGGTCAATTTGGCGAAGTGAATACCACGTTATGAGCCCGGTGAGCCCATAGCCAGCGGCGCACACTTGAGCGGGCAGCATAGAATCAGGAATATGCATTAGGCTTTACCTCCTGATGGTTTACGAGAAAAGAACAGCGCGGTGCCCACAAATCCCCAAATGACAGCGGCAATGCTAACCCACTTTTGAGTGGAGGCAGTCAGCGGCGCGCCGTTTGTTGAAGCTGTTGAAGTAGAAGCCGCAGTAGAAGCCGCATGTTCTGTTGTGGTTGCCCCTGTGGTGGACTCTCCTACTGCAAATGTTGTTGTTCCACCGTGACCTGCCTGCCTAACGGTGACTTCCCATTGGCCTGGTGCCCTTTCTTCTGGTGTGAATGTGAATCGTCCTTCGCTGTCGGTTTGTCCTTTTTCCCAAGGCGTCTCTAAATCAGTGGGCGAATAAATCAACACTTGGGCTGCGGCCATAGGATCTCCGTTGTCGAAGGTGGCTTTGATTTCAACCGTTTTTTGAGTCACTTCGATCAGTGCACCATGTGCTCTTGCCTGTGGCGTTTGATATCCAAATGCTAGCAGCAGCGCGACGCTAGGGAGCAGCAAGTTCGAAATTAGCGGGTTAGGAGAGTAGCTTCGCAATGTCCTTCTCCAACGTGACCTAGGCTGAGTAAAACGTCTTTTAAGGTGGTGTAGTCTTCAGGACTAAGCTGTTTTTCTAAGTCTTCGCTGGTAACCTTGAGTTCGTTATTTTGGGCGATCGCAGCTAGCGCATCAAAGCCCAACGCACCAGTATTTATATCATCATCGGTAGCCGCTTCACCATCGCCAAAAATATGGTCAAAGTGAAAAGTTGCTTCTATCTCAGCTGTGTCATCACTGGCCAAAATGCCTTTGCGCGCATCGCCGACAAAATCACCACAATTGAAAGCTAGCTCTTCAGTCATCTGAATTTGAAAAGGCACCTGCTCGTCATCTTTGGTTGCAGTCCCTATCATTACTAGCGGATATCCAGCCGACGGGCCTGAGGCTGGTGAAACCATCTCCCAAGATAGGGCATTGTAGCGTCCACTGGGTGCTTCTGTGATCTCATTAACCAAAATAGGGGGCGCATCTGCTTCGCCTGCTGCGAGATCTACCGTGACAGGAGAGGACACTTGGACCTGTTCAACAGCTTTGAGAGTCTCGCCTTTGGCCGGTTCAAAAGGGGGCTCGCTTTGCGATGCCGTAATATCTCCCAGCGTGACGTATACATGGTCAAAAGCAATGTTCCAACCATCTTTATCTGTAAAGCCCTGGCGGACAAAGTCTTCACCGTTGGCTACTACCTTGAGTGTACCGGGAGCATCCGTCGCAGTAGCGGTATTGCTAGGAGTCGCTTGGCTGCAGCTCAATAAAGGTACATCCACCAATATGCACAGCCAGCCACAGCAGTCTTCAGTTCAAAAAACAACCAAAAACACTGAGGCAGTACAACGAAGCGTTTTGCGCTGGGCTGTACTCGGACTGCTGTGGCTGGCTGTGCATATTGGTGGATGTACTCCTTGTGTGTGAGTGCTTAAGATGGTGGACTTGTTTTCCATGACAAACTCCTATGTCAATAAAGCCAAACGACACGCTGAACAACTTACGGAGATCATGGATGACTATCCCTATTTTGTGCAATGCCCTAGGGGGGTATACGCGGCTATCTTCAGGTTCTTGTTAGGTTTAAATGCCAGACGCTGGGTCAAACCGTTTGAGCGATTGCTTTTGAGCGCGATCGCATACGTAAATCCTTGTGTCAATTTCAGGCCAGTTTGGCGGCACCTTCGCTATGCTATTAACGCTCGTCTGTTAAGCCTTTGTCCTGTTTTGGCGTTGTGCCTGAAGCAAGGTGAGCCCTCAACAGATAGCGTTACGCAACTTCACTTAAATTATGCCAGCGTAACAACACTCACAATACTTAAAACTCAACTATTTAGCTGGCTTACAGCTTTCTCTTCTACCCCA
Organism: Cyanobacteria bacterium J06598_1; assembly: GCA_038529685.1. Classification (GTDB taxonomy): domain Bacteria; phylum Cyanobacteriota; class Cyanobacteriia; order Phormidesmidales; family Phormidesmidaceae; genus Phormidesmis. Next base: position 7,638 of record JBCBDN010000008.1, on the reverse strand, counting down.
CGCATGATTCAGTGAAGCCTTACTCTCCGCACGCATCTGTCGAACACACATCTGAGCCTATTCCTTTAGATTCGTCATCAGCTGAGCACGCCCAACCCCATGTTCATAGTGACGAGTCGTTACGCAAAATCATCAATCGGCTCTCGCGACTAGAGGGCCACATTCGCGGGATCAAAACGATGGTGCAAGAAGACCGACCTTGCCCAGATGTATTGGTACAGCTTGCAGCCGTGCGCGGTGGGATAAATCGAGTATCGCGGATTATTTTGGATGAGCATCTTAACGAATGCATTGCCCGCGCCGCCCACGAGGGAAATATGGCAGAGGAAATTGATGCTCTAAAATTAGCGCTAGACCAATTCTTGAAAAGCTGATTTCTAACATGTTTTTGTGTTGCTTTGTTCCCAACAACAGAAAAGACATGTTAAGTACAACAGAATTCTGGAAAGCTGCCACCCTCGTTCCTAAGAAAAGAGTTTATGAAACATATTGTGATCGCAGGGGCCGGCCCAGCGGGTGTAGCGACAGCGCTACTGCTCGCTCAGCAGGGGCTCAAGGTTACTCTGCTAGAGCAAGAACCTGAGTTTGATCGTGTTTTTCGCGGCGAGGGTCTGATGCCTGCGGGCCTCGACGCGCTGTATGAGATGAGACTGCAAGATACGTTTGAGAAGATTCCATCGCGGCAGCTAGATGCCTGGGATTTTTATGTAGGTGGGCAGCGGCGCATGCGGGTGGTGGAGCCTAAAAAAGACGGGCTCGCTACGCAGATTATTGATCAGGGGGCGCTGCTGAAGGCGATGGTGGAGAAGGCGGAATCCTTTTCTAACTTTGAGTTTTGTCCGGGGTGGCAAGGGGTGGAGTTATTGCGCGATCGCGCAACAGACGCTGTAATCGGCATACGAGCAAAGTCAAAAAGCCCTTACGGTGGCCAGAGTCGAGACATTTTGGCCGATGCGGTGATCGCCGCTGATGGACGATACTCTCGTCTTCGCAAGCTCGCAGGACTAGACTTGCAAAAATCGCCTGCTCAGTTCGATGTGCTGTGGTTTAAGCTACCCGCCCCTATTTCACTTAAAGAGGAAACCCCTTTTGTCGCTTGTCTAGAAGCAGATCGACAGTTTGCGTTTTACCCTTCGTGGGACGGGCGGTTGCAGATTGGATGGATTACGCAAAAGGCGCCGTCAGGTAAAGCCTCCGCTCAGCCGACGCTACAAGCTTTAAAGGACCGTGACTGGATTGAGGAATTTGCTGCCGCGCTGCCGCCAGCACTTGCCGCGCACTTTCGCTCACACAAAGACGAGCTAGAAGGGCCGATTTTTCTTGATGTGCAGGTAGGCTGCTGCGATCGCTGGAGCCTGCCAGGATTTTTGCTGATCGGTGATGCGGCGCATCCGATGGCGCCGAACCGAGCTCAGGGGACTAACATGGCGCTGCGCGATGCCATTGTGGTGGCCAACCACATGAGAAAGGTAGATAACCGCAACGGGCGAGTGCCCTATGAAGTTTTTCAAGCAATTCAGGCGGAGCGGCAGCCGGAGATAGAGGCCGTGCAGAAAATGCAGCTGGCAGAGTGGCGGAAGGTGGCGTTTATTTCACGGCCTGGACTGCCGTATCAGGGGTTTAAGGCGATCGCATCGACCTTCGGCAGATTTCGGTTTGCCCAAAACATTTGGCTCCATGAACAAAAAGGACTGCGTGAGGGCGTTGTACCGGTTTCGCTAGACGCAAAATCCGAGTAAAGAATACTTCATAAGCGATCGCAGAAGGGTTTGCTATTGTGATGCTGGAAAACTAAACCAACCAGTTTAGATATGTGGACTACGAGGCACCCTGTGTGCTGATTTGGTTCATTACGGTGGTAAACATTAGTCGGTGGCTGCTTCAAAAGGTCTGCGGCTTCTTCTCCCTTTGAAATGCTTATGGCACCTCCTTTTTCTTGTACCCGGTTTCGTACTTCGCCTGATACGTTATTCAGCGCGCTAGCAAAATCATTCAAGCTTCAGACGGTTAGCTTCGTCGGAGGCGTTTGCCTCGGCTGCATGCTGCCCTTCCTGCCTGCAGCGCCGGTTCGGGCTGCTGAACGAGTCACACTCACCTACGGGTTTGTTGAAATATCAACGACGGTGGAATCACTGCAAGTTTATGCGGATACTGGCGTTGCTGATCGGTCGCTAAATGCATACTTGCGCTATTTGAGTCCAGAGCGGCGATCGCAGTTTCGGCAGGCCTTACAGGAGCGCAGAGATATTGACGCAGTCCAAATTTCTCAGTTTTTGTACTCGGCCATCGGTGACAATATTTTGCGCTCTTTGGGTGGTGTGATTCAAACCCAGGGGCGTCGTGACGGTGCAAAAGGGCTGCGAGGTGCACTGGTACTGGCCGCTGCGGAACCAGGTGGACTTTCTTTGCTAGGCGTTTTAGATGAGTTCCCAACTGACAATGTGCGGATTAATATTCAGCAGGCGTTTCAGCTGTTTAACTCATTTACGCAGCTGATTGAAGATACTGAAGGTGCGATCGCAGCTATCTCCGGTCAGAGTGCACCGCCTTCTGTGTTTGCTTCAGGTGAACCAGCCTTAGATTTACTGTCTCGCGTGGGGCCCTATGCCGTAACGGTTCAAGAGCTGTCGATTGTAGATTCAAACCGCGATCGCACGTTGCTGACCGACCTATATTTGCCAACGGATGCGCCCCCGGCAGGGATTGTTGTGATTTCTCATGGGCTGGCAGGCGATCGCAAGGGCTTTGTCACCGTGGCAGAACACCTCGCCAGCTATGGTTACGCCGTCGCTGCTCTAGAACACCCTGGCAGTAATACTGAACGGCTGTACGATCTGTTTCGCGGCGGCGCGCAAGAAGTTTCTGATCCGACGGAGTTTAGCGATCGCCCCCGCGATGTCTCTTACCTATTAGACGAACTCACCCGGCTAAACGAAGGCAACGGCCCCCTGGCCAACAAGCTAGACCCCACTCGTGTCGGCATCATTGGTCACTCCTTCGGTGGCTACACTGCCCTTGCCCTATCCGGCGCCCAGCTCGACTACGACAATTTAAAAGCCAACTGTGACTCAGACGACTTCATTTTCAATGGGGCCAACCCCTCTATGGTTTTGCAGTGCACTGCCCTGTTGGATTCCGCTCAATTTACTGAAGACTTGCGCGACGATCGTATTCAGGCCGTAATTGCGCTCAACCCAGTCACCAGCAGCCTTTTTGGCCCAGAAGGTTTTGCCCAAGTTAGCATTCCTAGCCTGCTCGTGGCCGGTAGCAGCGACCCGGTTGCCCCTGCCCTACTGGAACAAATTCGCCCTTTTACCTGGTTAAATGCAGCTGATACCGGTGCTAACGCTGAGGCCGATGTCGAATCCGAAGCCAATGCTGAAACCGAAGTGCCTCACTACCTAGCGTTAATTCAGGGCGGCTCTCATTTATACGATCCGTTAGAGATTGAAGGAACAGATCGTGTGGCGGCTGCCAACCAGCTTGTGACTGCAGATACGGACCTTGGCTATAGCTATCTCAAAGCGCTATCGCTCGGCTTTATGCAGGCTGAAGTTGATCAAAACCCCGTTTATCAAGAAGCGTTAGACAGTGCTGCGGTTATTCAAATTGGTCAGCAGCCCCTACCTCTGTACATCGTTACCACCCTTACGGAGGCCATGCTGACGCCACCAGAACCCTCTCTTCCTATGGAGACTGAGCCGCCTAGCGCCCCAGAATCTGTCCCATCGCCTAGCATCGTGCCGCCTAATGTTTCACAATGAAGCCAGTTTTTCATAGCGCCTCCTCTCAGCGCCAAACATCCATGAGTTTGAACGTTTACGGTATTCCTAACTGCGGGACGTGCAAAAAAGCACTGGCTTGGCTCGATGAACAAGGTATCGACTATACCTTTATCAATACGAAAGAGAACCCACCGACTCAGGCCATGATTGAGCAGTGGGTAGGTGAGCTAAGCGCTAAGCCAATGAAAAATACCTCTGGGCTTTCTTACCGAGCGCTGGGTGAAGAGAAAAAAGAGTGGAGCGACGAGCAGTGGACTAAAGCATTCTCTGAAGATGCCATGTTGCTGAAGCGACCGCTGTTTGAGAAAGACGGCAAGGCGGTCATGGTGGGCTTTAGAGCCAAAGAAGATGCCAAGATAGCTGCACTTTCATAAGCTATGCCAGTAGAACAAACAGAAGTCGTGATTATTGGCAGCGGCATGGGTGGGCTTTGCTGCGCTGCGCTGCTAGCCCATTACGGCGTGCAGGTCACCGTTTGCGAAAGCCATACGCTGCTGGGCGGGGCTGCCCACGGCTTCACTAGGGATGGTCACCATTTTGACTCTGGTCCCTCCTTATATTCAGGGATGTCTTACAGCCCTTCGCCCAACCCGCTGCGGCAAGTCCTCGATATTATTGATGAAGATCTGAGCTGGGCTAATTACGATACCTGGGGTTGCCGTTTACCAGAAGGTGATTTTGATACTGCTGTGGGTGTTGATCAGTTTTGTGAGGTACTGCAAAAGCTGCGCGGTGCTGAGGCCGTGGCTGAGTGGCGGGAGCTTCAGCGAATTATGAAGCCTTTGGCCAGCGCGGCGATCGCACTCCCCACCGCTGCCGTTCGCTTTGACTGGGGCGCTCTTAAAACCGCCGCTCCCTTCGTTCCCAACCTGCTCAAGCACACCGCCAATACCACCAAGCTCACAGGCCCCTTCAGCCGCATAATCGATGGCGTCATCACGGATCCTTTTGCTCGCAACTGGCTAGAGATGCTGTGCTTTTTACTTTCAGGGCTGCCCGCTAGCGGCACCAGCACCGCCGAAGTGGCCTTTATGTTTGCCGATTGGTATCGCCCCGGTGTTCAGCTCGACTACCCAGTGGGCGGCTCTGCCGCCTTGGTAGAAGCCCTTGCACGTGGCATTACAAAACACGGCGGACAGATTAAGACGGGCGCTCACGTGGCTCACATTAATACCGAAGCAGGCCGCGCTACTGGGGTGACGCTGCGCAACGGCAATCGAATTGAGGCCAGTAAAGCTGTTGTTTCCAATGCTTCTGTTTGGGATACGCTGCCGCTATTGCCGAAGGAGGATTTGCTCCAGACGCCTGTAGAGAAGTTTGTAAAAAAGCGGCAGACCATACCGCCCTGCGAGAGCTTTATGCATTTGCACTTGGGGATAGAGGCTGACGGACTGCCTGAAGACTTGGCCTGTCACTATATTGTTGTAAATGACTGGGATCAAGGCATTACCGCACCGCAGAATATGGTGCTCATTTCTATTCCGTCCGTGCTAGACCCGACTTTGGCACCGCCTGGAAAGCATACGATTCATGTGTACACGCCTGGGAATGAGCCGTATGAATTATGGGAATCGGTGGAGCCGGGTTCGCCAGCCTATGCGGAGCAAAAAGAAGTGCGATCGCAGGTCATGTGGAAAGCCCTAGAGCGAGCCATTCCAGATATTCGCCAGCGCACTACCCTCAACCTGACAGGTACGCCCCTTACTCATCAGCGCTATCTCCGCCGATACCGAGGAACCTATGGTCCAGCGATTCGCGCGGGTCAGTCTCTATTTCCAGGCCCCAAAACCCCTATTAAAGGACTGCTTTGCTGTGGAGACTCCACCTTTCCAGGTATTGGCCTGCCGGCGGTTGCAGCCAGTGGCATGATGACGGCTCATACACTCGTCACTACGGCGCAACAGCGAGAGAGTATTAACTCTCTCGGTATCTAATACTTTATGTATCAAATGATAGGCCAGGCATTTAGGGCTTCGAGCATTCAGAGTTGCAAGAATTCAGGGTTTCGAGACTTTAGTCAACCACTACCTAGACCACTACTGATCGCAAAGCGCTCATAAAAAACTGATGAATCTCAAAATCCGCGCTGCTATCGAGCTGTTTGGCCGTATATTAGAACTGTTTACCAAAAAAGATTACTCAAACACCTGGATTCGTTGACGGTATGGCGCAGGAAAATGACAGTCGATTCGCAATTGTAGCTACCTTGTTAGCCTTTGGATTAGTAGGCGGCATTTCGCTACTTTTGTGGGCACTCACTGGCCGGGTAGATCGCGCCGTGCAGCTACAGTCGAGTGGGGGCTTATCGCTAGATGATGCACTGCCTGAATCTTTACAGTCACGGGTTAGTGCTGGTGGTCAGACTCTGTTTGATGAAGCGTCGGCAGCGAAAGAAGAAGGTGTAGAGGCGATCGCACAGGGCAACTACGCCAATGCCGTCACCGTTTTAAACTCAGCCCTATCCGAAAATCCTAACGATCCAGAAGCGTTCATTTATCGCAGCAACGCCCGCATCGGTGACGAAAAGGCTTTAGTTTTAGCCGTCGTGGCACCCGCAGGCGAGGATAGTGCTACCGGCTTAGAAATTCTGCGTGGCGCAGCTCAAGCCCAAGACGATGTCAACCGAGCAGGCGGCATTGACGGCACCCCGGTACGGCTAGTCCTCGTCAACGACGGCAATAACCCTGACACTGCCACAGAGCTTGCTGAAAATCTGATTGAAGATGAGTCTGTTTTAGGCGTTGTCGGTCATTACAGCAGTGATGTGACGCTGGCGACTGCCCCTATTTATGAGCGAGGAGAGCTCGTCACGGTTACACCAGTGAGTGCGGCAGTCAATCTCTCAGGCATTAGTCCTTATCTATATCGCACCGTTCCTACCGATAGCTTTGCCGCAGCGGCCCTAGCGGCCTATATGCTTTATTACCGAGAAGACCGCACGGCAGCGGTTTTTTACGATTCTAGTAGTGACACTAGCGGCTCACTGAAAGAAGAATTCGATAGCTTCGTGGCGGCCTGGGGCGGTGACGTTATTGATGAATACGACTTGTCTGAAGGTGATTTTTCGGCAGAGGAAGACGTAGATGCTTCCGATGCCGACGTTTTAATGCTGGCAGCGAGCCCTGACACACTTGAAGCGGCGGCTGAAGTCATTGCCGCGAACGGTAATCAGCGACCGATTTTGGGCGGAGACGAAATTTACAACCGCTATATTTTGCAAGAGACTGAGAGTGACGCCCAGGCCCTGACCGTAGCTGTGCCTTGGCACTTGCTCTCGCGTGATACCAGTGAAGACTTTGTAGAAAGCTCTCGTGATCTGTGGAAAGGTGATGTGAGCTGGCGGACAGCGGCAGCCTATGATGCGGTGATTACGATTGCAACTGGACTTACGGGCGACGCCAGCAGAGAAGGGCTAAAAGCCGCATTGGACAATGACTTTACCGTGGACAGTGCGACTGGCCCGATTGACTTTTTGCCTTCGGGAGATCGCCGCCAAGTAGACCGCCTTGTGCAGGTAGAAGCCGGTACTCGCTCTGGCACTGGCTATGACTTCGTTCCCTTCACGCTCGACTAAATAAGCATAGAGCCAGCACCGTTTCACACTAGCCATGTTTTTCATGGCTTTTTTTGATGGATGGGTATGCTGTTCGGTTTTTGCTGTTCGGTGTTTAGGGGTGCGATCGCTACGAACAGCAGTACAGCATATAAAAAATATTTGCAACTAAATAAATTAAGAAAAGTAACCAAGCATCCCTCTACAGGCGGGCTTTTCCTCATAAATTGAGTGAGTGCTTACGGCGAAAAAGATGTTTAAACCATGTGAAATAGGGCTTTTGGCATACCCGAAACGCTT